>NZ_JBHUEM010000046.1:0-61319 GCF_042680805.1 Bacillus salitolerans | reverse complement strand
TTACTATCCAGTGGTTGACTGCCGTACCAAGTTTTAACCGTGTCACCAATAACTAATTCATTTAGTTTTTTACCTTCAAATACAGTAGCTTCAGTGAATTTTAATTCCACTCTACCACTCTTATCTTCCAATAAAATAGAGTCTTCATCGATCTTTATTATTTCACCCTGAATGCCTTCGATGTTGACGCTACTTGTATTATTATCGTTATTTGAACAACCGATAATCAATAATAAAAGAGTTATGGAACAAATACTCTGTATTAAACGCATAATTCCACCGTCTTTCTGTTCTTATTCCACTATCCTGCTCCTTTACTGAAAAAGGATCAGCCTGCAACTGAGCCATTTCCTTGTTGTACATGCGCACCCGTTAGTGAATTTTTTAGGTAATAACTTATTCTTGCAACATCTGATTGGCAAGACTCAACAATGCTTCCAGCATTTTTTCTTTATCAAATTCTTCTTCTCTATTGGTATAACCAATACTGATATATAGTCCATCATCAACAAAACTGATACCTCCAGAAGTTTTGTGGTCCATATTATATCGTGCTTCTGTTCCGTTATCTAATGTCACTTTAATACCCGAAGTGACATAACTTACTTTGAAATCATGAATCATGATAACCACGTTTTTATCCATCTGTGATGATAGTTGTTCCCATGCTAGTAATTCAATGGATATATTTTTTTTGTCTTCTCTATTATTCCAATCTTTTATTTCAATCACATTAAAACCACTTGTTTCAAAAGGCAATTCTTTAGGTAGGTTTACTTTGAAAGGTACTGCGTCTAGCCCCGTTTCAAGCGAAGGCGTTCTATACACAGCTGGTATTGAATCTAACTGTTGTTCTGTTAAATTACCTTCAGCTTCCTCTTTTTCAAGTTTTGATGTATCTAATAGACCGCTATTACCCATATGGCAGCCACTTAGAACAAACATAGAAATGATTGATATTAAATACCTCATATAACTCCCCCTTCTTGAAGAAAACTGCCCCGTTAGTACAACATCTTCTCACATCCATATTAACATAATATTTCCAGATTCTTATTCTAAATTATAGATAAGAAAAAGACGGTCAATATAATGATCGCCTTCGTTAACTCTTGCCCCCTGTTATTGAATAAGATGTTCAACTTTCCTACTGTACTAAAATTCCCTGTTCTAGATTAGCACCTGGTCAGTGCTAAGTTCAATATAGAATTTTCTTCTATAAAACATAAAGACTCCCCTTGTTTTAAGATTTCAATACTCAATTAATGGTCTCTTACAACAACAGCCCAACTGATCATTATATTGAAAAATGTTGACAAAGCTATTAACTAGTTTAGTTCATTTTCAATAAGAACCTCTATCAATTAAGGAGTATTCTCCAAGAATTTAAAAGGTTCAGATTTCAAAACTTCCTGTCCATCTTGTGAAACAAAAACTCTTACTTCTTCTACTTTTGAGAATATTCTTAATGGGTTTTTCATAGAAACAAATAACTCTCCTTGTGCATTGGGATGAAAAAAAGTTTCATCTATCAGTGTTCCGAAACGTAACTCGACATTTTCTTCGGGTCCAAAAATAACTCCTCGCTTATTTTCTTCTCCTATATAAATTTCATATTCTTCTCCTGACTTTAATTCTCTTGCAAATACAATAACGTCAATTAGCCCATCTACAATCTTTCCATCTTTGAGAATTGGTTCCTCGAACGCAATGGTTACTCTTCCTATACCACCCTCAAAAGGAATATCTTCTGCCTTATAAGCTGCAACTTCAGTTACACTAGCTTTATCAGAACAACCAGCTAACAGTAGCCCCAATCCAAGCACAATAACAACGATAATACGCATAATTCCTCCCATAATTGACATTAATTTTTTGAGAACGATAAGTTTCCCTTTTACAAATTACTTTTTATTACAGTTACATAATTAATAAGTGCTCTGATTAACCCAATGATAGTCATCGCATCGTCAGTTTTAATTTGAGCTCCCGTTAATTCTATAAGGAATTTAAGTGCCTTTTTAGATTTAATAATTCATAATTTTTCCAACCCTTTAAATCCACATAACTAATTGCTGCATTAGATACTGTTACTAAACTCTTTTTAAAATCATTAAAATTGGTTTGGGCTTCAAACAATACTTTTTCATTTGAATTTCTTTTGATTCCCTTTAAGTTAATTACTTTTTCATCTACTTTTTCTAATCTCATCAAAAGAGGTCCATCCATAAAATCGAACTCTATTCTCTCACCGGCTTTAGCATATTTAAAATATTTAAGTTTTTCGTTCACCAAGATAGTAAAACAATTACAAAATCAGTCCAATTTTCATCTAGGAAGAAGATGTATCCATTCTTCTCAATATATATGTCTCCGACTATGTTGTTACTACTGTTAATGTATAGGCTTTTGGCATTAATCTTAAACTTTATCTGACCCATCTTCTCACCTTTTAATTACAATTGTCTCTTTCTATCCTGTTTCTAAAATGTATTCAATCTGGTTGTAATATCTTCTTCAACTTTCACTACCCGTTACTTTAATAGATAAAAAGAGAACATAATTTTGAGTGCATTTATACAGCCTTCAATAATCAATAATAGTTAGTAACAATTTAATTTAGAATTAGAGAGAAAGGAATAAGGGACTGCCAAGGGTATTACGAGAAAATAGCTTGTGCCAAATTTTCAGTACAATCATTATACAAATCAAGTAATAAAGTAAAATAAAAATACTCTTCTTCACTTTTTCTTTTCTATTGCCTATTTCTAATAATAAATAAAACATTGTTCCAAAAACTAATATAAATGAAATATTTGCGAGATATAAGTTATAATCTCTTAATAATCCAAATGCTAGTTAGGAAAATACCAAATATAAGTATCGTCATTAAATTCTTCAATACTCACTTCATATCTTCACTCCTAATTTACTTACTACTCCACAATAGGACCGTTACAGCTGATACTTTCGTATTCAAGATTTGCACCCTTTAACGGAATAAGCCTAATTCTTCATTTGTTACCCTTTTAATTTCCCCGATTTTGAATTCTATTATTTCTTTGATTTTTTCTTCAGATGTATAATCTTGAAAATACTTTTCAAACTCCCACGCTAGCATCATAGAGGTATGGTCTATATAAAAGTAATTAAAATCTCGTTGATAATCTTCGTAGGGGATATTGAGGTCATGGTTGTTCAAAATTTCTTGATAGGATTCTATTACAAATTGAATCAACCGTGTGTCATATATATCTTGACACATTATCGTTATGTCTCTTAATGGTGAAACCCATAGCCGACCACTCCCAATCAATCAACCCTATCTGTCCATCATTTAAGAATTTGTTCACCAGATGAGGGTCCCCGTGAGTAATTACTCGTGGACAATGTTGTTTAAAATTTTTAATATCTAATTGCTCATAAGCATTGTTGATTATTCTAATCCATTTGGTTTTAGCCCAGGGATTCTGTGCACCTAAGCTATTCATTTGATCCACACACCATCCGTGCCATTCAGATGTAATTTTGTGAGTTGGTAACCCGTTAGCATTCTCGCTAATACTTAAACTGTGTAGGACAGCCAGCCTATCTAACATACTCTTTATAAGGTTCCGCTTATCTAAATCTGATAGTAACCCAAAGTCCTTTTTTAGTTGTAATTTTAAGTCATACATAAGAATAGCTTTTGGTGAAGAATCCCACACTGTTACCACTTTATTGAATTGTTTAATAATCTGTGAATACTTTGAATAGAGGTTGAGTTCATTGTTTCGGTCAGTTTCAAATTCTTTATATACAAGGTTCAACTTTTGATTCTCTTTATCAACAGTTTCAATTCTATAAATTCTTCCTGCGTAAGCCCCATTGATAACTCTTTTTTTAGTACCTTCAAGCTTCTCTCAGCCAATCTTTCTTCTAATTGTATCAATTCACCTTCTCCTTTGTTTAAAGTAGTTCTCACTCTTTATTCCATTAAACTGCTCCATATATATAAAAGCGATCAGCACTTACTGATCGTTTTGCTTGTTCAACTCTTGCACCCTTTAGTTGAACAACACATCAACCTATTCCAACAACTTCAACATATTTACTCCTGCGATTTCAAATCCGAGATTTTCATAGAGTTTACGAGCTCCTGTATTGCTCCCGAATACGTGAAGTTTAAAGAAATACACTCCTTTTTGTTGGATAAACTCCTCTATATACCGCATAGTTTTTGTTCCTACTCCATAACATCTATGTTTATCATTAACAAATATCTCATAAAGGAATGCACTTCTTTTATCTTCTTCGACTTTAAGCCAAACATAGCCTATTACCATTTCACCTTTTAAGATATTAAAAAGGTGATGATTAGGTGTTGCAAGTCCTTTTGGAAGCAAGTTCTTTAACTAGTTATAAGCTTTGATAGAGGGCTCGTCTCCTTGCTCATGTTTGTTTTGTGATAATACTTCAGCATATCTTTCAATATTATTTGCAAAGTACAGCTCAAACTCTATATCTGACATATTTCTCAATACTATATCTTGCATATTAACCCCCATAGAATAAAGATTTATTTTCTCCCTATAATTGAATAAAAAATGTTAGTCTTCTTTCTTTTTTTATCTCATTTTAAATTCTTCATATTCTCCCCAAACCAAATAAACTATTCCTGCTATAAGTGAGAGTAAGCTAAAGTTACTAAGGGTGTTCCCAACATCACCTTGCCACATAGCTTCACTTATATATTTAATTGCGATTAAAATTGTTGATATGGCGATAAATGACATCCCCACGCTTCTTCTTCCCATATGTAATCACTCTCCCAAGATAATCTTACCATATTCATATTGTTACTCTTCAATAAACCTGCCCGTTAGTTAAACAAGCAGTTATGTTTATATCGTGAATCTAGATAACCTAAGTGTATCATATGTTTCCATATTTTGTAATAAAATCCCTTTAATCATCTAGTCATTCATAGTAACAGGATTCCTTTGATGTTGAATGGATTCTAACACCTGAAACCAAGCAAGGTAATTATTCAGATATTTAGTTGCAACTCCATTAAAACGTTGTATCCATCCTTTAAGTCTTCGGTGATAATTGTTTACACGCTTTACAACGATAACGTTGCTTTTCTACTTCATCGCCATCAACAATCGTTGAGTATGTGCCATACCAAACAATATGTTCTGGTTTGCAATCAGGACAATGATAACCACTCTTATTTTTGCGTTCAGATATTTCTTGTAGAACAGTTCCTGTCGAAGAGGATGCAGTAAGTGCCTCAATTAAATACTCTCGTAGTCGGTGTTTTTCTGCTGGATTTAGTTGTTAAATGGCTTTAAGAATATCAGTTTCTCTCACGTTCATCACCAACTTTTATATAGTTAAATCCATTACAGAACGTAAGTTCCCGTAAATCAAATTATCAACAACAGACTTTGACAGAGCCATAAAAAAAAGCCTTAATTTTTGTCTAATTTGTCCATGAATGACAATACATGTTTTTTCACTTTCCCTGTTTCTTCATCCGACATATTATCTAGCTTAAAATCTCCTAAAGTTCCGTTTGGTATAAAAATGGTTGAAGATTTATTAAGTTCTATTTTTGTATCATCCCCTTCTTCTGCAAGAGTAATATTTGATTTATTAAATTTAGAATGGAGTATGACTGTTTTTAGGTACTTTCCTTCTATATCATAGTAATCTTTGATTGCTTTAATATCAGTTTTAATATGATATTTACTTTTTTCAAGAGTTGTAATTGAGTTAACTTTCTTATAACCATTTTCCACTTCGTATCCTTCCTCATTTTCATCCATTGTTATAGTCATGAATACTTCAATATGTTGGTTAGTATCGACATTTGTGCATGCACTTAAAAAAATAATTATAAAGAACATTGACTTGAATATTAATATAGTTTTCTTCAAAGTACTCCCCCCTCAAATAATATTTTACCAATCTTCACCTCTTTTAATGTTGGAATCAATCCTCTATTGAAGGTCTATCTTCCTTCCTACCTGAAACACCTCAATAGTAGTCCACCCTCTTTTTGTTTAAAATAAAGAAAAAGGGTTACGAAGGAGATGTAATGTTGGTACATGAAATTTCTCTCAATAATAAACCAATCAAAATAACTACTTATAATGAAGACAGTATAGATGGATTCATTCAGATTTCAGTTAACTTTAAAGTAACGAGTGCCGAATATCATGACATGACCACATTACTATACAATGGAACATTTGAAGTAAAAGTACCTGAAAGAAACCTAACCTTCCAAGGAACAATTATAAAATACTCCACTTCAATTACGAATTTATATAAAGAAGATCAAGTTGGGGATTTTAGTTTGAGTTTACTTGAAGTAAAGCAGTAAGAAAGAAGGTAAATATCATGAAACTAAGCATTTTAGATCAATCACCGATTTCATCCAACCAAACCGCTCAAGAAGCATTATATAATTCGGTGAATCTAGCACAAGCTGGGGAATCGTTTCGGTATACGCGTTATTGGATAGCGGAACATCACGATTTATCTGGTCTTGCTTGTCCTGCACCAGAAGTGATGTTAGGTTTAATTGGCGCAAATACGAAAACGATTCGTATAGGATCAGGGGCTACGTTACTGCCTCATTATAAACCTTATAAAGTGGCTGAAGTATTCAACACGCTCGCAACGTTATTTCCAAACCGAATTGACCTAGGAATTGGCCGAGCCCCAGGTGGATCAGCTGAGGCGACGAATGCTTTATCCGATAATTTTTTACAGAAGGTATTTAACATGCCAAATGCAGTAAAGGAATTGCTTAGTTATATTTACGATGAGTCCACAAGCAGCCATCATTTTGGAAAAGTGAAGGCTTCACCCTTACCGAGGAATCCAGCAGTTCCTTGGCTTCTTGGTACGAGTTTAAAAAGTGCTTTACTCGCAGCAGAAAATGGAATGGCCTATGCCTTTGGTCAGTTTATGAGCGATAAAGATGGGGTAGATATTATCAAACAATATCGAGATAGCTTTCAACCGAAAAAAAAGGGTCAAAAGTCAGAAGTCATATTAACCGTATCAGCCATTTGTGCGGACACCACTGAAGAAGCAGTAGAAATAGCCCAAAGTATGCTCGTATGGTCCTTTCAAAGAAAAAACGGTGATAGTAACCGAGGGATCCCTACGATTGAAGAAGCAAAAGCTTACAATCTTAATGAAAAAGAAAAAGATTCCCTTGAACAGAAGAAAAAGCATGTGATCATTGGCAATCCAACAGAAGTGAAGCAAAAACTTTTGGAGTTGCATAAAACCTATCAAGCCGATGAAATCATGATTGTTACCATTACACATTCACAAGTTGATAAAATACGTTCTTATGAATTGATTGCGAAAGAATTTGGCTTATAGAAAAAAGTGCCTTTCACATGAAAGTGAAAAGGCACTAGGAATTATTATCAAGCTAACGCTATTCATTTCGTGTAAATTTTTCAGACTTTCTATGAAGCGACCTTCTGTCCAACAGAAAGATCTGTTGTTTCTTTTTGAGTCACACTTACATGCTGATAAGCACAGTATACTAAGAATACAGACACTAACACATATGCCATTGAGAACTCTGGAGCTGCATTTACAGCTAATTTAGGAGCATGCATAAACCCAACAAAAGAAAGCATTGCACCCACTAATGAAAAAATACTCGCTTTCACATACTGTTTGTCAATAATAAACACAGTAACGGCACCTAAAACAATCGCTGTAAACATTGCTCCTTGTCCAAGAGGAACAATTCCCTTTGAAATACCTGCAACCACTTCTCCTGCTGAATTATTAAAACGTGTCATTACATAGTTTGCAAAGTAAGGTAGCATTGCAAGTGCAACTGCCGGAAAGTACTTTGTCTCATTAGATTGAAAGGCTGTTCCAACCATTGATATTCCAACGAATACTAAAATAGGAGCAACGGCAGCTACTGGAATAACAGAAGCTAAAACCGCAATAACTCCTGTCATGGCAGCGACTCCAAATACTATTGCATTTAAAATGCTGTATCCTCGTCCTGCCCCCATCATTTTGGAGCCTACTGTCGCAATATATACGGTTGTCGGAAATAATCCACCGAACAGAGCCCCAAGCATGGTTCCTACACCATCCACCGCTTGACATTCACGAACATCGTATGAGTCACCAGCAGCTGACATTGCATCCACGTTATTCATTGTTTCAATCGCATTGTATAACGTAATTGGCAAAATAATGGCCATTAATCCGATTAAGCTACCAAATAAATAACTCATTCCATCAAGTGCAGCTAAAGTTGGCAATATAGGATAAAACCCAACATTCCCAAGACCTTCTACAATCTTATTTGGCGATTGATAGCCTAATGTGAATGCTAAAATCGTACCAACTAAAATGGCAAATAAAGAGGTAGGAATTTTAAACGGCATTGCCATTTTTCCAATAACCCCTACAATAATAATGACAAGTGTTACAAGACCCACAACCGGAATCGAAAACGTATTAAATAACATCTCACCCGCTATAAACGTAAGTGCTACCCCAGCTAGAGCCCCGAGCATAGCCGCTCTTGGAATTTGATTGCGAACCCAGTTTCCTGTTAGACTTACTAAAGCCTCCACTAATCCACTTAAAAATGCAGCTGCTACGGCAATTCTCCAAGCAAGATCTGGATCATTTGTTAATGCTTTTGCAGGTGCTAGTACTCCAAATAAAAATACGAACATAACAGGTGTACTAATTCCATATGAAAGGGCTGTTACATCTGTTCTTCCTTCTTTTTTAGCTAAACGTTTTGCCATATGCGAATAATATAAGTTACCAACCATAACGGCAACCGCTGCACCGGGGATTACCTTACCAAACACAATACTGGCAGGAAAGCCCATCCCAAGCATTGTCACCGCAATAATGACAAAGTTGGCTAAGTTGTTTTGGAACAGGGCAAAAAATGCATCGGTATCTTCTTTCTTATATAAAGGATAGTGAACAGAATGGTTCATGATGTTTTCTCCTATCTATTATGAATTTTGTAGAACTGTTTCCTCTAAAAATGTTACTTTTTCATGTTGTAGTGATTGAATACGGGCAAGTGATTCTACACGATAGCCTGCTTCTTCCAGCTTCGCTCTACCTTCCTGAAATGACTTTTCAATGACAATACCAAACCCTGCTACCTTAGCACCCGCTTGCTCCACAATATGTGCTAAGCCTAGTGCTGCCTTCCCATTGGCTAGAAAGTCATCAATAATGAGTACATGATCTTCTGCGTTTAAGAAGCTTTTAGAAATTGTTATCGTATTCGTTTCTTGCTTCGTAAATGAATAAACACTACTTGTATACACGTCATTTGTCATCGTCAGTGACTTCTTTTTTCTTGCAAATACAAGCGGTACATCTAATTCATTTGCCGCCATTAAGCTTGGAGCAATACCTGATGACTCAATCGTGATGACTCTAGTAATGTTACACTCCTTATATCTAGCGGCAAATTCCTTACCGATATGAATCATAAGGTCCGTGTCTATTTGGTGATTCAAAAAGTGATCAACCTTTAACACACCACCTGATAGTACCGCTCCTTTTTCTAAAATGGCTGTTTTTAATGGGTCCAATTAGTGCTACCTCCCTTAATTTTCAAATTGGCGGAACAAAAGGCTCAGGGCGCCTCGTTTAGCCTCAGGCATAGCAAATGTTCCTTGAAGAGAAAAAGGGCGTTCTTTCCCTTTTACTCTTCAAGGGTTATTTGATCTCGAGTAGGATAAAATGGCTAAGATCGTCGCCATTTTATCTTGGCTGGGCGCTGGAGCCGGATTACTACGCACATCACTCAGTTATCCACAAATAGTGAGCATTTATAATTTCCTAACAAAAAAACCGAATAGCAAGAGATCCTTTTGACTAAAGTGATCTCTTACCATTCGGTTTAATCATTTCAACATAAACCTTGATAAAGGGTACTTAAACATTGCTACATAGCCCTTATATATCATGGAAGAATAATCACTTGTAGTCAGGCCGTTTACGGTAACCTGGTAGAAACTTGTGGGCCATATCCCCACGATTATACAAGTGTTTACATTTTTAATTTTCGTGTATGAAAGTGATTATAAATTATTTCACTCAAAAATGGAACACTTTCACCGCAAATTCCGAACAAATAAATATATTTAGAATTTTCAGTTCGATATTCAATAATGAATACTATCTCACATTCAACTTTTCTAACTTTTGCTTATTAAATCCCTTCACAATCAACCAAAACGCCAAACTCATTTCAAAAACACCTACTGGTAATGCAATTAAACCTTTTGCTATCGATAAAGGTTCTATCATACCAAACATTTCAAGTAAACCAGCGATGAATACCATCACCGCTGTAATTATACCGAACAGTGCTAATCGTTTTGGCACTAAACCTGTTCTAAAGAGTACATAACTATACAGAACTGTATTTATTCCTAACATAAAATTTGGACCTAACATAAATGTCCAGCCATGAAAACCTTGCAACACTTTACTTAAACCTGAAAAATTTTCTTCACTTGTAAAACTTCCTGCTTCATAATAGATACTAAGATTCAATAATCCTAATATGCTTACCAAACCTATTGCAATAAAAACAGCTTCCATGAATCGAAAACAAAGATACCCTAATGCAATATGTTCATTCCAGCGCCGGATATATGGAAATAGCATAACAGCTGTCCCAACGGCCGACACCACGAGAAAAAGATCATTTAACACACCGAATAATACCTTTGTTTCCAATCCATTTGCTACAGTCTTATACCACTGTTCTGACAAAATCTGCTCATAAAAGACTACAGCTATGATTGAAGTAACCGCAGCTGCTATATAAAAAATACCTAATATTATCCCATTCCTTCTATCCAGTGTCATAACAATCACACTCCCTTGAAATCATTATTTATTTATTCTCGTTATTAACCTAGTTAAGGTAGATGAAAGGAGAAAATATGGAACACCATGAAGTCATAGAGAATGCCCTGATCTATATTGAAAACAATATACAACATCCCTTATCATTGGAGTCTGTTGCCAATTCCTTCAACATGTCCAAATACTATTTTCATAGACTTTTTTCTGCGATGATGGGCTGTTCATTAAACCATTACATACGATCTAGAAGGTTGAATGCATCACTAACATTAATTTCAAACGATAACATATCTCTAACAGAAATTGCTTATCAGCTAAATTTCGGATCTCCTTCCTCATTCACCAGAGCTTTCAAACAGCAATACGGTATATCTCCTAGCTCTATAAGAGGTCATGAAAAGAAACTACCTCAAGAGCCAATACCTCAAGTAGTGAAAAGACCTATAAAAAACATCAATGGTGATATTGTCACCGATTTCACCCTTACAGACTTTGAAGCAACAAGGGTAACTGGCATCGCGTTTGAAGTTGATCTAGCAACTGATGACTACAAGATGAAGATTCGCTCTCATTTAGATATGTTAGTTGAAAACATTGATTCAACAAGTAATGGTCCGTGTTATGTGATCTATTCTAACTGCCACCAGAATTCAACACGTTTCAATGTTCTAGCCGGGATTCCACAAGATATCCCAATAGATAAACCTTATCATTTTACGATTGATGTACCACAATTCTTTTGTACAAAGTTCAAATACTTCGGTGATTTGCTTGAAATCGGTGATGTCCTCATTACTGACTTCGCAAGATTTCTAAAGATCTCTAAGCAAGAAGCTGAGGTTACAGATATCGAACTAATTCAAGTTTTTGAAAATATACACATTTTTGACTCAGTCTTTCACATATACGTACCGATCAAAAAGCTACCAATTGATTCTGAGCTTTAATGTTATTAATGTTTCATTCTCCTTTCTTTTTAAAATACAAAATATTAATTTGTTACTATTAAAGTAACAGTAAAGAGTTTTTAAGACTTTCCAAATCTTGCTGTATTTTTCACGAGAATACAGAGGAATTACTGAACCAAAAAAAGACACCTCGTTTGAGATGCCTTTCGCTCAACTACTCCATAGTAATAAATGTAAACAAAAGTAAGTCCTTTCTAAGCTCTTTTCCGTTTGCATTTTTTGGTAATGATTGCTTTATTATCAGAATGACTATTTTCCTTCAAAATCATCACACCTATTAAGCCAATGATTGAGAAGATAACAGGAGTGATGAAACCATAATAATATCCATCCGTTATACTACCGGTAACTACCTGAAAATGATCCAATACATTTCCGAAAATGCTTGGGAGAAGGACAGCACTTAGAAACCCACCCGTGTTCGCAAAGCCAGAAACAATACCAGATTCCTTGATTGGAAATGATTGACGAACAGCAGCAAATGTTAAAGCATTTCCCCCATACGCAAGGCCAATGATAAAGAAAAGTAAAGTTAACAAGAAAAATGGCGGATTACCAGAAAATATAAGAAAGATTGACCAACTGATTACTAGGATCAGGTGAATAACAATATACGGACGTCTAATTGCATCTAAACGACTTGAGATCCAACCAGCTAATGGAGCACCAATAAGTGCTCCGATCAGTCCAATCATGATAAGCTGACTCGCATCTGAACGTGTCATACCATACATATTCATCCCATATGGTACTCCCCATGAGCTGATAAATCCAATATACGTCCCAACAATCCCAAAGTGACATAAAAACAATGCCCATGCTTGCCGAGTAGAAAATATTCTTCGTAGTACATCCAACGTTTTTTCATGGTGTATTTCATTTTTAATAAATATCGATTGTTTCGGTTTTTGTAAGAGAACAAAATAGAGGAGAATGCAACATAAACATAGCAAAAGCCCCGATGAAAAAAATGATGCCCGCCAACCAAAGAAATCTATTAAAAATGAGAATGGGACTGTCGCCAAAAGAAAGCCAAGGCTTCCAGTCATGGCTGTAACACCAATTAATCGTGTGAATTCCTTCGCATTAAACCATTGGCTCAGAATTAACACCATATTAACCCAGATTGTCGCGTCCCCTGCCCCTGTTAAGATTCTTGAAAAAAATAAGACATATTCATTTGTGCCAAGACTATAAATGATGGTACCTAAACCTGTAAATAGTGCACCAACAAGCAGAAAAAAATTAGGCCCATATCGATCAGCCAAAATACCCATCGGAATTTGCAATCCTGTGTACACAAAAAATTGGATACTTGTCAGTAATCCAACGGTCGTTGCCGTTACACTAAAGTCCAACATCACTTGTTCGGTAATCAATCCTGGGGCTGTTCGTTGGCTCGACATTAATAAATACGTAAACAATACAGAAGCAAATACAACCCATCTAAATCGGCTATTTTGTTTGTCCAATACTATCTACTCCTGTTAGGATTTTACTATATATATATGGTTTTTTGCGACAGTAGGAACCAGGATTTAATATTTATTATATCTTGAATAAGCTATGATAAAATGGCATTTGGTTCAGAGTACCATAATAATGAGAAAATGATCGCGGATAAAGGTGATTCTTTTCTGCTTATTTCCCTACTCTCTTGTAAAACCCCACCACAGCTGGAAAACATCCCTTTTACCATTTGTGAATGATCTGTATGCTTCTAATTCTTCAAATATACTTAAAGAATGCTTCAACAACATTCTACAATTCCCCTCACTAAATAAAACAAGTTTTACTTGAACAGGAAGTTTCTTTCCATACATATCTTACGAATGAGAAGGATTTTTTTAAAGATATAAAGAATAATTAAATTTAATAAGAAGTAGTAATGGAGGGGCCATAATGAGTCAATGGTATTTAGACAATTTTACAATCACAACGAATAAAAATTATATTGATCGGAACATGGTTTATAAGTTTCTTAGTGAAGATTCATACTGGGCAAAAGGAATCCCAAGAGAAACAGTAGAAAAATCAATAGATCTTTCAATGGTTTGTTATGGAATATACGATGGTGATATCAATAGTGAACATTATGAGCAAGTTGGCTTTGCTAGAGTTGTATCTGACCTTGCAACCTTAGCTTATGTATGTGATGTCTTCGTCTTATCACAGTACAGAGGAAAAGGCTTATCAAAATGGCTAATGGAAGTAATGACAAGTCACCTTGATTCTCAAGGAGTACGAGTTATGATGCTAGCAACTAAAGATGCTCATTCACTATATGAGAAAATCGGCTTCAAATCCGTAGAGAATCCTGAAATCTTCATGTACCGGGCTAATGAAAAAAAGAGTTAACGAATAGTGTTTTTGTCTATAAAAACTTAGGTGACACTATTAAACTATTTATCCGATTACCGATATCCAATGGATTCTAATAAGCCACAAGCAAAGAAAGACATCAAAAGTTGGAAATCATATTGTGGTTGAAGTACAAACGAATTGGAAAAAGGAAAATGGAGAGTCCCAACAAGTAATATTAAGAGCATATGTTATCTCAACAGAGAAAGAATTAAAAATCACTAGATTTGAAACTGTAGATCAATAATTTAAGGCAATAGGCTTTGTACTGCACCCCAAAGTTAGAATAACATCTGACTGACTATTTTCCTTTCCTTACCACTTGTCAAAAAGATGAGTCGTGCTTATTCAAGTGAATTATTAGCCTATATCGATACATTTCAATTTGTGGTGAGATTAACCAAACATGCTGGCCATGTTCTAGTTGGCTCTGGTGTCATACTTGTTCTTTCAGGGTCATGGACGTGGTCAACTCCTTGGATCGTCATGACACTGATTATTTTATTTGCATCCCTCTTCTTCCTTGCACGTGCCTTTTCTCCAACTCTTCGGAAGTTTAATATAGAAGGTGAAAGTCATGAGCTACTAGCAGCTAAACTACAGCGCTCGATTTGGATTTATATTATTTTATTATTGGCTATGCTTTGGTTCATGGTTGTTAAGCCGAGTTTATGGTGGTAATAAAAACTGAGTGAGGAAAATCACCTCACTCAGTCCTTTAAAAGTTCCACACATCCAATAAATTGTTGTACCTTATCATGTACTCCCTCTCTAAAATTGCTCAGGATACATAGTACTCCGTTCTCATTATAATGATTCAGATCGTCAATTCCTTATTCCTTTCTTGCATCCGGTAAACTTAGTACACTTTTTGATCTTAGGTCTATAATATCTACCAACTCATCTATGGTTCCAAAACACTTTTCAATTTCTGGTAAATGATAGAATGTACTAGTTGTTTCGAAGTTATCTACTTCATTGTTTGGTGAATAAAGATAAATTTTTTTGCTATTTCCAATTGCGATACCAAGTTCAATATGGCTTCCTTTTCCTGCTGGAAATAAAACTACTACAAAATCAGCCTCCATTACAGCACTTTTTTCCTTTTGACCTATCGCCTTTAGTTCTTCCAATGTTGTAACGTTTTCATTTATAGTCCAATCATATGTATGGATATATCCTTTATCTTTTAACTTCTGACTTACATATCTAACCTTATCCATATTTTTAAGGCTAGATGCAACATAAAATTTCATCCATTTTTTCCCCTTATAGCTACAAAATCATTTCTCAAATACAAATTTGGCTGTTTGTTCAACATTTAGACCCTTAGCGAGCCACGAAAACCCCTTGCAGCATAATAGGATTCTGCTCCGTTGTGGTACACAAAAACAGTGTCGTAGCGACGATCACAAAAGAGGGCCCCGCCAAGTTTTCTAATAGTAGCAGGTGTTTGGACCCAGCTCGACGTTTTCAAATCAAAATTATCAAGTTTCTGTAGCTCCCGGTATTGTTCCTCCGTTAATAGTTCAATGCCCATGGCAGTTGCCATATCAATAGCGTTATTTTCTGGTTTGTGTTTTTTCCTTGACTCTAATGCTTCACGGTCGTAACAAACGCTTCTGCGACCTGTAGGACTTTCCGCTGAACAATCATAAAAAATGTATTCATCTGTCCTTTCATCATGACCAACAACATCCGGTTCACCGCCAGTTCTTTCCATTTCATTGAGCGACCACAGTTTTTCAGTATTTTCTTCGAGCTTAGCTTGTACGTTAGCCCATTCAAGACCTTTATGGCGGTTCATGTTTTTCTCAAAACGGACTTTCAATGCTTTAAGTAATTCTTCACGTTTTTCTAGTGACAACTCCAAACTTCTATTTGTCATATTAGTTTCCCCCTATTGTTATTACTCGTACTCATAATGGATTTAAGTCAAATCTCCTACAATAGCCATAAAAGCCACCGCTCCGAGAGATCCCGTTTTTTTATATAGCATTTCAAAAGAGTACGTACGTAATTTCAAAATTAGCAATCAAAAAATAATATCTTTACTTGGGTTAACATCAGCAAACCAACGTAATACTCCGTTATGATGGTTTATAATTTGCTGGGCAGTAATGTCTTTAGAATCCCATGTGCTGTGTGTATCTGAAGCTAACGTGACCTTATATTCCATACTAAAAGCTCTTCTACAAGTTGTATCGACACACGCTTCTGTTTGAATTCCCGCAATAACTAAATGTTCAATCCCTTGTTTTTTCAGTTCCTCATCTAAAGAAGTTTTAAAAAATGAATCTGGAGTAGTTTTTTGAATGATTACATCTTGACTGTTTGGGGTAATTTCAGGATGAATCTCCCAGCCCTTTGTGCCAAACTCTAAAGGCTTACCGGCAGGTGCATGATGCTGTATAAAAAAAATGGGTGTACTATTATTGCGAGCTTGAAAGATTAAATTGTTTAAATTTTGTAGTAATCTTTCCCCTTTATACACAACATTATCTTTTTGAAACATTCCATTTTGTACGTCTATAATCAGTAGTGCTTTCTTCATTACTCTCCCCCCAAGAGAAACGTATGTTCGTTATTATCTATTGTACACTATTCAATAAGATTTGTTGAGCAAACTGCAGTCGTTAGTAAAAAAATGCGATTCCCCTTATCGAACAATACATTCTTAGAATCATAACACCATTAAGTGGAGCTTTTTGAAACTAATAGTATTCTACTAATTGTTGAGTAATCTCTATAAATTCAACTGAAAAATTCACTACATTAATGTTGTGTATTAAACGGATTCCTTTAAACTTTTCTAATTCATTTATAGCTTGAGTACCACTAACAGAATCCACAAAATAGAAATAACCTTTCCTTTTTGTATCCCAAAATTTGAATTCACCTTGAAATAACTCTGTTAGACAATGAATAAAAACTCCAATTTCTTCTCTGACTTCTCTTTTTGCACATTCGATTGGAGGTTTATATTGTTCCTGATTATCACCGTAAGGTCCGAATAATATTAGACCTCCTAAATTATACCATATATATACAACCATTTTATAACTGTACCATCCGATAAGATACAATAATATCAATAGCTGATCTTATTCAATATTAGCACCCTGTACTTCAATAAGATAAATGATGTTCAATTGTATTCTAATTAAAAGTTAATCTCTAACAACTCCTTTATTTCTGAAACCAGTTTTGGCCTAGCTTCTTCTGAAATAAACTTCATTTCCTTCGCATTTGATACTGAAAATATAAATGTACCGTCATTAAACATAGAGATATAATATAACTTTCCATTTTGAAGTTCTTCATTGTCAGATAAAGCAATTATATAATTACCTTTTTCATTTAACTCTTTTATCTTCATAGCAACTTTTTCTTTAGATTCAATTACTTTCATTCCATCAACTTTTTTGATGAAGGCATTTATAAGATTACTATCTTTAATAATCTTTTTTGTTTCGTTTGAAGAAGCACCTTCAGCAGTAACTCCTTGAATATCTAGAGCAACATATTGGTCTCTACTTGGAATTTTTACTACATCGTTGACTAAACTACAAGAAGTAAACACCAATATGAATAAACAGCCTAAAGAGAGTACGAATATTACTTTTTTCATGTTTTCACCTCACAAATTCATTCCATTCTTATAAACGCACCTGTTAAATTAACAAGATATTTTAATCTCCTTATAGTCTCCACCCCAGGAGGTAAAATTGCAACCTACTATCTTTTTGTTATCGGAAACAGTAATCCATCCAGAAGGAGAACGTGTAAGTTATCTGAGTGTCTTACTTCTTGATGATCTATATAAACAACCCATTTATTCATTTTGTCTCCCTTTCAACTAGAACTACCTATACTCCTCAGTTTTAAAGGTGTCGCTACAAAATATCTCGACAATTACCTTGCTTGGTTCTTGTTTATAGATAGTCGTAGTAACGAAAGCACGAAGCAACACATTAAAGAACTTCTGCTAACATCATTTGTCTTTGAAGTGATAGAGACTTATGATAGTTTACGTCAGTGCAAATTTTGGGTCAGTTGAACCGATAAATAGTAATTATGAGGTGTTGAAATGCAGTTAAATGACTTTATGCACGAAAATTACCCCACTTTAGAGCTGAGACCACCTTTATTTTATAGTTGGGATATCGGGATTCGTTTTGAACTTGGTGTAGAGTGGAAAAGGGGATATGATTATCCAAACAACCCATATGTATTGGGGTGTTATAAAAGGGCGATTACTTTATTTGAATCCCTACATTCTCCAACAGAAGATATTTTTGTTGTCATAGATGTCAATGATTTCGATAAAGGGAAAAACCTTAAACATCGGTTAAAGAATTTTTCCCCCTATGTTAAGAAATCATTATTATTTAGTTTAAAACATCAAGAATTGCCTTATATTTTTCCAGAAGATGACGAAGAAGGCACCTATAAAACTCACAGATTTACTCTAAAATGCAAAATATCCGATCTTAAATATGTTCCACTGCTAAAAGCAATTTGCAATCAAGACTTGGCGTTGAAACCGAGAATTTTCCATAGGGTTTACTTCATTAATATCAATAGGAAAACTATCTTTCACGTTTACGATGATAGAGGTTGTGATTTGTTGGCAACTTCACCCGCTACAATAAGAGATGCTTATAATAGACACAATGACTGCATTTTTGACTATGACAGACCTGAAATTGATAAGGTATTTAATTGAACTTTATTTAAGGGAAACGCCATAAATAAGCGTCTCCCATTTTTATGATTAAAAATCAACATTAAAATTTAACAGAGCTAATAAAATAAGTAAGAAATTTGTTTAAATACTTTTTCAAAATACGCTGATACACATTATCCCATTGTTGGCTCTTCAACTGTTCTTTACTTCAACAAAGAGGTACTAATCCTTCACAGAAGTAGTAGCACTTTTGTTCATTCTAGCACCCAATAGTACAGGAAGTGGATTTTCATTCAAACGGCAAAGGTTGAGTTCCATCGACATCGGTAAAGCCATATTTTCTTGCTAGTTCAGCCACAGTTATTGCGTCACCAGAAAGCTTAGATACCGTGGTATCTGATGCCAATGCCACTACAGCACGACCTACATACGCGGTTGTTTCCGTTGTTCCATCCTCTGGTCCAAAACCTGAATCTGTAACTCTTTCTGTTCGCATCCAACCTGGGCAAACAGCAACTGCTGAAACGTTAAAGTCCTTCAATTCCTTTGCCATTCCTAGTGTCATTCGATTGATAGCATTCATGGCTAAATCGTAGTATAAATTACCTGAAATGTTGTCCTTGATAAAAAATGTGATGTTTACAATTAACCCTTTACTTTGTGGTGTCATCAGCGATACAGCGTATCGAGTAGTCAGCAAGTAAGCTTGCGGTCCAGCAACCATCATAGCATCCCAATGCTCCAGTGGTCGTTGCCAAAAAAGCCGCCCTTCTCCTGTTGGTAGAGAGCTTTCGGAGCCACCAAATACACTATTGACTAAAATATCGATCCGACCGTGTTCCCTTTCAATATGCTCAAACAGTTTTCTCACATCATTTTCGCTTGTATGATCACAACGTATAGCTATGCCTTTGCCACCGCGTGAAGTGACACCAGCGGCAGTTTCCTCAATGGTTTCTGTTCGATTATCGGTTGTCGCTCCCTTTACACTCCTACCTGTCACATACACCGTCGCGCCTGCACTGCCTAGTTCGAAAGCAATTCCCCTACCCGCTCCACGAGATGCGCCGGTAACAACAGCAATCTTCCCTTGCAATGGTTTCATGTAAACCCCTCCATTCGTGAATTCTCTTACATTATACCAAACATATGTTCACGTTGTGAGCGTAATGAATATATTTGCCCGATAGTGAAAGAGCTACTGTTCTTTTGCATTCGTTAGCTAAATTAGAACTTTTGTTAAAATCTCCATTTGTTGAATATGGAAAACATTATCTCACACTCTCAGCAATCTTTTTTAATTGTAACGCCCTATCAATTATGAATTTCCGCATGTATCTCTCTAGGAATATTTTATCTGCAATTATACCAATTGGACCCAAGGGAGACTTGTAGTTAAAAGTGTCAGTCATTATAGTGCAACCATCCACTTCCTTAAACTCGTGAGTATGTGTAAAAGAGTCGAAGGCTCCCTTTAACATAACATCTATAAACTTATATGGTTTCACCATAAAAGTCACTTTTGCAGTAAGTCTTTGTCTTATTCCAAAATGGGTTGCTTCCCAAGTTACAATGTCTCCTACTTCTAATAATCCCTCTGTAACTCCACTAACAGCCTTTTCCCTTGTTTTTTCAGTGGTTTTAGTATGTATATCAACATTCCTTGCCAGATTAAAGCATAAATCTATTGGTGCATTAATCATTTGTCTATGTATAATAATCGGCATTCAACCCCTCCTTATGTAACCCAGATCCACAAAAGCTACTGTTAGTTATATTGAAGATTAGTAAGTATGTAATCAATAAATATAAATATAGAGCGATTACGCTTATTTACGAAATCGCCCCGTTATTTATTTAATAGGAGACTAAACCGAATAGCTTTAATTTGGTATACAAAGTAAATCAACTACCTATGAATATAATGATAAGTCGTAAATATACGAGCCCAATTCAACTATATTTCATTTTAACTTTAATGCTTTTATTGCCAAAGAAGCGATGTATTTATTAAGCATTACACCATTTAGTTTGATAATTACCTTGATTTATATATTCACTCCATCCTTTTTTTATTATTCCTTGATGGTCTAGTTCAATTAATTCTTCTTTATCAAGTTCATATTTCCATTTATTTCGTATATCAAAACCTTCCATTGTGAGAAACATTCTGAACATTGTAAGAATAATTTTTCTTTTTTTCTTTCACAATCTATATCCAATCTTGATCACATACAAATCACCACAAATTAGGTTGTTGACAATTTAGGTATACTGTATTACTATATGTCTAATCATATCCACATATTGTAAAATGCTTTGAAGAGGAAGAGTAATTAATCACTCGAATCATAGAGAGCCCATGCTGGTGAAATTGGGTATTCGAGCTTAATGAATGAAGCCTTGGAGCTGTAGACCAAAAAATTGGAGTAGGTCTACCGGGGATTTCCCGTTAAAGAAAATGTGCAGAATGATCATGTATCAGCTGCATAATGAGCGGGTTTTTAACCAATTTAGGTGGTAACGCGGAAGCAAGCCTTTCGTCCTTCAACAGGACGAAAGGCTTTTTATTTTGAACCAACAGGAGGATATTACAATGTCAAATAAGAATATGGCAGAACTGTTATTTCCGGATGTTAGGCAGTTACCGGCTGATATTTATTCCCAATATCCGCCAAGAAATTTGTCTGCATCTGCTAAGGTAACACGATTTGCACCGAGCCCAACGGGTTCACTAAACATTGGAGGGCTTTACGCAACTTTTATATCCGAGAGATTAGCTCACCAAAGCAATGGAGTCTTTTTCCTGCGTATTGAAGACACAGACAAAAAACGCGAAATAAAAGGCAGCCTTGAAAATATTATAAATTCATTGTCATACTTCGGGATTCACTCTGATGAAGGACCTCTCCTTTCGGGCGACGATAAGGGTACTTATGGACCTTATAAACAAAGCACACGAACACAAATATATAAGGTTTTTATTAAGCACTTAGTACTAAATGGATTAGCTTATCCGTGCTTCTGTAATGCAGACGATTTACAAAAGATAAGAAAAAGCCAGCAGGACCTAAAAGTCACAACAGGATACTATGGTCAATGGGCTAAACATCGAAATATTTCCTTTCAACAAGCCAAAGAAAAGATTTTAAATTCTAGACCGTTTGTTATTAGACTTAGATCTTCAGGTTCTTCAGACAGGAGAATAATGTACAATGATTTGGTAAAAGGTCCGATTGAGTTTCCTGAAAATAACCAAGATATCGTTATTATGAAGACGGATGGCTTACCCACATATCATTTTGCTCATGCTATAGACGATTATCTAATGGGTACAACCCATGTCATTAGGGGCGATGAGTGGCTTTCTTCAGTGCCTATCCATATTCAATTGTTTGAAACCTTAGGTTTTAGAATACCGGAATACGGACATATCGCTCCAATTATGAAGCAAGTCGGAGCTTCAAAACGGAAATTCAGTAAACGTAAGGATCTTGATGGTACCGCAGAGTATTACAAAGAACAAGGATACCCAGGAATAGCTATAGGAGAATACTTCATGACTCTCATCAATTCTGACTTTGAAGAATGGAGGATGACAAACCCTCATAAATCATTTAGAGACTTTTTTATCTATACGGATAAAATGAATGCCAGTGGAGCATTATTAGACATGAATAAACTTAATGACATCAGCAAGGATGTCATCTCAACGCTCAATGGTAAGGATGTATTTGACCATTTATACACTTGGTCAAAGGAATTTGATTCTGAGTTATTTACTTTGATTGACAAGAATCAAGAATACACAGTAAACATTCTAAATATAGGTCGAACGATTGAGAAACCAAGAAAGGATTATTCTAAGTGGTCAGATGTAAAGCCATTGATTGCTTACTTTTATGACGAATTGTTTGATAAGGATATATTGAGTGGCTATAAGATACCTCCAAATGTTGGTGAAGAAGTTGCGAAAGAAATTGTATTAGGTTTCAGCAAAACGTATAGGTTTCATATTGAAAAGGAAGCTTGGTTCCATGAAATGAAAGAACTTGCTGAGGAACTCGGATTTGCCAAGGAAATGAAGCAATATAAAGCAAATCCTAACAGTTACAAGGGGCATGTTGGTGATGTAGCGATGGTAATTAGGGTCGCTCTTACTAACAGAACCAATACGCCTGATCTGTTTGAAATGATGAAGGTAATGGGTGAAAAAAGGGTTCTGACAAGAATACAGACATTCTTAGGTGCTTCCAATTAGCCGAAATGAACTAAATAGGATATAAAAAAAGTGACTGAGAAACCAATTCCTCGGTCATTTTAACTTTATTTACATAGCGACATCTTTCAAATTAATCACAACCGAGCAACTACACTTTACCTCTCTGTTGTACATTTCACAGTGTTTGATCCTAACCAAACCCGCCTGTTAGTTAAGTAACTTGAGAATATTTTTTTAACGATTTCTAATAATTTTACGGTATACATGCGTATTATGTAACGGTTTAAATCCTAATGAAAGATATAAATTCTCAGCAGAATCATTACCTTCCATGTAACAAATTCGAATTTCTTTATAACCTTGACTCAATAGCATATTGATAGCAAATTGAAGTGCTTTTTTACCGTAACCTTTACCTTGTGCAATTTTTGAAACCATTAGATTTTCAACTGTCCCTCTTCCTATGGTTACGGAAGCAAGGATTTCATCCTCTTTTAGAAGAAGGTACACATTTTCTTTGTAATTTAATTTATATCTTTTCACAATTTCTTCAGTGACTAGATAAGGTTTAATATCATTAATTACATGTACATCATAAAATGATTCTTGTACTACCTTTAAGTAACTATCAAAATACTTATCTTCATATCGTACAAAATTCTCCATCACTTCAGAGAATCCAGTGCCTACATAAAACAATTCAGGAGATCCCCACCACTTCTCAAATCCCACTTTATGACAAAATTTGGATGTATTTTCTAAATCAACTCTAATGCATGAGGTTATGATATCTGCATTTCTTTTACTTAATTCCTTTTCGAGGTATCTTACAAATGACTTTCCTATACCACGTAATCTATATGGATTATCTACAAATACCTTTATTTGAGCCTCAGATTCTTTTGCATCATTTATTAAACTTGTTGCATATGCAATCCCAAGGATTACTTCTTGTTCAACATATACAATAAATTCTACAGAATTTTCTTTGATCTCATTTGAAACTAACATTTTATAATATGATCTTGCTCTATTTATTAATTGAGTTACTTGTTTAAAGTCATCATCTTGATAGCTTCTTATCATGAGTGTATTCCCCCAAAATCTGCTAGAAAAGATTACAGAATAAGATAAAGCCTTACTTCTTCTTGAAGCAACATTCGGCATAAGGAAAGTATATCCTTCTCATACGATCCTATAAAAAACGGTCAGCCGTAGCTGAACATATATACATATATGAATAGCACACAATCGATTAAGAAGAAGTTAATTTTATAAATTCTTCTGCATCTCTTACACATAGTTCTATTCCTTTTTCCCAGAAAGCTTCAGAGGTAATATCTACTCCTAAATGTTTCATTACTAAATCTTCTGTTGTCATACTTCCTGAATCACGAAGGATGTTTATATAAGCTCCTTCGAAGTTCTTTCCTTCTTCCTTACCCTTTGCATATATACATAAAGCAAATAAATATCCAAAGGTATATGGAAAATTATAGAATGGAGATTCCGTTATATAATAATGTGGTGTCCAAACCCATGAATAAATTGAAGGATGTTCTAGCGAGCCATCGTACGCCTCATGTATGGCTTCTTCCATTAACAGTTTTAATCGACCAGGTGAAACAATCCCTTCTTTACGTTCCTCATAAAATCTCTGTTCAAATAAAAATCTCGAATGCATATTCATAAAATTCATGACGCTACGTTTTAATTTCTCATCAAGTATAAACAATTTTTCATCTTTTGACTTTGCCTTCTTCATAGCTGCATCAAATATAATCATTTCTGAGAATGTTGAAGCAGTTTCAGCAATACTCATCGGATAACGTTTATTTAATCCGTTAACGGACTTCATAGCATGATTATGGAAAGCATGACCCAATTCATGAACAAGTGATAATACATTTAAGAACGTACCTCCAAAAGTCATAAATACTCTCGATTCTCCCGTAAGTGGAAAACCTGCACAAAAACCATAATTAGTCTTATTAGGGCGGTTTTCTGCTTCTACCCACCCTTCCTTAAATGCTTCAATAACAAAGCTTTCTAATTCCGGCCCAAACTCTTTAAAGTGCTCAATAATAAGTTTAACTGCATCATCATACTTTATCTCTTGGTTATTATTTGTATATGGAGCCCAAAAGTTATAAGCTTTCATTTTTGTATCACCATTTAATTTGGCTTTGTGATTAAGGTAATTAGCAAAAAAACGTTTATATTTACTAATCACTGACCACATCACATCTAGTGTTTCTTCCTTCATTCTGTTCTTTTTCAAAGGTTCTTCTATTACACTTTTGATCCCATGCATTTTATATACTTGCAATCTAAATCCACCAATGTGATTAAGTATGTTTGAAAATAGGTCTTCTTTTTCTTGCCATATATCTTCTAATGCATAATGAGAATGCTTTCGCACTTTTTCGTTTGGGTGTGAGCGTAAGTTAATAGCTTGTCCAACTGATAGATTCCTTTCCTCTCCTTCAATTTCGACATTCACGCTTACACTACTCACAAGTGCATGATAAAAATTTCCCCAAGCATGATAACCATCAGACATTAAATCGGACATTAGGTTTTGTGATTCTTCTGACAATTGGTTTGGAGTGTTATCACGCCATTCATTTAGAACGAAATTAAAGCTTTCTAATTCCTCGGTTTTGAGTAAGTTCTTCCATACATCTTGTTTTGTTTTTGCTAATAATTTTTTCACTTTAGATAATTCTTTTTCAAAACGGGATTCTATTTGTGCTACTTTCCCTCGCAAAATTACAGCAGCTTGATCCTTAGGGTTTTGAGAAACCAGACATGTAATAAAAGATTTGGCTTGTGATAGGCTTACTCTTATTTCAGCTATGTATTGAACTAAAGTTAATACATTATTCACTTCCTTTACCTCTATAGGAGTACTAGATACTTTAACATTTTCTTCAAACGCCTGTACTTTCAACTCCATTTGTTTAATAAAGCTTTTAAATTGAGTAGATTGGCTTCCATTCGGAAAAATTTTATCTAGATTCCATACTTGCGAATAGCTTGTTTGCTCCATCATATAACCTCCCTATACTTATTTTATTCAAGTAATACGAACGTACTTTCTCATTTTATCATACCATCTGAATTTCAGGAGAGTTTATTATTCCGGGCTGCTTTTTTTCACTTTATATTGCTTTTCCATCGCTTTAACTCTTCATTATCCATTATTTCAATCACATTCAAACTGGATTTCGGTTTGAACTTGACAACCTATTAATCTATGAAAACTGAACAAACTTCTTTCAATGTAAACAAAAGGCTCAGGGTGCCCCGTTTAGCTTCAGGCAGATCATAAATAAGAAATACCCAACTATATATTTTTCAATAAGTCACCTTCCTGTTCATTGTTTGACTTCATCTTCTATAAGTACTTCTATTCTGCTGCATTAGTAAAAAAGCGTATCTTCTGGTTGTTTGTTGATACGCACCCAAGGCCATCCATGATGCCCCAAAATAATAAACGCTTCACCACTGAGCATGATAACATCTAGGAAAGTCCATACTGTTATTAATCTCGTTAACTAACCAATCCACTCGTTTGTAAGATACAAACTTCTATTCTTTATACCAATTTTCATCAAAATCAAGGTTTAATGCTTTTCCAAACCAAACTCCAAATCTTATAAAACCTCTACCTCTCGCAGTGATTAACTTCCCATCGTGAACAACTAGCTCTTCAGAATAGTTATCATTTTCAAAAACCCCTGATTTTTCTCGATTTTCTTCTGTCATCCCAATCGTGTATTTTTTCCCTTTTAAAACCCCCGCTTTTGCAAGAAGATAAGGTGAGCTTGAAATACTTCCAATTACAGATGCATTCCGCTCGGCTAGATTTATAAAATCTACTAAACTGTTGTCAATATTTAACGCAAAAACATCCATACAACCTGTCAATAATAGACTATCTATCTCATTAATTTTCACCTCATCAATAGAAGTATCAGGTACGCAAGTAAGGCCAGATTCCCCCTTGATCGGATTTTTGTTTAGGCCAACAGTAATAATAGGTTTTCTTCCTTGCATTAGTATTGATAATGCAACACTTAACTCGTACTCACTAAATTGAGGATATAATAGAACTGCTGTTTTTTTCACTCTTCAAACCCCTCCAAAAACTTTTAATTCTCCACTTCACTTAAGCCCTTATTTAAGAATATTGATTCTCTACTTCAATTAGTAACATCAATCTCTTCTTGAAGATTAGCTATCCGATTAATTTAATTACATTTCTATTAACATTTCAATTGAACTATCTTCCAATAATGTTTTTTCTTTGCATTACTGTCTAGATCCATATAGTACCAAATTCGTTTATTTTGTTCCAATTATTATTTTAGAATATTTAAATACGTTTATTATCCCACTGTATATAAAATGTTCACCATCGTTACTTATTATTGACCATTCAGAACAATCACTGATGGTTTTTATCCTTTCCCAAATGTTCTTTTCCTTCTCAAAGTAGCCAAAGTGGATTATTTCATTATTTTTCTCATCACCTTCTACATGAAAGGTAAAATGAACAATTCCGTTATTTTCACTTTCTACCTTTTTTACAATCGTGTTAGTTTCTATTTCCTTGTTGGATTTCATTTCTTTTTGTAAGAGAATCTTCTATTGTTTTAGCCCCCTTACATCCAACTAATAATTAAACTTGATAAGGAATTCAAAATCCTGGGATTCTTTGCCTTCATTATCTTAATTCTATTCTATGTTCCCGTTTATTTCATTGAAACTGAAAAATTAGAAGTCCTCTTAATCGCCAAAGACTATGCAAGCAATCATTACATTGTAAAGAAACTCACAGTTGGAGTCCTTGTTATGGAAACTGATAATTTGGAGGAACATTCCTACACAATTAACTCCATTGAGAAAGTCTTTACTTTATTAATAGATGATAAACTTATTAACTGGTTTAGTTCACTCTAATAACCACTTAGATCATATTTTATTGAATATAGAAAAAAGAGTGCGAAAATGGTTAATATCGCACTCTTCCATATATATACTATATAATACTACTCTCTAGTTTCCATGGTCTTTCAAACCGGGCCATATTAAAATCTCTATCTAGTATTAGTTTGTATATTGCGGGTAAAAAGTGTTAACCTTCTAGAGTTCTCTCTTTATAGCAAATTATCCTCATGATAAACACTACCTAAAATAGTTATTTGCATACTAAGTTAACAATGTTTCTGAAAATTGTTTTAAAAAAGTATCCTGTTTGTACTAGCAGCCCGAAAAAATATTCAGACGCAGTTGATCACATTTACCTATTCAAGAATACCCCACGTTACTTGAATAAGGCTGAAAGAATTTTACTTTACTGTTGTTCATATTTACACTTTGTAAGTGATTGTATGAATTCTTTCACACTACTTATCTTTTGGTCTGGTTGAACACTAAACTCTAATGTTTGATAATTTGGTAACCACTGTACTCCGATTGTATGTACGTTAGCTTGTCTACCAGCCTGAATGTCAGCGTCACTATCTCCTAAAAAAATTGCATCGGTGTTTTTGATGTTAAGTTGTGCCAATGCCTTTTTTACACCCTCTGGATGAGGTTTCGGTATAATAACGTCATCACCAGTGATGATTACATCAAATAAGTCATTCATATGAAGACACTCTAAAGAAATAAGCAGACTTCTACTTGCTTTTCCTGTCACTATCCCTAATTTATAACCTTCTCTTTTTAATAGCAGTAGTAAATCGTTAATTTCTTCATTTTCATGTACAAGTTCTTTGTGCTTTTCACTATATTTTTCATAATATAATTCAATTGCATTATCATGATTTGGATCCGTCAGATTTTCTTTGATGATTCCAGTCTCAGATGGACCGAACATAGCTTTAATTTCATCTGCAGTAACATCAATGTTATCAAATTCTTTAAATACAACTTGAAAGGCATAAAAACAAACTGGTAAAGTATCAGCAAGAGTACCATCAAAATCAAAAATAATTGCTTTAATAACTACACACCCTTTAACAAATTATTGTATCTTAGTAAACGACGACTTGTTAATAATCTACATGGGTATTTATTCTATAACTGGGGGTAATTTATAATTTGCAATTCCCCTAAACTATAGCAAAATTAAAAGTCCTTTATCTTATAGAAACGCCATCATGTGAAAGAGGATGATGAGAGGTTATCTATTGAATTACGGTAAAAAGCACCCATATCTTCCTCTGACACTCTATTAATATTAAAAACTAATAACTATCCCTGCTTTATCGTCAGACTTCTTAAATCTAGGGTATTTTAAACACTCTGGATCAGATTCTTCTAGTTTAATTAGATCCAGGGCATATTGTTGAATACCCTTTTCAAGAATAGCCTTAGTAATATATTCCCAGTAGTTTATCTGATCTGGAATAATTTCTTTCGGTAAAAATAATCCGTCTGTCATAACAAGTAAATGCTTTAACCTAGTCCGATTTATCTTCCCATACTCTATATACTTAATGGCTTCTTCTTCACCATTTAATACGCCATAGCCATCTTTAGTGTTACTTTTTAGTCTATTTGAGATTAAAATATCCTCCACTCTTTTTATTAGATCTTCTCTTTTAGTTAGTCCTTCCCTTACAGATCTCCTCCATTTCGCTATCGCAACATCCTCTAGATGAACGACTTGAAGGCGTGTCAATGGTCTGATCTCACTGTTATCCTGGTAAACTGCAAGAATCATACAGTCCCCAGTTTGAGCATATTCCACGCTATCCTCTGATACTTTTACAACTGCTAGAGCTGTACCCCATAAGTGTTCTTTCCTTAATACATTAATATTATTGTTTAACATCTTTTTTAGCAGTCTATTATTTATCATTTCTAAGTCAGATAAGAGAGAATGACTAACTGTAAGAGATTCTATGTAGCTCTTTACTTCATTAGAGGCAATGTAACCACCTGTACGATTATCTTTGTCATAAAATGATACTAATGAAGAAACACCATCTGCAACACCATACACTTGAATATCATTGTTTATTATTAATGAATCCTCGTTTAGCTCTCTAACACCTTTAAAAGTTATTCGTTCTATTTTCAAAGATACTTCCCCCTTTAATACATTGACTTCTGATATTAGGTAACAATTCTACAACCTTAGTGACTACCCAATGGTTTACCCTAGTCTACGTTTTTCACTAAAATACTTGGGACTCAAAAATTGAAATCGTTCCGTTGTAAAGGAAAGAAATAACTTTGCGACCTCCTACTTCCTCGGGATATATTTTGAAAATTGGAAGCTACTTTTCACCATAAAATCATGTAACATATAAATTCTACTCATTTACACAACCAAATTCAATATTATAAAAAGACATTACCATATTTTGGTGATAATATATATAACCTTCTGATTATTGCGTTATAAACTTCCTCTCTCTGCCTTAGAAAATACATTTATATTTTGTAATAATCTATGGTTTAATAGGAAAACCTGCCTAAAGACTGCTATCCCGTTCTAATGAGTTTGACAATTCATAAATAAGTGAAGACTGTTTTTTGTATTGGTTGTTACTTTCCATAATTAGTTAAAACATTAATGTCAGCTTCCTCGCTATTTCCCGCCAATGGTGGTTGGTTGATTATGCATTAACAGCCAAAATTAAGGTAAATTTATTATCATTGAATAGCTTCCTTCCCTATGAAATATTGAATTAATTCTTATACTTATCAATTAAAGAAAGACGCTTTTATTAGTACTGAAAAGCGCCTTTATTGTTATAGAAGTTGTCATATCAAGGGATTCTTGGGTTCTTCGCCTCCTGTCGTTATTAATCTGCGTTTCTCCGGCGGTACTCTAATAGCTTAAAGCCTCATATTGTTTATCGTATAATCAAACTAGTCAGGCTTGGATGAAACCTTCTCGCAAAACGTTTCGCAAAAATGGGCTCGGTTCACCTACGCTGTAGAGCTGCAAATAATGCATAGCTCTGGTACAGGCAGTGTAGAAAGCTCTGCGCAGGCTCTCATCACCATATACATTCTCCGATGCATCATAAATAATGACGGCATCGAATTCGATACCCTTGGACAAATACGACGGTACTATAACTACTCCCTGTTCGTATTCAATCGAACTGCTCTTCAAGAGTTTAACTTCATCGATGCTGCTGGACAGAGCTTCATATGCACATATACTTTCCTCAGCAGTTTTGCATATTATTGCAATACTATTAAGACCTTGACTTCGTAAATCTGCGACTTTGGAAACAATGCAGCTGTGGAGTTCTTCACGATTGTTCAATTGTTTCAGCTCAGGTTGCTCGCCGCTTCGTTCGAAAGGAATTATCCTTTCACCGTTTGGAACGAGCCTTCGTGTAAACTCGATGATCGGTTTTGTTGACCGGTAGCTCCGTGCCATATTGATCACTTCGGTTTCATCAGGTCCGTATAGACTGGTAAGTGAGTGAAAATCAACCATTTCCCTGGCATGGGCGAATATCGCCTGATTAAAATCCCCAAGTACTGTCATCTTTGCCGCAGGAAATAAACGCTTCAAAAACTCAAATTGAAAAGGTGAATAATCTTGCGCCTCATCAACAACGATGTGTTTTATCGAAGTGTTTGTCTGAAAGCCTAGAATCAGCTCTTTCATAAGTAAAAACGGAGTGGCATCTTCGTAAAATAGTTTACCTTCGTCGAGCATTTTCACAGTCAATAGACAAATGTCCGGCCAATCCTCGGGTGCTTGTAGATCCATCCATAGATTAATCTTGATCGGATCGGTATAAAACTGCTTATATATTTCCTTAATGTTGACGAAACGAAACGCCTTGATCTTTTTTCGCAAAGGCTTTAACTTCTGTCGAACAATCAAGGAGGCTAACGCTTTAGGCTCGATTTCATAATCATGAATCGACTCTCTTTTAAAGCCTCGTTTTTCCGCTAAGTAGGTATATGCCTTATGGTAGTCCTCGTTACTAAGCAGTTCGATTTCCTCCTGTACCCATGGCTTAGTCCGTTCGAGCTTCTCAGCTTCATCTATTTGCTTAAGTAGCCAATCCTTCAATTTTTCAAGTCTGCTATGAAAGTGAAGTGAGGTGTCACTGCTATAAAACTTTTCTGCGAGTTGTTTTGAAGTAATAATTGTTTTCCCTCTGAAGCTAATTCCTTTGAACACCATTCCAGATAATTCCAGTGACTCCCAATATGATTTGATCGCCTCAAAAAAACGGGTGGTAGCCTTGAATCGGATACTCACAACCCTTGATCTGTACGAAGGTGTATTTACTGCTGTTAAAACATATTCCAATTGCTCGTATGGATTTTCTACTTGAAACTCTTTACTCAGCCGATGGTCCAAGTATTCCTGAAATGTGACCTGCTGCATATTCTCTTCACCGAGTTCCGGCAGTACATTGGACACGTAACTGTTAAACATCGAATTAGGAGAAAATAGAATAATTTGTTCAGCATTAAGATTCTCTCGATATTTATAAAGCAAATAAGCAATCCGCTGCAGGGCAGCCGATGTCTTGCCACTGCCAGCCGCACCGTGAACAATGAGTAGCTTTCCCCGATCATGACGGATAATCCGATTTTGCTCCTGTTGAATAGTAGCTACAATATTATGCATATGTTTGTCAGTACCTTTACCCAGAACCTGCTGTAAAATCTCGTCTCCAATAGTTAGACTCGTATCGAACAGAGATTGAAGAACGCCGCCGCGAATCAGATATTGCCACTTTTTCTCCAATTTGCCTCGGATTGTTCCTTCGGGTGTCGGATACATAGCCGGACCTGGCTGGTAATCGTAGTAGACACTTGAGACCGGAGCCCTCCAGTCGTAAATAAGGAAATCTTCACCACTAGGATCACTAAGCGAGGAGATACCAATATAAATTTGTTTTTGATTTGAAGTACCTTCTTCAATAAAATCAATCCGACCGAAGTAGGGGATCTCCTGCATCCGGCGAAGCGTGGACAAACGCTTGGATGCATGTCTATAAGTACTTTGGTTAACGGACAGAGCTTGTGCCTCTTGTCTCAAGCCGATGATGGTTTCAAGGTAATCATCAAAGGTATCCGTATTCACCTTGACTTCATCCCAAAAGTGCTTGCGGATTTGAACCACTTCGTTCCTACGATTGGCAGTTTCCTCTTCTAACCGGCTGATATTCTCCTTAATGGTCCCCATTACAATGTCTACTCTTTTTTGCTCCTGCTGAAGTTCCGAATTCATCGCAAACACTCCTTAAAATATTTTTATATAAGGGTTGACTAACGAACAGATTACATTGTATAATTAAAATAAGGGTTATTATATTTAATTTTATAAATACAATGTATATCTTTATAAGATTACCATAGGATTTCTTTTTTTTCAATGTGGATTTTATTTGTCGATATATGAAAAGAGCAGTATTTAACGTACCAAACGTCAATACTGCTCTTTTTATATTTCTAATTCGAACTCCCTTTTTGCTTTCGTGTTCCTCAAATCTGCTCATTTTGCAGAAAAAGTAGTATACTCTTTTCAAAATTTAGAACTAAGGCTATTAACTTGTTTAATTGAACCTTTAGATACTTCTGAGAACATAATTGTGCCTGATTTTTCGCCTATCCATAGAAAGTACGTCTTTTCTCCAAGCTCTATTATATATTCAGGGTCGTCATATCTACTCTAACTGGCAAAATAGTGTGTCAATCTATCAAAAGAAAACTTCCTTCTGAATATCTTGCCTGTATCCTTCATAAGAAGCTCTCTCTTATTACTAAACGTAAATTGCACATCGATTCTTCATCAATATTTCTCAGCTTGATATTACATTCAGAATTTCGATTGATGCATGAGTAGCTGTGATGAAAAAATCGTATATTCCAATACAAATGTTTTCACTTCTGGAACTAAATTACAGGTATGTTTTTTTAATCCAGCAACAGCTAACTTAGAATCTTTCGTTACGCAATCAGAATAGACTTCTTTAAAGTAATCATCGTATTACTCCATTAGTCCTCAAACATCTCCCTACCTTGCTGATAAAGCATTTTTGCTTCATGACGATCGACAACCTGTAGTTTATTTAAAATATTGGATATATGATTGGCAATGGTTTTGGGACTTAACTCTAGAAGTGTTGCAATTTGAGAATTGGATTTTTGTTGACTGATAAGCTCCAAGATTTGTAGCTCCCTTCCTGATAAGGAAGAAAGTACAGAATTTCTCCCCACATTTTTTTCATTTACAGTAAAATAATCCATCATTCTAGAAGCAATATCCGAGCTGAACACAGCTCCCCCATTGCCAACCATTCTAATCGATTGCAATAGTTCCATTTCTCCAGCGTCCTTTAACACATATCCCATTGCTCCCATTTGCATGGCTGTAAAGACTGACTTATCATTCCGCATCATCGTTAGAATCAGGATTTTCATTTCCGGGCATTTTTCTCGAATGATTCTTGTCGCTTCAATCCCGTTTTTGCCTGGCATTCGAATATCCATCAGTATGACATCCGGTCGCAAAGATTCAGCTAACTCAATCGCTTCATCACCGGTTGAAGCTTCCCCCACCACCATTAAGTCCTCTGTCGTTAGAATAAGATTTCTCACTCCACCGCGGAACAATGGATGATCATCCGCAAGTAATATGTTCATTGTTTTCCCCCTCAATTGAAAAAGGTAGTGTTGCCTTTATCCTTGTCCCTCCCGATTTCCCTCGTTCCATAACACAATGCCCACTGAGCTCGGCCGCCCTTTCCCGAATCGATTTTAAACCGATACCATTCCCCATGTCTTTTATATGAGAAGGAATTCCGATTCCATTATCGGTTACTTCAATCACTAGCAATTTTTCGTCTATATTTTTGATTGCAACTTGACAATGGGTTGCGTTAGCGTGTCGCACTACATTGACCAGTGATTCTGTTACAATTCGGTAGGCGGCAACCTCAATGGCAGCCGGCAGTGATGGAAGTTGATCCGGTACTTCTATACGGATTTGTACAGCTGCTTGACCATGATTTGAGAGTTGTTGAAGTTCCTGAATTCGTAGCTTAATCGACCCGATTAAACCAAATTCATCAAGCGTTGGTGGACGTAAACCATGAACCATCGATCGAATATCTTCGACTGTCCCGCGGATTACTGACCTTAATTCCTCTAATAGTTGATTGGCGGTTTCTGGATCTTTCTTTACATATTGCTGAGCCGCTGCTACGTTAAATGCAAGAGACATAAGCCTTGGTGCTAACTCATCATGAAGATTTCGACGAATTTCTAACCGTTCTTTCTCCCTTGCTAACACAAGCTTTTCACGAGACTTTTGTAAATCATCTGCTAAAAGCTTCATCCCAAGGGACATGTTTACATTTTGAACAATCGGACCAGTTTGCCGTATCATGACATCGATGAGCTTATAATCCTCAGATGTAAATACCTCACCTGGGGAACGACTTGATAGATGAAGAAAACCGAGTTCTTCTCCGCTATAAATAATGGGAAACGTATACATATCATGTTTGGTCGAACCAGAAGATGTTGCTAGCTTATCCACCCCCCCAATCTCTAGTGAAATTCCAACATAAGGTAGCCGGAGGGCATCTCGGACTTCCTTCACAATGACTTCGAGCATTTCACCCGGAGAGATTCGTTTAATCAGTTGCTTTCCTAGAGCAGCTAGCACCGAATAGGGATCATCATGTTTTCCTTTCAACAATCGGTTAATTAGCTTTTGTAATTTTTCTTTTATCGGTGTAAATAAGACGGCAACAACCGAAGTAGCAACTAATGAAAGAATAAAATTTTCTTCTGTTTTAAAGAGATTACCTAAGTAGATAACCAATAATGAATAGAGGATTACAACCGTTAAGGATAGGAGTCCATAGAGAATAGTACGATTCACAAGAGGGGCTATATCCCAAAGACGTTTGCGTAAAATGCCAAATGAAACGGTTAGCGGAATAATGGAAACAAATAGATTAAGCACGAAATTATAAAAAACATAGAGAATTGGATCAATAGCTTGAGAGAACACAAAAAAAGCGCTTGTTCCAATAAATCCAGAAAACGACAAAATCATGCCGTATACTATCCATTTTGTTTGCAGCTTCTCCTCTGACGTAGATATATGGCGGTATCGGTAAACTTGTAAATAGAGAATAAGACAAATCATTGTCACATAATAGAGCATTCTTACGTGCACTGACCAGTTTTGTAAATCGAACATCGTCACTGGGAAAAGAACATTCATGAGCTGTATCAAGCTAAAAGGGACAAACACACAATAGGCCCATTTAGGCACCCATTTTCCATTTGGAAACAGCATGAGAAACAAAAATAGAGCAATGCGGCCTACTCCAGCGATCCCCTCAGTCCACCACTCCATGACCACATTTCCTTCTGTTGACACATACAACAAGGACGGAAACGTAGCTCCATAGGCCACCATACCAAGCATCGCAATATAACTCAAGATGGTTCCTTTACTTTTCCAAAGAATAATAACAGCCGTTAACAGAAAAAAAAATGTAAGAAAGAGATCTGATAACACTAATAATAGAGCATAGGAATCCACCGATAACCCGCTATGAATCAACCCTTCCAAAGAGGTTGGAGGAGGGCCAAAGGATCCACAAGATTCAAGAATACAGGACCTCAGTTTTTCATAGTACTCTGGAACATGACGAATATAGTAAAAAGACGAAAATACAACGAAGAACAGCACACCTGCTTTAAAAAGAAATATATATGGGGCATGTTTTTTTTCTATTAGTTTAACATCATTCGTTACAGGAACTGTCACTGTTCATTTCTCCCTATTCCTGAGGTTTCTTAGGAAAATTATAACATCACGAAATTATCAATGTATATATCCAATACAGAGTCTCTCACTTTTCCCGAAATTACCTATACAAAACTTCCTGACACCACTAGGTAACCCTACTCTCGTAATGGGGGAATATCGGTTGATAAAGTATAAGAGTAAAAACAAAAATAGATTTATGGAGGAATTCAAAATGAACATTAATCAAGTCATAAAAGCTTTTGCTTTCATTAGTATACTTGCTGGAGTAGTTCGATTGAGTATGACCCCAACAGGTTTAATTTGGGGAACTGATAGTACACCTGAGCTTCTATGCGGCTATATTGCCAGTATCTTAATGGCCTTTTCATCGATTGCCTTTTACTTGCCACAAGCCAAACAAACAGGTGTATTAGGACTAATCTCCATCTTCCTATTAACTTTAGGAAATATCCTAATATCAGGAGATATTTATGGAATCCTTGGTTATGGAGACTATGCAGAAGACAACGTTTTCACCATGATTACAGGCATGACAATCGGAATTGGAATGGCAATTGGAACCCTCCTTCTTGCTTACGTTACAATCCGAGCAAAAGTATTTCCAATCTGGATTCCCATTCTCCACATCTTAACCGTCCTCACTCTTAGCATTCCATTTCTGAGTGATTGGTTTGCCTTTGTTTGGGGATTGGCTTACGTAGCAATGGGGTACACGGTTTATTCAGGTAATTTCAAGAAAAATGAGTCAACTAACTTATATGTAAATTCATAAACAGTCTGTATCATTCACTATGTAAAAACAAAGGACGGTTCTTCTCCCCAAAAGTAAGTAACGAACCGTCCCATTTCTGTTACTTAACACCTCATTATGCAAACATCAACTATTATGTTTATGGGACTATCAGGCGCTGATTACATAATATTTATCATTGTATTTTGAATCTACAAAAAAAGAGGGTGTGTATTACCTGATCAAATCTACCTCAGCGTGTTAGCTGTTTGTTAAGATAGTTGTCGCGATCCTTTTACATTCAATAGATTAGTAGACTTGTTTTCCTCAGCTTGATTAGCTATAGCCTTTGAATTCAACCATACTTGATTGACCAGACTCCAGTTTCGAGTGTCTCCTGAACATCGGTTAAGGTGCTTTGCTCTCACTGATTAATAAACCTGTCTTCTGTTCTCAATGAGCTTTTCTGCCAACCTATTTATGCCTTTTGACCTCATAATTGGTACTTCCCCTAAGCATCTGCCAACTTAGCTACATAGGCGTGACTTAATTCTCATATACTGCAGACCTTATCTAGACAATAGAAAAAGCGTGGAACAATATAAAGATATAGTTAGTTTTTTTACAATAGGAAACATATTCATCTAAAGACAAAATCATATTTTTGATAGTGTCCACTTTCTTGACAGAGGCCTAATCATACTAATGTTTATGTGTTATCTTACCTTTTCCTGTCATATTATTCTAACTAGTAGGTATTATAGGGAGGATAAATATGTTGAGAAAGAGTACAATTCCAGGTAGAAGGTCTGCATTACTTACTGGAGTGTTATTAATAGGCGGGATGGTTACTGGAATATTTAGTGTTGTTCCTGTTATTGATGGAGCAGACTACATTTTCAAGGCTATTATATATGGAAACCACGTACTAATAGGAGCATTTTTCCAGTTGTTGATGGTTATTGCATATGTTGGTATTCCTATTTTGATGTATCCGATTTTAAGTAAGCATAATAAAGATTTAGCTCTTGGATCTGTTGCTTTCGGTATTATTGCGGGTGTGTTCATAATAATTGGTGTAATCATTCTTCTGTTGCTATTGATATTAAGCCACGAATTTGCAAAAGCTGGAACTCCGGATTTTTCGTATTTCCAGACTTTAGGTGGATTGTTAAAGGCAGGACGTGACTTGGTGAACCATGTGGCAACAACACTGGCATTTGTTTTGGCTATGCTCTTGTTTAACTGCATATTTTACCAAAGAAAATTAATTCCACGTTGGTTGTCAGGTTGGGGTCTTATTGGATCTACATTGTCCATATCGGCAAGCTTATTGTTTATGATTCGCTTCATCGGTCTGGATGCAACTTACATGATGTTGAACATTCCAATAGCGATTCAACAATTGGTTTTAGCTATATGGCTAATCGTTAAAGGATTCAACCCATCTGGATGACCATCAAAATCAATCTCTCTTGGCGGATTGATTAACACTTTTTGCCCCTTTTATACATTTATTGAAAGATGCTTCCGTTTCATCTTTTTGTTTAATGACTGTTTCTTTTGATAATTTAGCAGTATAGGAGTATCCTTCATCTGTAATATCAGGACCTATTTATCTCGTTTTTCCCATATAGTTCCTATCATTTTTTCATCTTCATAATGCCCGAAAGGATAATCTCCATTGTCTCCCACACTTTTACCACGTGCAGAAATAAATAATACGGTAAATAAGAAAATGACTAAATTAAAATACTTTGCCGCAAGTTACTTCCTTCTCTCTATCTAACAGACATCGTAACCATTTCTTCTTTCATCTTATACATTCCTGCCTATTATTTTAAGTGCAAGTTACACACATTACTAAGAAAAAAAGTGGATATCTCTTTGATTATGCACTTACTCTTGTCACCTTCTTATAAACAACTTAAACCGAGATTGTCATAATTGAATGTAAGTCTTCAAATCCTAATTTTTTGTATATTTCCTTTGCGTGATTACTGGAATATACATTTAACCTAATCTCATTAAATCCTTTAGATTTCAATGAGTTTATACCTTCAATAATAAGGTTTTTTGAAATGCTCTTACCTCTAAATGATGGTAATACATAAATATCATAAATAAATCCATGTTTTATATCGGTGAAGTAATCTTTATTTTCACCCAATAATATCCATCCACCAACTTCATCTTCACTGTTTTTGTAAACTAAATAATAGCCGTCATTTTTTAAGATATTTGTAAATAAAGCTTCTGCTTTCTCAGAACTTATTTCTTGTTGGACTCCTTCACTAGCAGCATCTGTAGCCTTAGTAAGTATAAATTCTATATCTTTATCTGTAGCTTTAACTATCATTAGTATTCCACCTCTTTTTTTAGATAGAATTTATTTCTACAAGATTAATGGTATATCCTCCTTTATAATGGAATATTTTACCTCAAAATAAATAGTTACCCCTTGTTGAACCTATGAAAAAGGATTTGGATTTCGAAATGTTAAACATCAGTTGCTCCTAATTAGGAAAAACAGTCATTGGAATAACTAAATTGCCTGAAAGACATATAACAGGGATAATTTTAACCAATCTAGCTGGTGTTCCATCACCGACTATATTAAATGGAGCTATCAATATAATAAATCATCTAGAATTTGAATATAGTCCTATAAAAAATAGGACAAAGTGTCGACCGAAAGATTTAAATGATTATGTAGGCACATATAGATCAATTGGAGGAGATTGTTTGAAAGTAGGTCTAAAAGATGAATATCTTACATGCGGGAACATTCCTGTTGATTGTATTGGAAAAGATACATTCCTACTATTAATAAGAGATCAGAGTAAAGTAGTCAGATTTAAACGAAATAATGATGGAGAAATTGTACGACTTCAATTTCATTACAGGCAGTTTTTTAAGGACACTAATAATTAAACAAATTTATTATATTAGCCCTCAGCTTACCGATTTAAAAATGAACCAAATATTGCACAGAATTAATGGCATTGTGAAATTAGCAATGTCTTTAATCTTTAGGGTTATTCTTTTGTAGTAAAGCATCCGTTAGTGAAATTATAGCTTCTCTTTCAATAAACTTATTATATACACGAGTATAGATATTAGTATGGTTAACAATATAATTATTATTGTGCTAAATGTGTAAATTGGTGTTTCATATTGGATATCACTCATAAAAAAGCTTCCTAAGACCATAAATAGAATGACATTAATAAACATAAGCAATAAAAATGTACCAAGAACTTTCCCCATATATTACACCCTCCATTATTATCAGATTAATATTTGACTTAATATTAGTAACAATCCATGTTGTACTTTTCTGTCCCTATACTTCAATAGGAATAATTTTTTAGTCCTTCCTCCGAAAAAATGAGACCATTAACTACTGACCACGTTTCGCTTAAAAAAAAGCAACATTGAGTTCAATAACATCTGACTTTAAAATTTTACTAATTAGCTTTTCTATTCTCAATCGGTTTTATAACAGGTTTCAAAATTTTCACCTTTAGATATTGCACGAATAAGATCTTACAGACCTTCTTTTCCAACTATTTCATACCATCGATTTAATTCGTGTTGTGCAGTTATATACCCCGTGCTAATAGTATTAAATTATTAATAAGTATCTAATTCATTTAACTCAGGTGCATATATACCGTTACTGGTTATGGACTACCAAGTTTTTTCATCAAATTGTTTTCTATTATCTAACATTAAAGCAAAACATTTACTCAGTCCTTCTAGTTGTATGTGTTTGAATACATAGTCTTCCAGTTTATTATCATTGTGATTTGTATTAGCAATAATAAAAATTTTCTCTTATGGAACAATAAAAAAAAAACTAAATGGAGGTAGTAAGTATTGAATGTAAAAAACCCTATTAGCTCATCTGAAATTGGAACATTATGGCTTACTTACCAAGAAAAAACATTAATACTAAGAGTATTAGAATATTTTATCGAAAAGTCTGATGATCAACAAGCTATAAATATTATGGGAGGTTTATGGCAAGAGCTGGACCTTTTTGTTGATAAAATAAAAGGTATATTTGAAAATGAAGGTATAGCCATTCCTAAAGGATTTACTAGTGAAGATGTAAATTTAGAAGCACCAAAGTTATATGACAATGGATTTGATATTATGTTTATTCGTATTTTAAAAGAAATTAGTATGGGTATGTACACATTAAATATGAATATGTCCTACCGTGAAGATATAATGTCAATTTATGAAAGACTAACGACTATCACTCATAGGATTTATAAATTATCAACCCTTTATTTACTGAATAGAGGGATACTTACCTTACCACCAAAAGTGACCATGCCTAAAACAACGGAGTTTATAAAAAATACAAGCTATTTGAATGGATTTACACTCTTTAGTAATGAAAGGGCATTGAACGCCATTGAATTAGGAACTCTCCATCATGGAATTGAAACAAATAATATTGGTAAGCAACTGATTACTGGTTTTGCACAATGTGCAGATGACAAAGAAGTTAAACAATATTTTGTAAAGGGAAAAGAACTTGCGAAAAAACAGATAAAAATTTTTGAAGAGATTCTACTAGATGCCGAAGTTCAGTTTTCTGCTACTTCTGGAAGTACAGTTACTACTTCGACTACAGCTCCATTTTCCCAAAAACTTATGATGTTTTGTATTTATTTACTAAATGGATTCGGAATTGTCGGATCGAGTTTTGGCTCAATTTTCAGTTTAAGAAATGATTTAACAGTGAAACAAGCCATAATAGCTAAAGACATTTATTTTTACACAAATGAAGGAATAAAAATTATGATAAAGAACGGATGGATGGAGGAACCTCCACAAATGGAAGATAGATCCAAAATAATAAAGAAGTAAACTATACTTTCCTACAAAGAATAGTTAATACTATCATGTTTTTGAATCATCATTTTATAAGTTTTAAATGGAATAATTGTTGTCTATCAGATAAACAATAGAGATAGTGTTATCACTTAACACTAAAAATAATGGGGAGGGATATACTTTGAATATTCTCATCAGCTTAGTTTCAACCTTAATTAATTTGGTTATTAAAGTTGCATTCTTTATAAATAATACAAACTCTAGGTTTAACTCATTTTTTAGAATGCCATCTTTAAGATAAGCATTGAATATTCAAAAAGTATAGTCCTTTTTAAGAATAGGTAAGCATTTAATGTGCTTGCCTATTCTTATAATCATATTTGTAGCTTTCATTCATTTAACAAAAAAGTTAATTCGCCTCCAATTAATAATTTATAAATACCTTGAACACTGACCTGTACGTTTGCTTGTAAAAAACTATTAAGCCCCAGAATTAAACTTTGACAGCTCACATTAGGTATTTTTTATACTAATAATATCAAAGGAGCTGACATCAATGAAGAGGACTAGACATCCAAAAGAATTCAATATACAGGTTGCTAATGAAGCAATTGAGAAAGGAAATGCTGTTTTAGTAGGACAGAGATATGAGCTTCGTCCAATTATGGTTGACCAATGGGTTTAAGAATATAAAGAAGGTAAATTTGACAATCGAAGTGGGCAAGATTCGCTGCTCCACTTGAGACTAAGCCTTCTCAAGAAATTGATCTTATTATGTGAAAGAGATTTACAAATCAACATTTTGCGTATCTAATAAAAAAACCTCACTTGCTGAAAAACTTGGAATTACTGATAAATGAATTCTTATTTCCAAAAGTGCTAACTATACTAGCTATTTTGATACCATTTAGTCACTCTTACCTCCTTCAAACACATGAGCAAATTCCCTATGTCATGTTGTGCTGTCATGATAATCATTGATACTATGACCTCCTCCAACTCCCTCTCTAAGTCCACCATATCGCTTATGCCTATAGACTTTCTTTTTTCTATATGAACTAATTTCTTTCCATGTCGATCCCAATACCCGAGTGATTCTTAGGTGTTATTCCAAGTTAAGTTCTATACACCTTCCATGGTCTTCGCCCCTTATTGAAAGGCTCTCTTTGTCCTGTTACCAGGTTGCCCTTGACGAGCGGCAGGATTCACTTTATGTTACAACCTGTAAAGTTGCCTTACAGGGCTTCAATCTTAGGATTACTCCATCAGTTGCCTGTTAGCTACTAGGCGACTTGGTTTTTACCTGACTGGTCTTTAACCTGTTAGCAATTAACGACTTGCTGGACACGCCAACAAAAAAGGGAGCAACTCCTCCTAGAGTTAGCCTTAAATTTTTCTTAATCAATTAAGCAACTTTTTCATTTCAACTATAAGAGTCACTAATCCAGCGGATCAGTGACTCTCTATTTTTCACAATACCCTCCCGATTGTTGAATATCTACTTAATAACTGTCTCAACCATTTCTCTAATCAAATCCGAAACAATACTGGGGCAGTCAATATGGATAGCATGTCCAGCATCCTTGACAATAATATGTTTACTTTTAGAGGACAATTTAGCTAAATCTTTTTGAAAAGACATCCAATATGACCAAGCTTCGGGTGTATGATGTGGTTGTGTACCACCAGTTACCACTGTTAATGGTAACTTACCTAATGTTTTAACACCCCTTACTTGTTCTAAACTTTCCTCAAATTCACTAATCGAACTTTCATATTGAAAGCCATTGTAGTAATCTTCTTGTAATTCTTTATTCCATAAAGGGACCATTTTTTTGTTTTGGTCTTCATGACATGAATCTAAAAGAATTACCCCTATAACTTCTTCTGGATATGTACTCGCATATAATCTAACATTAACACCTCCAAATGAATGCCCTACTAATATATAAGGAGGTTTTATTTCTAATTTTTGAAGTAAAGTTCTAAGATTAACTATGTTTTGTTTACTATGTTTAGCTTTATTCGAATTCTCACTTTTACCAACATTGGCTCGATCGTACATAAACATATTAGCAAACGATGAAACTTCTTTCCTAATTGGCTCCCAATTTTCTAGTCCCCATGCAAAACCAGAGTCAAAGACTATTGTAGGATCGTCAATAGACTCACCCATATATTCGTAATATAGCTCAGTTCCTCCAACATTCACCTTTTGTCCAATTACATTAGTCCCCATTAATACCTCCCCCAAAAAAGTATTTAGAAGTTCAAATTCTACTTTGCTTCAAATAACCCTTTATTTTCAACATAACTTTTGACATTAGTAAAAGTAGCGACTGCACTTATTGACACACGCTCCCTTTTCAGTGAACTTGGATAGTTCTTTCGAGAACTAATGCATTTCTTGCAGGTGAACTGAGTTTCGAATTTTTAACATTTAAACATGCATATCAGTTATTGATTTATTTCTTATGAATCCAAGGTCTTCATAAAGCTTAATCGCAGGATTATCTTTGATTACAGCTAAACGGGTAGCTGGGTACTCTTTACTTGATATGTTTATAGAATGGGTTAACAAAAATCGCCCAAGACCTTTATGTTGATGTTCAGGGTCTACGGCTAAACTCATGATTAGAGGATAGTCTTCGAATTCCATGTGCAGACATACACCAACAATGTTGTTCGTTGTCTGTTCTATCATAACTCTTGAACACTCATCCATGATTTTATTATTTTGATATTTTTCTATGAACTCCTTTACGTGATTAGAATAATCCTCTTTGGTTCCGATTCGTTTATAAGCTGGATTTGCTTTATAGGATTTCATAATTAAACATGCTATATCATCTATATCTTCACCTAAAACAGGTTTAGAGATATACCCTTCAGGAAGGATTGGCTTTATTGATTGTGTTGGACGAATCATCCAATAATTTACTTCATGAACATGGCATCCTTGTTGTTCATAAGTTGTAACATGTTCTTCTAAAATTTCTCTCAGGATTATTTTCTCTTCAGTCTTCGATACCTTTTTTAAATAGTTTAAAAGCCTGTGGACTAACTCTTCATAATAATCTTCATAGGGTGGAACAACAAATAAATCTGACATAAAATTTGGTTTTAGGAATACACCACCAATAATTTTTTCATCTTTCATGATAAAATATCCGCAGTCAAAAATGGATGCGATTTCTATTAATGTCTCCGAAGACCTTCTAAAAAAGTAGTCTGCATATTTTTGTCCATAGTAAATAGAATAATATCGAATGTATTCTTTGGGTTCTTGATAAACTAATCTCAATCCATCTTCTAAATCAATAAGTTTATTCAAAGATTGACCTTGCTCACTCATATAACTCTCCCCTTCTTCTTTTAGCTAAACTGCTCAATTCTACAAGAAAAAAAGCCCATCTCCTTCTTGAAGAATAGACCCCGTTTGTAAAAACATTACTGCTATACTGTATATTAAATTAATAATCAGTAAATATACATACAAAAGACTTAAAAATCGATTTCGTTGTTTCTCCATACCGGTTTTTACCTCTGCCTCCGAGCCTTATGCTCAAACCTTTAAGAAAATTAAACTTCATTTACCTTTGGATTTGTAACATATTTGCGGTATTCTTCAAAACTACTAACTATAAGCATTTTCTCATTTATTTTTACCTCATGAAAAGCCTTACATTTTACTTTTCAACTACACTGCAGCTGGATAATCGTAATTGGATATCTTCCAATTATATATCGAATTCATAAACGGTTAGACCACAGGCTAACGCACGTTTTAAGTTAGTGGAAGCTCCTTTATACAGAAAGATAAAATGTGAAACCCACGAATATCAGAGTGCTAACCGCAGTTGAGGTTTTTGCCTCGTGCCGTGTGCTTAACTTTTTATTATCAAAATGAAAGGAGAAATTTATTCATTCTCAGCTTTGAAAAATGTCTCAATCACCATATTAACTGTCAAGGAAAGCACTTGACAGCCAATATAGAGATTGAGTTGCCCCGTCAGTAAGCTAAGAAGGAGATCCCCCTAGCTTTGAAAGGCATAAACACAACCAATAGGCAAAAAACCGAAAAATGCTTCTCTTCCTAAAGTTGCCCAAAAATCGAAACCAAAATCAATTTGTGTAGGGAGCATTGACAGATTCGTTCATATCAGTACATTCTTTCACAAAGGTAGCAAAATAGATATTGTTTTAATGTGCTGTAAGGTTGTACTGCGCATTACATTAATCTGTTGTTTTTTCGTCGTGCTTATTCAACATTAGTACCTTTAACCATCCATGAAGCGCAAAATCTATATCCTCGGTCATTTCTTTGACGAGCCATTTCATCTCACACAATTTTTTTTTGTAGTGTTCTATTGGTCTATCGGTATTGAAAAGCCGAATATTATATCTGGACAATGACATTATTATCCCATCTGGAAATAAAAAGCATTCCTAATATGGAAAGTAGACTTGACATCCCTTGCGTTGCATATTATACTTTTCTTACGGAAAGCTAACTTTCCAAAAGGAGGGTGAACGCATGAATAACCGTTTAGAAAAAATCCGCAAGCAACGCGGAATTAAACAAGAAGAATTAGCAAAGGCTCTTGAAGTATCCAGGCAAACTATCGGTTCGCTGGAAAACGGTCGTTATAACCCATCGATTCTTTTAGCATTCAAGATTGCACGTTTTTTCGGTATGACTATAGAAGAAATCTTTATTTATGAGGAGGACGAAAAGGTATGAAAAAATCTATTTCAGCTTTCATTCTTACCGTTGTAGGTGTAGGTCTACTAGTAGGTGGTCTGTACTTTATCAAGACAATTGAAGATCCACAAGGTATGCTGGGAGCATTGCCTTATATCTGTTTTGGGGTGGGCTGTGCTATTTTTGGTCACGGTATGGGAGAAATACTCCTCCAACGCGCAATGAAGAGTGCTCCTGCCGCAGCAAAGCAGTTGGAGATTGACAAGAAAGATGAGCGTAATTTGGCAATCTCCAATCAGGCAAAAGCGAAAGCGTATGACTTGATGATTTTTGTGTTTGGAGCCTTATTGTCAGCATTTGCCTTAATGGGTATAGATTTAATGGTGTTATTGCTATTATTTTTTGCCTATCTGCTCATTCTTGTATATTGCACTTATTACCGGTTCAAGTTTAATAAAGAGATGTGATAAAATTCATCTCCTTCTTTAGGAGTAATCGAACGCTGCTCCTTTTTTCATGCGGTGGTTTGGAAGACCTATGGCCAAAAAGCAGCGGGGTTTGGATGAACTACATGAAGAAATTTGCCAAAGTCTCGATCATATTCCTGGTTCATCATCATTGTTTCAATCTATGTCACATAAGGATTTGTTAAAGTGATAGGAACAGGAAATATACAATAAGTACTGTATGATGGTATTGATGAATTAAAATTGCATCAAGTGGATTGGTACTACAGCGACTCCCCTTGGAAAATCAGTTTAATTTGAAACGAGGTGATAACCATGGCACACGAGGGAAAAAAGCTTATACCCGGATTAGGCACTCTAGTTAAGATACAACCCGATGAGGTTAGTTTTCAGATAGATCACCAAGCTGACTCTACTGCAACTACACTACCTGAGTTAGTAGCAGACTTTAACAAGCTATTAGCAAAGCTTCAAGCAGCAGGTATTATGAAAAAGCAATAGTCCATAATTAGGTCAGGCATAGCCTCTCGCTTTTTCTCGAATATAACAAACATGTAATAAATCGTACTAAAAAGTGTGGTTTTATATCTATTAACCCTAACTGCACGAAGAAAATTGGTTATTATTTTCAAGGCGAGAATGTGACGAAGCTTAACGTTCTCTCAAGCGCCCTAACGAAAATCAACTCTCTTTTGTACTCTGTATTTATTTACAAGATGCACCTTTTAATAAATAATAATATTTGATTTTGGAGTGTTTATTTTGAATATAACAAAGACAGAAAAGAATGGACATATCATTGCAATTGCTCGTGCAGATTCTATTGTGTTATCTGATGAACAAAGTGCGTTGGATTTTATAATGACTCTTAGCAGCGAAACAGGCAGTAACCGAATTGCACTAAACAAAGATGGAATTTCAGAAGAATTCTTTAAACTCAGTACAAAACTCGCAGGCGGTATCCTTCAAAAGTTCATTAACTACAATATTAAGTTTGCAATCTTTGGGGATTTTTCGTCCTATACTAGTAAACCACTAAAAGATTTCATTTATGAGTGTAATAAGGGTAACAATATATTTTTTGTTTCATCAGAACAAGATGCTATAGATAAATTATCTAATGCAATATAAGGTTTATAAAAAAGTATCGGGGAATTATTAACGGGTTCGGTTGGCGGAGAGAAAATAATAAATAACAAGGTAATTGGAGAGGTAATTCGCAAATGAATTAGTCTCTCTTTTTTATGATAATATCAACCTTTCTGATATTTTAGCGTATAAATTTGCACCGAATTGACATACCAAAAATCGACATAACCATAAATATTGTAACCTGTATAAAATCTATGCTAAAAAATGAACTACTCTTAAGCAAGTGTGATGAGTCTTATGTAACCTGTAAAGTTGGAAGAGATAAATTCGTTATAAATTTGATAGGTGAAAAGGATTAAAAGAGAGTCAACTAACAATAGATATACTCTCTTCGGAAGAAAACAACAGGTCAATAAGACTCAAAGGCATTAGCGTGATTTTCTCTTTTGGAACTATTACTGCACAACCTTCTAATACATCTTGTTGTTTATTATGCTGTAACAAATAACAAGTTTCATTTTCAAATAATATATTTTGGTCTTGATCTTTATGAGGATTACAAAAAGGACTGTTTTCTTTATAAGACATAATTTTTCCCATAACTATTTTTAAACTATTCTAATTGTATCATAGCTACTAACCCTCTTGTTGAATGATCCTGCTTCTTAGTAATATAGGAGCTGCCACAATGACAACTCCTTACCTTATAATTGCATCCTCCTTGTTCGACAATTATAATGCAGTGGTAATTCCTAATAGATGATCTGAAAATAAAATAAACTCATCTAAAAAAAAGGGTGAACTCGGTGGTGCAGTTAGTTTTACATTTTTCAAATAGTTACAATCAGTAGTGTTTAGTATTTCTTTTTCACTATATCAATGGCAGGATTTAATTCATATTGTGTTAATGCATTACCTAAAATGGATTCATCTTCTATATTTTCAGTCATTTGCATTTGTAATTGCTCTTCAATTGTTGCTGATTGTGCGACATATAGAATCTTATTACTTTCATGATATTTTTTTAAGATTCATTTTTAAGTTCATTCAATGGATGCAACTCCGAACCCTTCATATTCTTTGGAACCATGTGGTAAATATAATTCAAACTATCTCCCCCATCATAAATATATAACTGAACATTATAAAAACCTCTAAATTTGCATATCCTACTCCAATAAAAAAAGAGTGATCTACTTCTTCAACAAACCTCCCGTTAGCACAATAGTGTCTGCTGTTCAGCACTCTCGCACCAGTTTCGTAATAAAAACTTACTCAACGAATAAAAGTTTTCAAGCTGATGCTTGCATAGTGTTACTATCCAGTGGTTGACTCCTGTACCAAGTTTTAACCGTGTCACCAATAACTAATTCATTTAGTTTTTTACCTTCAAAAACAATAGATTCAGTGAATTTCAAATCCACTCTACCACTCTTATCTTCCAATAAAATCTTGATCCAAAACAAAAGAGCTATCTAATTCTCTTTCTAGATCTCTTGCAAAAGTGCTTTTCCCACTATGAGTCTTACCCACAGTAATAACTGCTAATCATTTCATTATTGTTATTGTCCTTTCCTTCCTTCTACTAGTTATGTTAACATCCTATGTTTTAATAATTCATTGACCATTTGTACAGTATCTTCTACAAACTTATCGCCTTCATTTGGAGTAAGATATATAAATTCGTGGTCATCAGAAATTGTGTGGTTATGATAAAAATTAGTGATATTTCTAATCTGTTCAAATGTTTGACCTTTCGGAAAAAATTCTAGGTACTCTGGAAAATAAGAGATGTGTTGAAACTCGGTCCAAAATATATTATCTTTATGATTTTTAAGATATAAAAAATCTAAACCATACCAGTCTCTTTTTACAAGTGGAGTATATTCTGGAGTGTTTAAAATTTCATGGTACACTTTTTCTTTTTTCTTTTGATCTGTGAATTCAATCCATTTCTCATCAGTGACCAAATGGATGTAATATCCAAGATAATAAGAAAATTCACTAAGCGAACTCTCTTTTACGTTACAGAGATATTGTTGATAGAAAGAATCAGAGTTGATTTTTCCTTCTATCTTGAAATGGGTAGTTTGTTTTGGAGGTGTGGGTTTTCCATCCTCTCCGATCAGCCCACAATCTGGTCCAATATTACCAACCAAAAAATCAATTTTGGAAACAGGAAGTTCTCTTAATAATTTTTCAGTAATCCTAAAGTGAGTAACCCAAGTAGCCACATTTTCACTCCTTAATTGTTTATATAACTTTCACATTATTAAGGGTATCGTCAATGTTTTTTATAACCCTTTTTCATATTTTTATGAAGTTACAGTTAAGATTTTCAAACTAAAAGCTGGATTTAGTAGGATTTAGGATAATCTTTCCATCCCAACTTATTCACTCCCTCTCTTTCTTGTATATTAAACTAGACTAGTAAACTTAAAAACAGACAAATGAATTATATATGTCTACTTTTACAGAAAAAACGATTCTCTTTTTTGTTGAAGAATCATCCCTTTACTTTAATTTTCTTCACAGTTCTTTCGCAAATTTTTATGCTTAAATTATCCCATATTTATTTAATGCAAATGATATACCATCTTCACTGGACTTTTCAGTTACAAAATCTGCAACCTTTTTAATTTTTCATTCCCATTTCCCATTGCTATTCCAAGTCCTACTAATTCCAACATATCAATATCATTTTCACCGTCACTAAATGCGATAGCTTCTGACCTAACTACACCAAAAAAATTCCAAAGTTTTCATAATAGCTAAAGACATTGACCCATCCTCTTGCATAACATTTAAAACATAAGGATGCCATCTTCTAAATGTAAGATGCGGAAGCCTAAGTATATACTTCACCTCCGCTTCATCAATTGCAAACAAACACAATAAAAATATTTCTTCATTATAAATTAAAGGATTAGTTTTAGGATAATCATCTAGAGACAAAGTTTCCTTTAAAGCTTTTAAGAGTTCCTCCTCTATTACGCCATTCATACTGAATCCTTCTGTATAGAATGACAAACCGTTCTTCTTTAATTTTGCAAATTCCATAACTTCTTCAATAATACATTTATTCATTGGTACTTTATGTATAACTTGCTGAATGTGCTTCAAGTATCCACCATTTGCTGTTATAAATGTTTCTATTCCTAATTCCTGAAGCTCATTACACATTGAAAGTGGTCTTCCTGTTGCAGCCACAACTTTTAGCCCTCTGCTTTTCAAAGATTTTATAGCTTCAATTGTAGATATAGGAAGAATACTGCCATTTTTGTGATTTGTAATAGTGTGACTTCTAAACTAAAGTAGACAGTTTCTGCTAGATAAGATGAAACACTTATTACCCAAATAAACCAGTTAAAAATAATAACCCCCTTCATTGTATGATGTCAGAGTCATCATAGTACATACAACAATGGAGGTTATATCAAAGGTGGATAAGTGGCAAATGTATATATGGAGATACAACAGTTAATTAATCAAGGATTTAGTAAAACAAAAGTAGCTGAAAAGCTCGGATATCAAGGTCAACAGTTTATCGTAATCTTAAGAGGTCTCCTTCGGAGATAGCAGAGTGATTTGAGTCGTTAAGTCTACTCTTCTGGTAAGTTTACTGCATCAGTAAATCGAATTACCAAACGCGGTTCTTGTAGGCTTCGTCACGCCTTGTATATGGCAGTTCAAAGTGGTATTCGAGATTCTCGTAAAAAGAAAACAACTGATGAAATCATAGCCCGCAATAAAAGACTAAGAGAGTTTTTCGATAAGAAACGTGAAGAAGGAAAACCTTTTAGGGTAGCAGTTATTGCATGTGTTAATAAGCTCTTACATTGGATTTATGCCTTACTAAAAAGCAGAACTACTTTCCAGGATACCTTAAAAACTATATCTAACTAAATACAACAAAATCTTCCAATTGCAGTACAGAGGAAGGTTATTTGGCATGTTCAATTTTAGTATATCATGATGTTTTTAATCTTTTTATTGAAATGTTGACAAACTATTAGCTGGTTTAGCTTAATAAGGATTGGTGTTCATTTATAAACGAATTATACTCTACAGTAAATTGTTCTGCTTCTTCTAAGAAAGGGTAATGATTACTCTTCTCAAAGATAACTAATTTTGAATTGGGTATTCCTTCTTCCATTTCGATTGAGTATATTACTGGACACTGTACATCATATCTACCACAAATTATTAAAGTGGGGGTTGATATAAACCCCAACTTTTTCGTTACGTCGTATACTTGCAGTTCTCGACTGAAAAAGTCCATACGAATGGCAGACATTCCTTTACTTATGTTTGGAGAAAAAAGTTCATCATATTTTTCAGGCTCAAATAATGACAGTTTTGTTCTTTCAACTTTTAATTCTTTTCTTTTTTTTGATGATAAATCTGAACATTTTAAGGTTTCAATGAGTTCTTGCATTCTGTTAAATTTAGAGTGTTTAGGATTGTAAATACAATCTTTTGAGAATGTCATATATTCTCTTGCAGCAGCTCCGACAATCACATTGAATTTTAGGGACTTTGAAAAGTTTATTCCGTAGATTATCCCTAACACACCTCCAGTCGAATGCCCAGCAAATCCCCATTTATAAAAACCTAATTCTTCACGGATAGCTTCTAAATCAAATATTGTCTCTAGGAAACTTAGTTGATAGGGTTCTTTGGCTTTCTCTGAATTACCTGCTTCTCTTAAATTTATCAAAAACACTTTGTTTGTTTTTGTAAATGTCTCTGCAAAATAATCCCCTGACTGATTAAACTCTGAATAATGGTGTGTAACACAAAGTGGTTCTCCTTCACCTTTTACAAAAACTTCAAAAACACCACGTGATGTTTTGAGTAAATTCCTTTCCCAATTCCCCATGAAAAATCTTCCTTTCCTGTTTAACAAACCTGCTCTTTACTTGTAGAGTAGAGAACTGATTTCAGAAGGCAACCTGTCGGTTTCTACTTTACTTTCAGCTCCCCCTCATCAAACCGTACGTGAAGTTTTCCCTCATACGGCTTTCCGATGTTCTTCTTTCTTGTGCATTACGGTTAGTTCCGTGCTAGTTTCACGACTAGATGCTTAATCTCTTCCTGTACTTTTGCTAGATTACCATGTTTTCTTCTGTTATTCTTTTTCTTGTTGTAAAAGAGGACCAGTCTTTCAGTCACATACCAATCAATTTTATTTAGCCAATTATATGCGATTGGTGAGATTTTATAATAATTCTTATAACCTAGTAAAATTCTATTTAATCCCTTCACCAATTCTCTCATGTCTAAATATAACTTGTTTCTAGGTTCAGTGAAATCTTTAATCCTTGCTCTCATCTTCTTCATGGCATTCTTCTTTGGAACATGAGCCATAGCGTAAAAGGGTCTTCCCCCTTTATTATGGACTTCAAATTTTCGGTTATGGAAACCTAGGAAATCGAATCCCTCTTTGTTATCAAACAGATGGACAAGTTTTGATTTATCACGATTAATCGTCAAGTCTAGCTTATTCATGATTCCTTGTAGAACTTGAATACTCTCAATTGCTTGTTGCTTTGTTCTTGTTAAGATAACTAGATCATCAGCATAACGGACTAGTGTTCCTAGATGATGGAATTTCTTGCTCCAAAGCTTGTCTAATGTATTCAGATAGATGTTTGCTAACAGAGGAGAAATTACTCCCCCCTGCGGAGTCCCCGTTAGGGGATTCCTTACATTACCGTCTTCCATTATACCAGCCTGTAACCATTTACGAATTAACTTTAGGATTCTACGGTCACTTATTTTCTGCTCAACTAATTTTATCAATTTCTCTTGGTTGATGTTATCAAAATATCCTTGAATATCCACATCCACTACCCAAGAACTGCTTTTGCTTGCTTCTCTTATACTAGCCATAGCTTGGTGTGCATTCCTTTTTGGACGAAAACCAAATGAGCATTCTTGAAAATCAGCTTCGAAAATTGGCTCAATAACCATCTTTGTAGCCATTTGAACGACTCTATCCTTTATAGTTGGAATTCCTAAAGGTCTTTTCTTTCCATTTTCTTTTGGAATATACGTTCTCTTTACGGGACTAGGATTGTATCTATTTTCTTTTAACTGAGTATATAACTCGTTTAGAAATTTCCTTTCACCGTAATTCATAACGATTTCTTCAATCGTTTGACCGTCTATCCCGCCACTACCTTTCTTCCTTTTCACTCGTTTCCATGCTTCTAGCAAAATATCAGGGCGATACACTTTATCATATAGTGCATGAAACCTACGTTTCGGGTTTTCCTTGGCACAAAGATATAGTGTTTTCCAAAGTTGTTGAGCTTTTACATCGGTGTAGTTAGCTATTTTAATAGCATTCACTCACTCTTACCTCCTTCAAACACATAAACAAAGTAGAGGTCCTTCCCTATGTCATGTTGTGTTGTCATGACAATCATTGGTACTATGACCTCCTCCGACTCCCTCTTTACAGTCCACCATTTCGCTAATGCTTATAGGCTTTCTCTCTCCTCTCTGAGGGTAAAGTAGGGTCTCCCCAGTTCCGTTAACTACTTTCTTTACATGTCGCTCCCCATACCCCGAGAGATTCTTCGGTGTTGTTCCAAGTTCTACACACCTTCCATGGTCTTCGCCCTTTATTGCAAGGCTCGACTTCTCTTTGTCCTGTTTGCAGGTTACCTTTGACGAGACGGCAGGATTCACTTTATGTTACAACCTGTAAAGTTGCATCACAGGGCTTCAACCTTAGGATTTCTCCACCAGTTGCCTGTTAGCTACTAGGCGACTTGGTTCTTACCTAGACTGGACTTTCACCAGTTAGCAATTAACGGCTTGCCTGGGCACGCCAATAAAAAAGGTGCGATCTCCTTCTTGAAGATACGCCACCCTTTACTTAAATAAGGCTTTTAGCAAAACCTATACTTTTCTCTATGTAGCCCATACTTTTATAAAATTCATGAGCTTTTATCCTTTCTGGACGGTTACCGCTATTAAGTCCAATTCCAGAAGCCCCTATCTCTCGTGCCCATTTCTCTGCTTCTTGAACTAGACTTTTTCCTATCCCTTTACTTCGGTAATTAGAATTTACAACAAGAGCTACTATTCGTACATAAGAGCCGTCTATTTCATAATAGTATCCCTTAACTAATCCAATCATTCCAACAATATTTCCATTATAAGATGCTACTAAAGTGTTGTAATCAGATTTTGATTCAATATTATCAAAACGTGCTTTCATCTTATCAAGTGTTGTTGGATAACCAAGGTGTTCCATCAGTGAAGTTAATTCACTAACATCGCTTACAGTTGCTTTTCTTATCTCCATCCTCTGTTCTCCTGATTTACTAATTTATTCGCTTTTATTAACCTGGTCTTATACTTTAACAATAAAAAGCTAATCTCCTTCTTGGAGGATTGCCCCCGTTAGTCAAAAGTTATAAAAAATTAACTTTCCTTTTTTCCTGATTTCAAATTCATTCCAACAAAAGTAAGCGAAGCGATTATCACCAAAAAACTTGATATGAAAAATCCAACTGCATATGAAGGGATACTTTCTTCTGGTACTCTTTCATTTATTTCAAAACCTAAAAAGTATACTCCAATGCCATCACCATCAACACTCGTCCCAAGTGACCTTAAATCTAATCCTTTGTTTAACAATAAAACTCCAAATAAAATTAGAACACAAACAATCATCCACCGACTTATTTTATTCATATGTTCGGTCACTCCTTAGCTAAAATTTTTACTTATCAACTGAAATACCTTTATTAAACTCTTCTGCTCTTTAATTGAATAAGGGCAATCCCTTTTGCTTCCTCAGCAAATAAAGACCAGCAGTTGCTGATCTTATTTAGCTTATTCAAGAAGTGCACCCTTTAGCTTAATAACCACGGTACATTCATTTGTATCTCAAACTGTATAGTTGGTATCGGGAATCCTTTTGGGACTAATGCCAAATCTTCACTAAAGCCTATTTCAACACCATTATGTTCAACGAAGTTAGGTGTAGAAACTTCGCTACCGACCTTAGTAGGTACCCATAATTTGGGTCCATCAACTATCTTTCCGACAATATGGTAAAATGCACCATATAAGTGCGTGCCATCTATGTTCTCCATATATTCGGAAACCTCACCCTCTTTGCGAGGATCAATACCCAATGATTTAAATAGGTCTTTAACTTTTAAAGGGAAACTGTCACAAGCTAAAACATAATTAGCACAAAAATCACAATCACAACCTTCTGTGATTAAATAATACTTATCATAAAATTCTTTTGTTTTATCAACATCTTCCTCGATAGTCCAAGAGCCTATGCTAATTCGTTTCATAATCCACACCCTTAATCACATACTTTTGGATCTGATGCTTTTTAAACTCTGCTGCACTTTACTTCAACAAAAAGTGGTACTTATTCTTCATGGATCAGTATTATGTCTATTGCATTCTCGCTACCCTTTAGTTCAATCCCAAAAATTGAAGACGACATCGCCTACTTTTTCTGGTTTCCAAAAGAATATTTGCTTTAGTTCAGTTTTTTTAAGTTGTTTTTGTTTATCACAGTCTGAGTTCTTTCATCAATTACTAAAGGTTTAACCAGCTCGTGCACAGTAGCTATTGTAAATACATTATTATATGATTCAAAAAACACAGGCTTGTGGGTGGTCAATAAAATTAATGTTAAAATACTCTACTGAAGAAGCAAACGCAACTATGGGATACGAGTTGTTTAGTAAAATGAAAAAACTTTCTCCATTCAATTCAATTTCCACACTGTAAAAATTCTGTGCAACATGAGGTTTCTCGAAAGACACCATCTTACCTTGAGTATGGTTTGCAAAGGAATAACAGGTTTTTTTGAATTGTAAAGAATCGACCTCTGCCAAATCGTTGACTTGAAATCCTGATATTCCATTTAATAATAACACTTATATCACCACCGTTTATTTCAGTTTTTCTGCCTTTACTTGAAGAAAAAAGCCGATCTCATTCTTAAAAATTAGCCCCGTTAATGGAATAGGTCAATCAATATCATCAATCCTTTTTCCTTCTTCATCTATCTGAAAACTACCTCCACCGAAACTCCAATCATTACTTTCAATGAACTCAATAAAAGCATCCCAGAATTGATTATTTCCTAAATCTTCACCGCTATTCGAATAAATAGAACCCTCAATTTGAATCCCAAATGGTTTCTTCATTATGAAGACCTCCTACAAGGTAATTTCTTACTTTTATTTATGCACAACTACTTTAACTATCCTGCTCTATACACCACCAAAAAGTGGTACTTATCTTTCATGGATCAGTATTACATCTTTTGCATTCTCGCTACCCTTTAGTTGAACATCTGCTTAATCACAGATATATTCAAAATGTAGGTTATAATTGTATTCGTTTCCTTTCTTTTCACTTACATTCATTACAACCCATACATCACCAATTTTTGATAAGTTCTTTAATACATTAATTCCATCAGGTCTTTTGTACAGAAAATAACCTTCATTTCCACTCAAACCATTTTTCAAAAATAATCTCATATCCCCATTTGAAGCACCAACGAACAAGTGTTCTAGAGTAATTTTGTCGTAGTGACCTATAATATTATCACCTATATTCATATTTAGGTCACTTCTTTCAATTTCTTTATATCCTGTTAAATCTAATTCAAAGCTCTTTATTATATCTTTTAAGACCTTCTCATTAACTGTTTCCCATTCTTCTTCAATATACTTTTCACATAGATCTTTTTTATCTGATGTACCTTCATTTGCTATTACTATATTATTTAATGGAAAGGCTAACATACAGAGAATTAATATTGAAAAGTGAGTAAAGAGTTTTGGTGATTTATTCATTCTATGCACCTCTGAATTTTCATTATTATTACCATTTCCCAGTATAGAAATGGTAATTCTTCAGATTTTATTAACCCATAATAAAAAAGCACCTCTGATTTTACAGAAATTGATCCTTCAACAAACAGTGGTGCTAATCATTCATGGATCAGCACCACTGTTATTGAATTCTCGCTACCCGTTAGTTCAGCAACACAAGAGCCATTCTCTTTATGGTAAATAGAACTATTGACTAAGGTTTATATAAATCTTCTGTAAGTTTCTGATCTATATCAACTATGATACTTGCTATGGCATCAAGAACTGCTCGCTGATTAACCAGAACTACATCTGTATTTTTATCATAAGCGTCTTCATCAACATCAATTGTATAACCACCTTGATACTCTATTTCATTTCGAATAAAGAGGTAACTAAAATATATATCGTCCGCTTTGTTCTCAATGCCTAGGATGAGTTCAAAGTCTTTTTTATTCACATTATATAGATCTTTACTATCCCTAATATCAATCATTAAAACATTTATTTTATCATCTTCCGGTTTTGTTGAACCTGAGAATTTAATCTTATCTCCACCAATAATGTTTTCCCTTTTAAATGCTTTCTTTCCAATAAAAAGAGTACTGTTATTAACAAGATTAATTTCCGATGCTTCAAAATTATCAAAGCTTATATCATGATTTATTGGAAGTTTATTTTGTGTACATCCCATAGTTAGTAATACTGATAGAATAACAACTATTATTTTATTCATGGACCCTCCCTCCAAGATCAGATAATTATTAATTTCATGCCTGTGTTTATACAATTAGACAGTACTACAATACTCTTATATTGATTAAATTAAAGGTTCTTAATAACTGAATGCATTGAACGTCCAACACGGAAGTTTAACTATACCTTTTCTTCTTCCTTTTGTTTTCCTTTATTTGTCATTATTAGGCTTCCTTGTTAAAGGATAATACATATTACATACATATTCTGTAAAAAACATCCAATACCTTTTCTTTCAAGTAAAAAAGCGTCTCTGCTAGTTACAGAAACGCTACCCGTTTGTTTAATAAGAATATCCCTACTTCTTATCATTAGTGTCAAAATAAAACCTTATGAATGAGAACCATTGTAATCCATACTCTTGTCTAATTCGTCCAAGTCAATATCAGTTATACCATCATCATCTAATTCGCCTATAACTGTAATTAGCCTTAAATCTTTACCTGGAGAACCTAACAAGATCGCCTTTGATTGAAAGGTGTCAAATCCACCTTCTTCCGCAAGATGTTCCGTTAATATTTCTAAAATGTCATCTTGATTGTATTTAAAAATCTTTTGTTTCTTTTTACTCAATTTAGTCGCCACCTTGTTGTAGATTAGCCCCCGTAGCTAAACAAGAAAAGGCAATAATCCTTGGATTATGCCTATTCTAACAAGTTGTCTTTTTTAGTTGGATAATCGATTGAATCGGCTATTTTAACTAACATTTCAGGTGTAACCTTTTCAGTTAATCTTCTATCTATACTTAAACGGTACTGCCAGCCATCTCGTTCAAATACAAGAGCTCTTATTACTTTATATACAATATAATCTGCTTCTATTCCATTCGAAAGTTTGAGCTTTTTTGCTATGTGCTCTTCCCTAAAAGGAATTTTGTGTTGAATGGGTCTTACATCAATCATATAATGATTCACCGATATTTGATCATTAACATATTCAATTTCAAAGGAATCGTTTATATCTCCTTCCAAATCATTAAATCTTCCAAAAGAATGTGTAAAAGCCAAAGGTGGTAATCTGATAGGAAGTTTTAACTCTTGTTTAAAATGTTTTTCAAATTCTTTTACAGCTTTATCAACTGATTTATAACCTATTCCAGGGTAAATTTCTTCATAATTTCGTGGTTTGTCTTTAGTTGATGCAAAAACCAATTCATAATTTATTCCAACTATTATCATGCTTAATACTATGGCAATAGGATAATATAGTTTGTGCATTTATAACCACCCTAAATTTATGTTTAGGATTACTATTCCCTGTTACTTTACTATCATTCTTATTGGAGAAACTACTGGTCAACTTAATTACATCCACAAAAAAGTAACTTTTTACTTCTTCGAGAAGTGCCCCGTTAGTCCAAATGCGAATGCTCTTATTGAACACAGTACAATTGAAAAGAGGTAGATTATTGAGTACTTTAGTATATTCAAAACAATGCTCTTATTATCTAATATTTTATTTCGTACTCTATCTAAAAGAATTAAAAAGACTGTTGTAAAACCCAAGGTGGTGATAATAACTGCAAATATTACATCATATGTAGGATTCACTGGGTCATCTCCTAGTTTATCCTTTTATTTTATCCAATTTCATCTAAAGTATATTTATCCCTTCTTCCACTAAACGACCCTATAAAATACGAAAAGATTAGCCGGAGCTGATCCAATGCTTATTCAAGAAGTGCCCCCAATAGTTGAACAACATCTCAACTTAATACATTAAATTTTCACCTTTTGAGTTTATAGTCACCAAAGGGGTATTGTGGTCATTTTCAATTGAAATTGACACGGTGTGACTGCTAAACTAAAGTAGACAGTTTCTGCTAGATAAGATGAAACACTTATTACCCAAATATACCAGATAAAAATAATAACCTTTCATTGTATGATGTCA
>NZ_JBHUEM010000045.1:189689-242124 GCF_042680805.1 Bacillus salitolerans | reverse complement strand
TCTTCTTCTTCACTCTAACCACCTCCTATTCACCAGAATCGACACTTTTAGTGTACTTTTATAACCTAGTTCGTGTCCAAATGAATAAGGGGGCTTAAAAGAAACCACGTTAAAATGTCGAATAACTCCTGTTAATGGAGACATTCTGTTCAAAAGTCCTTAGAAACCAATGAGATAAAAGACTATGGAGAACTTTCTCCACAGCCTGAGGGACCCGGTGGATTCTTTTTTTGTTTTAGACATACTGTTATGCTCCTAGTAAATTATTGAGAATGGATTAAGGTGAATTAGTCCTAGGTTTAGTTGGATCACATGAAGGCTGTTTCACAACATTTGTGGACTCTGATAACTTAGTTAAATAATAACATTCCTCTCTCGCCATATGGTCTGCCATTAGTGGTGACAATACACTCAATGTCTGTTTCGTAAGCTCCATTTCCTCTAATTCTCTCAAAAAGACATTAAAAATGGTTAATTCTAAATCTACATCATGGTGAAATTTTGATAAGGCTGGAAAGGTAGATAAATTTGTTCGGAGAAAACCAGCCAATTCGACTGCTTTTAAGTAAAAATCTTCAAATTGTTGTGAAAAGGCCTTACTTTTCATTTTTAAATCTTTTTCTGTAGCATCTAACCGATCATTAATGGCACCAGCATGACCAGCGGCATCTAGCAACCAAATTAAGTCGTGATGGAGCGGATGAACGACTGGTGGAACCGTCTCCTTTGTAAGATAGTCAAGGATTCGTAAAAACTCATCAAGTTCATTTACCATATGATTAATGAAAGAAGGAGGCAATGAAATGGTTATCTGTTTAAGTAGCAATTGTTCAATAATTGATAGTTTGAATGTTCGAAGTTGCAACGCTAATTGTTTAGATACTGTTGCCAGTTTTAAAATGTCAGAGTTAGATAGAGATTGTCTTGAAGTTTGGAGTAATTGATCAAATGTATGGATATACTGGGTTGCCATCTCTATTGACTCTTTTTCAGTTGGCGAGAGGGAATCACGAATAAAGCGGCCATGATCACCGAGTATTTGTAACCAAAACCGTAGCTCAAATAATGCAGTCGCTTGATAGTTTTTCAATAAGTCCACTCCTTTCCATACATTCTATGATGCTAAAACGGCAGTATGTAAGTCCAGTTCGGAAAATGGTGTAGGCACTTTTTTTTTCATCGTGAATAATATACTTAGCGTGAAGAAATTAGGGAGGGGTATGATGGAAAATCAAAAAGTGTTAACGTATTTTGAAGATGTAGCTGAGTGGGCGAAAAACATAAAAAGGATTCTTCAAGAAAATAATCTTGATTCTAATCCTTTAAGTCGAAGAATATCGAATCTTCTCTCACAGCTTGAAGAAATGAAAAAAAACCAAGAGAATCTGCCACATTATGTAGGGTTTGTTCAACAAGAGGTTGAAGGGTTGTTCATTGATACAGAGCGTATAGTTGATCAAGGTGTTAGTCGAAAGCTTCATAGCGGACGTGTTCCAATTGGTGAACATACACTGCCACCGTTACCATATCCTTATGATGCATTGGAACCATATATTTCAGAGGAAATTATGAGACTACATCATGATACACATCATAAAAGCTATGTAGATGGTTTGAATAAAGCTGAAAACATGATGGAGAAAGCAAGAGAATCGAAAAACTATGATTTATTAAAGCATTGGGAAAGAGAAGCTGCTTTCCATGGCTCTGGTCATTATCTACACTCGATTTTCTGGTTTGTAATGAAGCCTAATGGTGGTGGAAAGCCATCTGGTGCATTAGCTAAACAAATCAATCATGATTTTGGAAGCTTTCAAAATTTCAAAGAACACTTTTCTGAAGCAGCAAAAAAAGTAGAAGGCGTCGGGTGGGCTTTACTCGTTTGGTCACCTCGATCACATCGTTTAGAAATACTTCAAACCGAAAAACATCAACTTATGACTCAATGGGACACGATACCTTTATTAGTTCTAGATGTATGGGAGCATGCCTATTATCTTCAATATAAAGCTGATAGAGATAAATATGTGGAGAACTGGTGGAACATCGTGAACTGGGACGAAGTAGAAAAACGTTATAAGGAAGCATCGAAATTGGTGTGGCAACCATATTAAACGCGATTCTATCGCGTTTTTCAATTAGATGCCTATATATATATAGTAATTTTATTCACTTCTCTAAAAATTTCAGGTCATAAGCGGACATGTCTCGCATAAACTTGTACAAACAAGTAAGAAGCGGGGGAGATACATAGATGAGGATGAGAACATCGCTTATATACATAATCATTTTGGTTTTTTTTATTTCTGTTATTCCTACAAAGAAAGGGATAACGGCCCCTGGGGTAAGTGCTCAAAGTGCAATTGTCATGGAACAAGAGTCTGGTAGAGTAATCTTTGGGAAGCATGAGCATGAAAAACGAAGAATTGCTAGTATCACTAAAATAATGACCGCCATTTTAGCAATAGAGTCAGGAAAGATGAATGAAAACGTAGTCGTTAGTAAAAATGCAGAGGGTACTGAGGGATCCTCTCTATATTTAATTGCAAATGAAAAAATTAAACTGGAAGACTTGGTTTATGGATTAATGTTACGATCTGGAAACGACGCAGCCGTTGCTATTGCAGAGTTCGTGGGCGGAAGTGTCGATGGTTTTGCCTATATGATGAATCAAAAAGCTGAAGAAATCGGAATGAAGAATAGCCATTTTAGAAATCCACATGGATTAGATACACATGAAGATCATTATTCAACGGCATATGATATGGCCATACTGACAAGGTATGCCATGGGAAACGAACATTATCAAAAAATAGCCGGAACAAAAGTTTATAGATCGCCCCATCCAGAAGAAAAATGGGACCGTGTATGGAAGAACAAAAATAAATTAGTGACAGGCTTGTACCCCTATTCAACAGGTGGGAAAACAGGTTATACGAAGCGTGCAAAGAGAACTTTGGTGTCTACTGCTTCTAAGGATGGAATGAACTTAATAGCCGTCACATTAAATGCTCCAGATGATTGGAATGACCATATTTCCATGTTCAATTATACATTTAATCATTACGAGCTAGTTAAGGTTTTAAAGGAAGGAAAATTACGTAAGATTGAGGACACCTTTTATCAGAATAAGATTTACTATAAACATGATTTTCTATATCCCGTCGTGAATGATGAGGAAGAACAAATAAAAGTGAAGATTAGCCTCGTTAAACCAGATTCAAAAAAATGGAAAGAAGCAACTGATATTCCTGTTCCAATAGGCAAAGCCTCGATTTATTTAGGGGATAAGCTAATTGGTGAACAGTCTATATTCTTTGATATTGATAGTATGCCAGAGTCTAGGAAATCGTTTTTTGATTGGTTTAAGAGCCTGTTTTTCACATTTCTAGGTGTAGAGTTATATGGTTAATATTATTTGGATGTTACTAACGGTAATAGGGATCATCTTTGCTATGATAAATGGGACAATGGAGCAAGTAAATGAAGCAGTATTTACTGGTGCAAAGGAAGCGGTTACCATTTGTATTGGATTTATTAGTATTCTTGTATTTTGGCTTGGATTAATGAGAATCGCTCAAAATGCAGGACTACTAGAGTCTTTAGCAAGATTGTTTAAACCAATCGTTCGTAGGTTATTTCCAGACGTTCCGATTGAACACCCCGCAATGGGGTATATTTTATCAAACATGATTGCCAATATGTTTGGTCTTGGAAATGCAGCGACTCCAATGGGAATAAAGGCAATGGAACAGCTGAGGGAGCTAAACGGTGGAAAAGATTCTGCCAGCAGGTCAATGATTACCTTTTTAGCAATCAATACATCAAGCTTAACCCTCATCCCGACTACTGTGATCGCCATTAGAATGCAATATGACTCGGCAAGCCCTACAGAAATTGTTGGAACAACATTAGTTGCAACTATTCTATCTACGATCGGTGCCGTTCTAATAGATCGATATTTTTATCATCGCAGGATTAAGAAAGGAAGGAATTCAAGATGACCATCATAACTACAATTTCCTTATGGTTAATTCCTGTTATTATCGGTTTTGTATTAGTTTATGGAACGTTAAAAAAAGTTCCTACGTATGAAAGCTTTGTGGATGGTGGAAAAGAGGGCCTGACTATTGCATTCTCTATCATTCCTTACTTAGTCGGAATGCTTGTTGCCATCTCAATTTTTCGTGCATCCGGTGCCATGGAATTCTTTACAGGATTAATAGAACCACTCTTTACCATGATAGGAATCCCGGTTGAGATCGTTCCACTTGCTCTAATAAGACCAATATCCGGAACCGCAGCTCTAGGGCTTACGAGTGATATTATCAGTACGTATGGACCGGATTCATTTCTTGGAAGACTTGCATCCACTTTGCAGGGAAGTACAGATACAACGTTTTATGTGTTAACTGTCTATTTTGGTGCAGTTGGAATAAAGAAAATGGGCGATGCCCTAAAAATTGGATTGCTAGCGGATTTAGTAGGAATCATCGCGGCAATTGTTGTTGTAACCATTGTATTTGGGTAAGCTCGTTTAAAAAACGAGCTTTTTTTATTTTCTTACTAATTAGCTGATTCTTGTGTAATATAGATGGACAAGATAATATGTAGTGTGAGGTGAAAAAAGAATGGAACGTTTACAAAAAGTAATTGCTCAAGCTGGTGTTGCTTCGAGAAGAAAAGCAGAAGAACTCATAACAAATGGACATGTTTCAGTAAATGGAAAAGTTATGAAAGAACTTGGAACAAAAGTATCTACTAATGATAAAATTGAAGTGAACGGTGTTCCTATTGAGCGTGAACAACCAGTTTACTATATGTTGTATAAGCCAACGGGTGTCATATCAAGTGTCTCGGATGACAAGGGAAGAAAGGTTGTTACGGACTTTTTTCCACATGTTGATAAACGAATATTTCCAGTTGGAAGGTTAGACTACGATACATCCGGTCTTCTTCTACTAACGAATGATGGAGAATTTGCGAATCTTTTGATGCACCCTAAGTACGAGGTAGATAAGGTTTACATTGCTAAACTAAAGGGAATTCCGACTCGAGAACAACTAAAATCTCTTGATAAGGGAATTAAGCTAGAGGATGGAATGACAGCTCCTGCCAAAACAAAGTTCATTTCCTCAGATCGGAAGAAAAACACAGCGATTGTTCAAATTCTTATACATGAAGGTAGAAATAGACAAGTTAGAAGAATGTTTGAAGCAATAGGCTGTCCGGTGATGAAATTAAAAAGGGAACGATATGGATTTCTGACACTAATTGGCTTAAATCCGGGTGAAAAACGAGAATTAACTCCACACGAGGTGAAGCAATTAAGAACAATGGCTTCCCAACCTAGAAAATAGTAATAGATGTCACATAAGGTTCAAATTCTCGGTAAATGATTAATGAATTGAAATGTTATAATATAGTAATGATTAGAATGAGAATAGTAGCATATTACTGTTCTTTTCTTTTTTAAGGAACATGATTGAATATCTCATAACTATAGATTATTACGATTATACCGTAAAAAATCATTCCAAAGACAGGCAACATGGTTTTAGATTTTTCCCGTTCCAACTGGCGCTAAGACCCCCACTCCAAAACGTTAGATGAATCGAGAAGTTTAAGTGGGGGATAAGCGCCAGTAAGAACCCTGTATAGGAATATAGACTAAAGTCGCCAACTCCTGTGGCACGTCTGTGTGACCCACTGTGTGGGCCTCAACCAATCAGTGGGGGATGAGGAAAACCCCCACTGATTGAAGTTTCACTTTATTAGTAGTTGTAAAGGGAGAGTTATGAATGAAGAATAGACGACTCATAATTCGGTCTGTCATCTTAATCGTTTTAGGTGCAGCCTTATGTTATACGTTGTATGCTAACTTTTTTACAAGTAAGGAAAAAGTAAGAGTTGGAAGTCAAGCTCCGAATTTTGTGCTTCTAGATTTAGAGGGTAACGAATATGAACTTGAAGATTACAGAGGTAAAGGCGTGTTTCTTAATTTCTGGGGTACATATTGCAAGCCTTGTGAAAAAGAAATGCCTTACATGGTGAATCAATATAAACATTTTAAAGAGCAAGGTGTGGAAATTTTAGCTTTAAATGTTAATGAGGCGCCACTTGTCATAAAAAGATTTGCTGAGCGTCACCAATTAAATTTTCCAATTCCTATTGATAAGGGCGAGCAAGTATTGAAAGCTTATGGTGTAGGTCCGATTCCAACTACATTTCTAATTGATAAGGATGGGAAGGTAGTCAAAGTAATTACAGGGTCTATGACAGAGAAAATGGTGCATGATTATATGAATATGATTAAGCCATAAAGTAAATCTTTAATCAGTGAGTTGAGTCCTCACCCCACTGGTTGAACCCAACAGGATGTTGTGAAAATAGACATGGCTACAGGAAGTGGCGGTTTTAGTCTCTTTTTAACCAAGTTTATCCCCCGCCAAAGCTTCTTCGATACCTCTACTCATTGTTTTAGGGGGGATAAACGTGCGTAAATGTAGGATAAATACTAGTTTTTCTTGAAGGTGAGAGAGATGGAAAATATAAAGTGTGAATGTGGACATGTAAATCCACTTGGGACAGTACTTTGTGAATCATGTGGGAAACTACAGGAGGATACAGCGTCTACCAAGTTAGTAGACATGAGATATGATGGTAGTGCCCGCAGATCTCAAGTCTATAAAAAAACATTTGTTGATAAAGTATGGAATTTCTTTTCATCCGTGAAGGTTGGTGTATGGCTAATCTTTATTACATTAGCAGCATCTGCTTTAGGGACAATTTATCCCCAGCAAATGTATATCCCGCCAACAGTTAGCCCTGAAGAATTCTATAAGGATCAATATGGCTGGACGGGTGAGCTTTATTATATTCTTGGATTTCATGATTTATATGGATCATGGTGGTATATGATTTTGATAGCATCGATTGGAATATCATTAGTCATCTGTTCATTGGATCGTGTTATTCCTCTGTACCGTGCTTTAAACAATCAAGGTGTAATTCGTCATGAGGGGTTTCTAAAGAGGCAGAAGTTGTTTGGGAAATCAACAGTTAATGATCCTGAACAAACACTCTCGAAGATACATGAGAAACTGAAAGGGCGAAGATACAACATCCGAATGGAGAATGGAAGTCTCCTAGCTGAAAAGAACCGGTTCTCTAGGTGGGGGCCGTATGTGAATCATATTGGACTTATTATATTTTTAATAGGAGCCATGCTTCGTTTTGTTCCTTCTATGTATTTAGATGAAGTCCTTTGGATTAGAGAAGGGGACACTGAAGTGATTCCTGGAACAGAAGGGAAATACTACTTGAAGAGTGAAGCCTTTATACTTGAGTTATATGATAAAGAAAAAGATCCTGAGGTATTTAATGCAGCGTTGGAACGGGTTGGAAACGTAGTAAAGAATTATCAAACAGATGCGATTCTCTATAAACGTACAGACGAAATTGTACATGGTGCTGAGCCAGAGCTTGAGATGATTAAGGAGTTTCCAATTCGTGTAAATGAACCGTTAAAGCATGACGGCTATGCACTTTATCAAGTGGATTATAAATTGCAAGAATTTAATACAATGTCGTTTAATTTAATCAAAAAAGAAACCGAAGAAAGTTTTGGTACATTAACAGTTAATTTATTTGATCCTGAATCAGAATACGACCTAGGAAATGGATATCGTGTGGAGCTCATGAGTTATTTTGCAGATTTCTACTTTGATTCAGATGGAGATCCAGCATCAAAATCAAAAGTGCCAAATAACCCAGCCTTTGTATTTAAGATGTTTACTCCAAAAACTCCTGAAGGTGAAGTGAGTTTTGTTGCCATTCGAGAGAATATTGAACCACTTGGTGAAAACCAATATAAAATGCAGTTTGCTGGGATTGAAACGAAAAATGTATCAGGTCTAACTGTCCGAAAAGATCATACACTTTGGATCCTAGGCATTGGCGGAGCTATCTTCATGATTGGTGTCATTCAAGGGATGTATTGGAACCATCGCAGAATTTGGATTAGCAAACAAGGTAACAATGAATATTGGATTGCTGGTCATACGAATAAAAATTGGTATGGATTAAAGAAAGAACTAGAGTTAGTATTAGATGGAACAGATATTGCTGTTCCAATTGATCAATCAGAAGATTCTTAGGTTAAGGGGGATTGTAGTGGTTGCCTTAAGTAGTAATTTTTTATATATAGCTTTTATTCTTTATTTGGTCGCTACATTTATTTTTGGTGGAGCCATTCGTGACAAAAAAAGTGAAACAAAAGAAAATCGTTGGAGCAAAATTGGTATTATTGTAACAATTGGTGGATTCCTAGCACAGCTTGGATATTTTATCACAAGATGGATCGCATCTGGTCATGTTCCTGTGAGTAATTTATTTGAGTTTACAACGTTCTTTGGAATGGCACTAGTGTTATCTTTTATTGTCATTTACTTTATTTATAAAAGTAGTGTTCTAGGTTTATTTACGCTTCCTGTTGCTTTATTAATTATTGCTTATGCAAGTATGTTTCCTCGTGACATTGCACCATTAATTCCAGCATTACAGAGTGATTGGTTATTAATTCATGTTACGACGGCTGCACTTGGTGAGGCTATTTTAGCTGTCAGTTTTGCATCAGGACTTATCTATTTAATAAAGATGGTAGACCAGACGGTGAAAAGTAAAAGTACTTTTTGGTTAGAATTTGTACTATATAGTATTTTGAGCGTTTTTGGTTTTATCCTGTTAACAGTAGGGTTCTCGTCAGTTAAGTATGAAGCAGTCTTTACGTATACAGACCCGAACTTAAATCAGGAAGTAGAGTTAGTGTATAATATACCTCCTGTTATAGGACCATCTGGTGGTAAGGAACTAACAACAGAAACGATGCACCCTCTTGTTAATGCACCTGAGTGGATGAAAGGCAAAGACGCACCTAGAAAATTAAACACGTTAGTTTTATCTCTTTTAGCTGGTATCGTTCTATATGGAATACTACGATTAGCACTTCGTAAGAGAATTGCTGCCGCACTTCAGCCGTTAGTTAGAAATGTAAACCCTCAACTAGTAGATGAAATTACGTATCGATCAGTTGCGATTGGGTTTCCGATATTCACTCTAGGGGCTTTAATATTTGCCATGATATGGGCTCAAATAGCCTGGACTAGATTCTGGGGATGGGATCCAAAAGAAGTATGGGCACTAATTACGTTTTTATTTTATGCAGCGTTCCTGCATTTGCGCTTATCTAAAGGATGGCATGGTGAAAAATCAGCATGGTTAGCAGTTGGTGGCTTTGCCATTATTACATTCAATTTAGTAGTAGTTAATTTAGTACTAGCAGGCTTACACTCTTATGCCTAATGAATAGCCTTCACAATCGTGAAGGCTTTTTTATAAAAACGGTTTATACTTTTAAAAAGAGGTGTGGAAAAAATGGGACAGGTTGTTAATATTCTAGTAGTGGACGATGAGGAACGTATTCGCAGATTGTTAAAAATGTACTTAGAAAGAGAAGGATATCAAATTGAAGAGGCTGAAAATGGAAAAGAGGCACTCGAAAAAGCATTAGAGAATAACTATGATCTTATTCTTTTAGATTTGATGATGCCTGAGAAAGATGGAATGGAAGTTTGCAAGGAGTTGAGGGAAAAAAAGGCTACACCAATTATTATGTTAACAGCTAAAGGAGAGGAAGCCAATCGAGTTCAAGGATTTGAGGTAGGAACGGATGACTATATTGTCAAACCCTTTAGCCCAAGAGAAGTTGTTCTTAGAGTAAAGGCTCTTTTAAGAAGATCCTCAAAAGCGGTGTACATGCAGAATGATACAAATACGAAGGATGTACTTGTATTCCCTCATATAACAATAGATAACGATGCACATCGAGTAACAGCAGATGGAACAGAAGTCGGATTAACACCAAAGGAATATGAGTTATTATACTTTCTGGCGAAGTCACCAGATAAAGTGTATGACAGAGAGCAGTTATTGAAGGAAGTTTGGCATTATGAATTCTTCGGAGATCTTCGAACTGTCGATACACATGTGAAAAGACTAAGAGAGAAATTAAATAAAGTATCTGAATCAGCAGCTAGAATGATTGTAACGGTTTGGGGTGTTGGGTATAAATTTGAGGTTGTAGAAGAATGAAGCTCTGGAGAAGTGTGGTAGGAAAACTATGGATGACGATACTATTACTCGTATCATTCGTACTACTTATGCTAACCATCATGCTCCTCGAGTTTTTCGAACAATACCATGTGAATGAAGCGGAAAAAGATCTTACCCAAGTAGCCAATAAAATTGCCAAGATCATGGATACATACGGAGATAACGAACTTGCAAAATCGATTTCAGCAGAGGTAGTTGACCCGTTAACGAAGGTACTGATAGTAGATGATGAGGAACACTTTTGGTATTCAACTTCAGGTGACGAAATGGTTGAAATACCGCTGTCATATATTAAAGAGGATCCAGTACTTTCAAAGGTTTTCACTGACCAACGAACGGTTACGATGAAAACGGAACTCTCATCCTTTAAGATGGAGAATGACACGTATTATGAAATTATCATAGTAGGGGTTCCAATCGAATCACAGCCTAAAAGTGCTGTATTTCTATACCAATCCCTCTATGCAATTGAACAAACAACTAAACAAACGACTAAACTCATTTTCTTAGCAGCTGGAATAGCTTTTATGCTAACCACCTTCTTTGCCTTTTTCCTCTCAACGAGGATTACCTCTCCATTAATAAGGATGAGAGAGGCTGCTTTCCAAATGGCGAAAGGAAGATTTGAAACGAAGCTTCCTATTCTAACAAGAGATGAAATAGGCGAACTTGCCGTTGCCTTTAATAAAATGGGTACACAATTAAAATTAAATATTGACGCACTAAGACATGAGAAAGAACAATTATTTAGTATTTTAAGCAGTATGGCAGATGGAGTGATTACGCTAAATCGTAATGGTATGATGCAAATTTCAAATCCACCTGCAGAGAGGTTCTTACAAGCATGGTACTATGAACAAGGAATGGAATCTAGATCAGACATTGAGGTTCCGATAGAAGTAAAAGAACTTTTTGGACGTGTAGTTTCATCTGAACGTGAACAACTAATAGAGCTCAGCTTTCAAGGGCGTAATTGGGTTATTGTAATGGGCCCTTTGTATAATGGAACACAAATTCGTGGTGCTGTGGCGGTTATCCGTGACATGACAGAAGAAAGAAGACTAGATAAATTACGAAAGGACTTTATTGCAAACGTCTCGCATGAGCTACGAACCCCAATATCTATGCTACAAGGATATAGCGAAGCCATCATTGATGATATCGCAGCAACAGAACAAGAGAAAAAGGAAATTGCTCAGGTTATTTATGATGAATCCCTTCGAATGGGTCGATTAGTAAATGAATTATTAGATTTAGCTCGAATGGAAGCAGGGCATATACAGCTTCAAGAGGAACATACCAATATAAAGGATTTTGTAGACCGAGTGGTTCGTAAGTTTCATGGTTTAGCTAAGGAGAAGTCCATTTCCCTTACTTATACCTGTCAAAACTGTCAGGATAGTTTTATCCTTGATCCCGATAGAATGGAACAAGTGTTTACAAACCTCATTGATAATGCAATAAGACACACATCCACAAATGGGGAAGTTAATGTACGGGTTACACTCTTGTCAGATGGACTAAAAGTAGATGTTCAAGACTCTGGTACGGGGATTCCAAATGAAGATTTACCTTTTGTGTTTGAACGTTTTTATAAGGCTGATAAAGCAAGAACAAGAGGGAAAACAGGGACGGGACTCGGACTTGCGATCGTAAAAAATATTATTGAAGCACATAAAGGAAATATCTCGGTTCATAGCAAAATAAATGAAGGTACGACATTTTCTTTCTTTTTACCTCGAAAATAGTTGATTTGAGGCTACTCTTGGCGAATGTTCTTGTTTCATGAGAAACCAAAATGAGATTTGTCATAGACAAAATATGAATCTATTTGTTAAAATGAATGTAATTTCATAGTGTATAAAATAGGTATTAACATGTGATGATGTTAATTTAAAAGGGAAGTTCGGTGAAATACCGACGCGGTCCCGCCACTGTAATTGGTAGTAATCTACAATATGTCACTGTCAGACGATGGGAAGGCGTAGATTATGTTGATCATGAGCCAGGAGACCTGCCTGTTTTTCACACCGAAAGCCTACGCGGATAGGAGGGTGTTAAGTCGGCTTTTTTCCTTGATTGCCTCTTAACAGAATCATCCCCTCCCAGTGGGGATTTTTTTTTGGATTTCTAATGGTAAGGGAGAGAAGGAAATGATAGTAAGTAGAAGTTTGAAAGTTTTTACCTTGTTATTTCTAATGATAGCCTTTGTATCGAGTGGCTACCAGCCAACAATATTTGCAGCTGAAAATACAAGTATCGTTTCAATCGTAGGTTCACAAGAAAGTGGTACGTTAGAGAAAGAGGTTAGTTTTCCAGAAGGAGCTACAGCATTTGATGTTCTTAGTGATGCTGTTGGTGCAGAAAATGTACTATTTGAAGAAAGTGAATATGGGAAATATATTACATCCATTAATGAAATAAAGGCAGAGGGTACTCATTATTGGGGGCTTTATATTAATGGTATTACAGCGCAAGTGGGTGCTGATAGTTATATAGTTCAAGATGGAGATAAACTTACCTTTCAATATATTGATTGGAATGTAGCACCTGAAAAAACAGTATCATTGAATGTGATTGGAAATGATGAGAAAGGAACGATGAAAGAAGTTAGTGAAGTCTCTTTTCTGAATGAACCAACGGCATTTGAACTACTTCAAGTAATTCTAGGTGTAGAAAATGTTCTATTTAGTGAATCAGAATATGGAAAAATGATTACAGCTGTAAATAATCTAGCAGCAGAGGGTACTTATTATTGGGCATTCTATGTAAATGGAGAAATGGCAACTGTTGGTGCAGATAGTTATAAGCTACAATCTGGTGATAAGATAACATTCCAATATGAATCTTGGGAAACCTCAGCGCCAGAAAAGGAAAATTCAGGAGAAACTGAAACAAAACCGGAAACAAAACCAGTAGATGTTATTACTTCTGAAAAGCTACAATCTACCGTTAATCTTGCTACAAAGTATATATTAGCGAATAATATAGGTGAATGGGAAGTTATTGGGCTTAGTAAAGCAGGAAAAGAGATACCAGCATCCTATTTAGAAGAAGTTAAAAATGTGGTAACAACTAGTGAAGGTCAATTTACTAGAATAACGGATTATGAAAGATATACGTTAGGAATACTAGCAGCAGGAGGGAATCCTACAGACTTCGAAGGATATAACCTAGTTGAACATATTTATAATGGGGATGTTACGAAGCAAGGTTTAAACGGGGTTATTTTTGCTCTTCTTGCCTTAGATAGTGCTAAATTTGAAGTTCCAAAGACTGCTACTTGGACGAGAGAAAAGCTAGTTAGTTCTCTCATAGAGAATCAAAATCAAGATGGTGGCTGGGCATGGGATGGCAGCGAAAGCAGTGATATAGATACGACAGCAATGGTAATAACGGCACTTGCTCCCTATAAAAATCAAGTAGATGTCAACTCCAAGATTGATCTTGCTGTTCAATATCTATCAGCACAGTACTTAGATTCAAAAGTTAACAATAGCTCTACGGCTGCTCAAGTGATTATTGCATTAACAGCCTTAGGAATGAATCCAACGAGTGAACTTTTTTCAAACAATGGTCAGTCAATCGTGAGTTACTTATTAACCTTCCAAAACGCTGATGGTGGCTTTGACTATCAAGGAGGAGAGGTAAGTGACGTATTCTCAACTGATCAAGCCTTTAGAGGAGTCGTAGCATACCATTTATTCCTAAATGGTGAGGGCTCACTTTACAACTTACCATTGAAAACTACTGATAGTAACGACGAGACAGTGGTGGAACCTCAGCCAACACAAGAAGGAAAACCATTACCAGAAACAGCTACTAATGCATATAACATTATTCTTTTAGGTTTACTACTTTTACTAATTGGAGCTGTTATGTATGTTTCAAATAGAAAAAAACAAGGTACTATCTAAACTGAAAACTAAATCTCCCCTCTTGTTTATGGCAGGAGGGTTTCTTTTTATATTAATTGGATGCTTTGACCTATGGTCAAAAGCAGAATCCCAAGTCAACGCTTTAGAGCATGCAAATCGAGTTGTACAAAAACCAATTGTACAATTACAAATATCAGAGGATTTTCATGATAGAGTACAAGATACTAATTCTAATTCAGTTGAGACTAATAGTAAGGTATTAGGAATCTTGTCACTCCCTTCATTAGCCGCTAATTTGCCAATTGTAGCGGGAATTGATGAAGACGCACTAGACGTAGGTGTCGGCCATTACCCTGGGACCGCTTTACCTACCGAAAATGACCAAATCGTTTTATCTGGACATCGAGATACGGTGTTTAGGAGATTGGGGGATCTAGATATTGGAGAAGAAGTTATTCTTCAATTAGAAGAGGGAAAATTCTCATATAAAATAACGAAAACGAAAATTGTTGATAAAGATGATCGGACAATTATTATTCCAACGTATCCAACAGAAGAACTAGTTTTAATAACTTGCTATCCATTTCATATGATTGGTAATGCGCCAAAACGATACATTGTATATGCCACACCTACCTATTAATTAAAAATGAGGGATGATTAGGAATGAGAAATTGGTTCACTTCTATGTTTGTATGTTTCCTTTTACTAACTGGCTGTGGAAATGTACACAATGAGGACTATATAGCAAGAGAACATGTAACTGATAGTGTGAGTGATCAACCACAATCTCCTGTACTAAAAGAAACATTGGATTCAACTGTTTCTGATAAGGAAAACAGCGAATCGGAAGAAATGAAAGACCATCCAGGATCAGAGGAAGAACAGAACAATCAAAAACAAGAAAATCAAAAAACGGAGTTGCCAAAAGAGCAAGCTGATACGAGTTCAACTTCATCATCCAATAATAAAGAACAATCTAAAGATTCCAAGGTGACTAAACAAGACACACCAACTGAAAATAAAACTCCTACAACAGTAAAAAAAGATTATGTTACACTTTCAATTACTGGGAAGGATGGGGAAACAATTTTCGCTAAAACCACAGTCCCTATAGATGAAGGAGATACTGTGTTAAGTGTCTTAATGAAAATTGCAAAGGAGAAGGGAATACCAGTCAGTGTTAGAGGTAGAAACGCAAATGCTTATATAGAAGCAATAAACAACCTTTTCGAATTTGATCACGGTCCTATGAGTGGGTGGGTATTTAGAGTCAATAATCAGGTTCCTACAAAAAGTGCTGGAATCTATAATGTTGTAAATGAGGATGAAATACGTTGGGTATATACGGAAAATCTCGGAGAAGACGTGGAATAAAAAAATACTATTTTCAATCGATTCACCCAGTAGGAAGTTTCTTATACTATATAGGTGCAGCGTTATATCTTACTATATTTTTTCATCCGCTTTATTTATTCTTTTCTATCCTTATCATAATTGTAATAAATCTTGTTCATGGAAATCGAAAGAAACTACTTCGTACACTCCCTTTTCTGCTCTTGATGGGTTTGGTTATTTTCATCATGAATCCTTTTCTTAACCGAAGAGGATCACATCTATTATTTTATTTTTACAGTTATCCTATTATGCTTGAAGGAGTTCTCTATGGTTTTATGCTAGCTCTTTCATTAATGGGAATGATTATGTTGTTTTTTTCCTATCAAATCATAATTGATCATAAAAGGTTCTTATTTTTATTTGGGAAATTGTTTCCACAGACTTCCTTATTGGTTTTACTTAGTCTTCGCTTTATCCCAATACTAAGAAGAAGGTTAAGTGAGATCATGATTGTACAAAAACGGCGAGGAATTGTTCTTGGAGGGCAGAAGTTAAAGGGGAAGATACAGAATGGCTTACTATATATACAAGTTCTGTTAACTTGGTCTTTAGAAGAAGCTATACAAACCGCAGATTCAATGGCGGCAAGAGGATATGGACTAAAGAAAAGATCATCCTATGATCATTTCCAATGGAAAAAACGGGATACGATATATGTTGTTACTCTCGTTATTTTACTACTCATTCCTTTGGTGGGCATGTTATTTCTTTCATATGGAAAACTAATAATATATCCAGAATTAAGTAATGTTGAAATGGGCCCACAGCAATACATTCATTTATTGTTTTTTTGTTGTTATTTATTATTACCTTTATTAGTTGAAGGACGCGAGTGGATACGATGGAAATCATAACGTTTAATCAATATAATTTTACTTTTCCTAATGAAATGAAGCCAACCTTAAATAATGTTTCATTAAAGATTCATCAAGGTGATTTTGTTGTAATTTGTGGACCAAGTGGATCCGGAAAATCAACACTTTTAAAACAAATAAAAACACAAGTTGCTCCATACGGTCACAGATCTGGTGAGCTTTTATATAAAGGAGCACCGATTGCTGATATTGATTTAGAAATGTCTGTTTCCGATATAGGATTTGTATTTCAAGATCCTGAAAATCAGATCGTAATGGAAGATGTTTTACATGAATTAGTGTTTGGATTAGAAAACCTAGGATTAGCTACGTATGAAATGAAACGGAGAGTAGCAGAGCTTATTCAATTCTTTGGACTTCAGGACATTTTGGAGATGAAAACCTCCAATATATCTGGTGGACAAAAACAAATTCTAAATATTGCTTCGGTTTTATTAATGCAGCCGCAAATTCTATTACTTGATGAGCCAACTTCCCAATTAGATCCAGTAACATCAAAGGAATTAATTCAATTACTGAGACGATTAAACGAAGAATTTGGAATGACGATTGTAGTTGTAGAACATCGTTTAGATGAGTTTATACCGGTCGCTGACCAATTTATCATGATAGATAAAGGAACAGTGTTATGGGATGATACTCCGCGAGAAGTAATTAAAAAGTGCTGGGAACAAAGCGAGACTTACTTAACATCGTTACTCCCAACGATTCCTCAAGTTTACCTTAACTATGTTCCAACAGTAGATCAAAAAGAAATACCTTTATCAGTGAAAGAAGCAAGAGAAGCCTTCTTAAGTTTTTCAGCCCCATCTAGAAAAAACTTGCAAGATATAGATGACAAGAAGAAGCCTCCTTCTCATCTACCTATCTTATCCTGTAAAAATGTTTCATTTCGATATGAAAAAGGTGACGATGAGATATTTAATGATCTATCAATTTCAATTAACCAAAATGACTTTCTATGTATTGTCGGGCAAAATGGTACAGGAAAATCAACATTGATTAAGCTATTAGTTGGGATCCTAAAGCCTACTTCTGGAAAGGTGTATTACAAAAATAATCCAATTGGATCCCTAAAAAAAAGCGAGGCTCAGAAGTCTATTGGCTATTTGTCGCAATCACCTAAGGCTTATTTTCTTCACGATTCGGTTAAGGAAGAGCTTCAATATACAGCTAACTCCGTTGGGAAAAGCATGAAGACCCCTGAAATTAAGGAATTGGTTACGTTATTTGGATTAGAAAATCTTTTTGATCGTCACCCTCACGATTTAAGTGGTGGAGAAATTCAAAAGGTGGCATTGGCCTGTCTCTTATTTACTGATCCGTCCGTATTATTAATTGATGAGCCAACTAAGGGACTTGATCCACATGCTAAGACTGAGCTAGGAAAGTGGCTTTCGGTGTTACATCATAAAGGAAAGACCATTATAATGGTAACGCACGATTTAGAATTTGCAGCTGCCAATGCTCATACATGCGCGCTACTCTTTGAGAAAACCTTTGCTGCTGTAGAAAGAACGAGACAGTTTTTCAAGGGGAATTTTTATTATACGACTGTTCTCGGCAGACTTACGAGGAATTTAAAAGAATGGCCAGAGGTTATTACCCTTGAGGAGGTCTATCGAACATGGGATCATCCTTACTATTATTAATTATTTCTTCGATTCTTTTATTTCTTACTCTTATTGCTTCAGCTTTATTTTTAGAAAATTCCTTTATATGGATTAGTTTTCTCATGATTTGTTTAGCGATTGTTCCGTTTTTTCTAAGGTTTGAACGTAAGAAGGTGACTAGTAGGGAGATCGTTATCATTGCAATATTGGCTGCAATTGCTGCATTAAGTAGGGTGCCGTTTGCTGCGATTCCAAGTGTTCAACCAACTACTTTTGTCATTATAATTAGTGGCCTTGTATTTGGTGCCGAAAGTGGTTTTTTAATTGGGGCAACAGCAGCGTTAGTATCAAACATGCTACTTGGTCAAGGACCATGGACACCATGGCAAATGTACGCTTGGGGAATGATTGGTTTTTTTGCAGGCGTTTTTAGGAATCACCCTTTTATGAAGAAAATATTCGGTCAGAGTATTTTTGGAATTGTAGTTGGATTTGCATTTGGTTGGTTTATGAATTTGTGGTTTATTGTAGGCTTTATGGATTCAATTGATTGGAAAGTAATTCTCGTCTATTTTTCTTCCAGTTTTTACTTTGATCTTAGGCATGCTATTTCTAATGTCGTATTCATACTACTATTTAGTAAAAGTTGGGAAAAGATATTAACAAGGTTTAAAACAAAATATGGGATTTTAGTATGAGAAAGGTAAGAATATATGAAAATATTCTTCCTTTTTTTTTCATTTGATACTAGTATAGAAATGGAGTGTAACTTTTTAATCACAAATACGACTAATGTAATGAACGGGAGGGTAAGACATGAACACCGTTTTTCAAGAGCTCTATGAAAAATATCATCACGATTTGTTTCAGTTTCTCTTTTATATGGTAAGAAATCGTGAACAAGCGGAAGACCTCGTTCAAGAAGTATATATAAAAGTGTTAAAATCATATGATCGTTTTGAAGGTAAGAGTAGTGAGAAAACATGGTTATTTTCGATTGCAAGGCACGTTGCTATTGACCACTTTAGAAAACAAAAGGGTTGGAAGCAGCGTCTATTAGAGACGTTTGATTGGAGCACACAACAAGTGAAAGATGATAGTCCGCTTCCTGAAGAAGTGGCAATGCAAAACGATGAGATTAAGATGATGTATCAATGTCTAAACTATTGTTCAGTAGATCAGCGTACAGTAATCATTTTACGATATATCCAATCTATGTCGATTGCTGAAACTGCAGGGGCTCTTGGTTGGACAGAAAGCAAAGTGAAGACTACACAACACCGCGCTTTGAAACTATTAAAAGTTCATATGGAACAGCTTATGGAAAAGGAGGGTATGGATAGTGAAAAAATCAGAGTGGAGCGATAAGCAGCTAGAAGAACTACTTCAAAATCTACCACGAGTTAAAGATAGACAGGAGCAGCAAGAGTTATATAATAAGATTGCCTCACGGCTAGATAAAGAGCCAGCTCGATTTTCACGTAAACCTTCTTGGATCCTTCCTAGTCTTGCCACTGCTGCAGCAGTTACTCTTTTACTCGTTTTAGGATCTACATTTTTGAATAGTCCATTCGGCGGTGTGCAAGATATGGCTACAGAGAATTCAACGTCTGAATCAATTGAAGATGTCGGGATAACAGGCGCTAAAGATAAGAGTGAAAGTCGAATCATGGATAATGCAGATTCATTTGATGAAGGCTCCAAGAGTGATTCAAATAACATGATTATGATGACTGCGCCTGTCGCAAATACAAACGTTGTAACTGATTTTAGTGATCGAACGCTGATAACCATTGGAATCCCTGATACAAATGCACAGAATGTTATTCCAGTTAGTATACTTGCCCCTTTGGAGCGAGGTAATAGTCTTGAACAATTACAACAGCTGCTTCACAATATACGTGAAGAAGATATTGGACTTAGTGAAGCGATTATTAAAGGTATAACATTTTCAGAGGTTGAATTGGAAGATGGTAACAAGAAGGTTGTTGTGACAATTCCAATTGAAAATAATCTTGGTATAGGTACTGGGAGTCTAACGGAGAACGTATTTTTGCAATCCATTCAAGAAACCTTTAGATGGTTAGGCTATACAGAAGCTGAGCTTGTAACAGAGAAAGGCACAAAGGTGTTTTTTAGTCATTACGGAGAGGTAGATACGATTCCGATCCATTCAATTACGAATAAAGGCTACCATTTGTACCAATTCGATGCGTTGCAACCAATGTTCTTAGTTCCTTCACCAGACCCAAGAGAAAGTTTGGAACAAGCACTGCAAGATATGAAAAGCGAGATACCAGATTATGGACTACAGCCATCTATTCCTGCCGATATCATCATAAGTAACGTGGCGATTGAAGGGACAAATGCAACCATCTTCTTTGAAGAAGGTACTACGGTACTAAATGGTGAACCATATATTTCTATGATGCATGCGATTATGTTAACAGCAAAGGAATTTGGAATGGAGACGGTCCAATTTGAGAATGCTAACATTGAGATGATTGCAGATTATAAGTTGTCTACAGAAAATGGAGAACCCATTAAAAACCAAGTTCCCGTTTCTCCTAACCTACTTTCAATACCTGTCGAATAAGAGGTTCTTGTAACCTCTATTTTTTTTTGGTCTACTTTTTAACATGTCCTCATAAAGTGTTATCGATTGACTTACTACGTTTTAGGAGGATCATAATGCAGGACATTTCTAAAAGACTTTTAGTTGTAATAATTATGGGGTTTTGTATTGCCTGTATGTTTTTGAGTGTTAAGACGGTTAAAGCAGAACAAAATGAAAATACATATAAATTTCAGGAAACAAAAGATTGGGTCTGGCCAGCTCTTGGTGAAATCAGTGACTTATATGGTTCAAGAAGTGGTAATCATCACGGTTTGGATATAGCCGCTCCAACAGGAACCGAGACCGTTTCAGTTGAGGATGGAATTGTCACTAAATCATATTATTCTTTTTCATACGGACATGTAGTGTTTATCTCACATCCAAACGGCTTTGAGACAGTTTATGCCCATTTAAATAAGCGATTTGTAGTTAAAGGACAAAAGGTCAAAAAAGGAGAGTTAATTGGCCATGTCGGTAATACGGGTAGATCAAGAGGTGCACACTTGCACTTTGAAGTACACAAGGGAACATGGAATTATTCCAAATCTAATGCTATTGATCCTTTGCAAGCTCTGGATGTATCGGTATTAATCGAAATGAGAGTAAATAAAGAGATGGAAATGAAAAAGGAAGCTATCCAAGTAGCCAAACTCGAGGAAATTGATCAAAAGCAAGATCATTCTGGATGGATGATGGTTCAGCATTCAGAGGGGTTTATTCTTTCAAGTTCACTAGTGGTAGAATCATCTGATGTTGATCATTCCTTTCTTGAAAAAAGTGTAGAAATTGTTGTAACAGAAGGTATGACTTTATGGGAATTGTCTCAGGAATATAAGGTTGCCATCCAATCAATTGCTAAATGGAACAATTTAACTTCTGACATGTTAGTCCCAGGGCAGCATCTATCATTATATCCTAACATGGAGAAGGTATATATTGTGAAAAGTGGAGATACCTTGCCTAAAATAGGTAAGGAGCTTCAACTATCAGTTGAAGAAATTGTTCATCTAAATGGTTTAAAAAATGATCATGTATTTCCGAGCCAAATTTTACTTGTATCAAAAGGGACATAGCTGAACATATTCCGAATCGCTTTTTCCATGCATCTAATTGCCATTTTTATCAAAATAGATCGAAAGTATTACTTATATTTTGGGGGAAATGGCTTAGTTTTTGATGGAGTGAGACATGTATAGCCAGGGAATAATGGTCACAAAACACAGGTAGTCTAAAATGTTAATTGGAAATTTTTCAAAATCGAGCATCCTATATTGCAGATCACTTTCTGTTAACAGTTCGCAAAGAAAAAAGCCTCTGATTATCAGAGGCTTCCAAAGGATTACAACTATTCAAATTTAAGTGCGTCTCCATCAAATGGCTCATCTGCAACTTTAATTGAGTCAGTAGGACAACCTTCGAATGCATCCATCATATCTTCCTCAAGTACTTCCGGAATTTCTACGATACCTTGATTATCATCAAGGGTAACAAATGCAATACCATCATCATCGTAGTCATAAATATCTGGTGCAGCAGCACCACAAGCTCCACATGCAATACAAGTTTCTTTGTCAACAATCGTATACTTTGCCATTTGAAAAAACCTCCTGAATAATATTACACAATTAGTTTATGTTTGGATACCGCCTATTTGTGACATCTAGCTGTACTATTTATTTATCCCATATTAACATAGCCAGTAGACGAAAACGCATTCCACATTCATTATTGTAAAACTGTTTGGCCAACTTTTCAACAATAAAGTCATTGAGAATGCTTATCACACAAGGGTTTGGACCAGTTTAGCTTATTTTATAATATGTTTATAATATAACAATGTTTAAAAGCAGTAAGGATTAGCCAACAAATTAAGTCTTCTTCAAGTTGTGTCTTACACTATATTAATACCCAACACATCCAATTATAAACTAAACCATTTTCTCCAAAAGTTTGCTAAAATAGAAAGAAGAAAGTGGGAAGGGTGTATAATTTGAATCATTTAATAATGTTGGTTACTCTTCGTTGTTTAGATCAATTAAAGGGAGAGCGGTCTATTTATTCAATATTTCATTTATATAAAGGAAAACGATCATCCCAAACCCTTCAGGATGCGAATCTATACAATATTAAACCGTATTTTGGAATATTACCCCAAATATCTCGTACCGTGCTTGAGGAAATAATTGAGTATTTATACAAAAACAACTACATCGAAACATTTAAAAAGTCCTATATCATCACTACAAAAGGTAAAATGTATCTTCAAAGTGAACGAAGTCTATTTCTTAATGGGTGGCTTTATTCTCCAATCGCTTCTATCTTTTGGGACAGGCTTTGTGTATTGATACAAACCTTATCGAATATCATTCACTTTAATAACCGTTTTATTCCGATTGTAAGGGATCCAAACGTTTTGCAATGGGTCAAGAATTTTCTTACAAAACAATCACTTCCTAGAGAAGAGATAGCAAATACATTGTATCGTGAACTATATAATTGCCTAAGTAAATTAACCGATCAACAGGCTACAATTTTTGTTCGAAAATTAACAGGAAGAAAACGTATCGGTTCTACAAATGAACAGATTTCAAATTTATTATCTATTTCTTCCCATGAAGTGCAATTACAATTTATTTCAACCCTTCATTTTATATTACATCAAGTTGAAAAGAATAGGGAAGATTTTCAAATCTTAGGACAAATAATAACAGAGAAAAAACAACGTATCATGACTCTTACGGCATCAACTCAAAAAACTTACCAGTTATTATGTCGTGACTACTCAATTGATGAAATTTCGATGATTAGAAAATTGAAAAAGAATACGATAGAAGACCATGTTGTTGAAATTGCCCACCAATATTCAGAGTTTAGTATTTCTCATTTTGTGGATGATAACCAAGCTCGATTAATTGAGGATTGTATACGTACAATGAAAACAAATCAGCTCAAGGTAGTAAAAGAAGCTCTTTCAATTGATGTAAGTTACTTTCAAATAAGACTTGTTCTAGCAAAAGTAGGTGGTTCTGTATGAAACTACATGACATATTGCAAGAAAAATTTGGTTATTCATCTTTCCGTACTGGCCAGGAAGAAATAATAGGAGATGTGTTAAGTGGTCAGAATGTGCTTGCATTACTTCCAACGGGTGCAGGAAAATCACTTTGTTATTTATTGCCAGGGTATATGAGTACGGGAACAACTATTATTGTGTCGCCACTCTTATCATTAATGGAGGATCAGGTACAGCAACTTCAGTTAATTGGCGAAAAGAGAGCGGTTGCCATTAATAGCTTTTTACGGTTTGAAGAACGTCAGAAAGTATTAAATAATTTAAACCAGTATAGATTTATATACGTATCTCCAGAAATGTTACAAAACAAATATTTTATTAACAGATTGAAGCAATTAACGATCTCATTATTTGTTATAGATGAAGCTCATTGTATCTCGCAGTGGGGACATGAATTTAGAACCGATTATTTAAAATTACATGAAGTGCTCCAAGACCTAGACCATCCCACATGTTTAGCATTAACGGCAACAGCAACTGAGCAAGTCTTACAAGACATTGTTTTTGCTTTGAAATTAACCGATATTTCATTTCACATTCATTCAATTGATAGACAAAATATTTCAATAAAAGTGGAAGAACTCGCTTCAAATGACGATAAAAAAGAAAAGCTAATTCAGCTAGTAAAAAAGCTGCAAGGACCTGGAATGATATACTTTTCTAGTAGAAAGTGGGCAGAGCATATTTGTACATTGCTTCAGTCTGCTGGAGTTGAAGGCGTCGCTTTTTACCACGGCGGAATGGATAATGAGCAGAGACTTCTCATTCAGCAACAATTTATCAGTGACCAATTACAACTTATATGCTGTACCAATGCCTTTGGAATGGGAGTTAATAAACCAAATGTTCGCTATGTTATTCACTTTCATTACCCTGGTCAAATTGAGTCGTACCTTCAAGAAATTGGACGAGCAGGTAGAGATGGAGACAAAAGTACAGCAATACTTCTTTATTCACCTGATGACGATGACCTTCCTGAGATTTTAATGATGCAAGAATTCCCAAGTGTGGACGAGCTTGATCACATATTAACTATCATTAATGAACAAATAGTTCCTGGTAAAGAGATAAATGAAGAATGGCTACTCACACAATCAACTATTACAGAGACAGGGTGGAGATATATTAAGTACCATTTGGAGGATAATGGATGGATATTCAATAATCGTGTCTTAAAACAGTTGAACAAGAAAGACATTACGACTCATATCATGAATATGACCCATAAAAGAATTCAGTATAAACAGCTCAAGCTACATGAAATGAGGTCTTGGATAAAAAGTAAAACATGTAGAAGAAGGACCTATCTATCATTGTTTAATGAGAAACAGACGACCACTGTTTATCCTTGCTGTGACATTTGTGGCTATGAAGAAGAAATATATGTCAAGCAGTCGGACAAAAACTCGGAAAATAACCACTATTTGAATTGGCAACATGAATTAAAAATGATATTACTTAAAGAGAGTGGAGTACATGAAAAATCAGTCCGAAATAATTAAGCAAATGACCGACAGGGAAATTCTTTTTCATTTATATATGACGCAAGCTGTATTATTCCTAATCGCATCTATATTTGCCTTTTTTTTGTTCGATAGCCTAGAGGAAGTTTTATTCCTTTTTGAGAAGGATGGAATAGAGATCTTCGTTTATGGAGGAATTGCTGGAATATCTGTTGTATTATTAGATTTATGGCTAATGAAAGTATTTCCAATCTCCTATTTTGATGACGGTGGAATTAATAAAAAAGTGTTTGAAAACCGTTCTATTTTCCATATTTTTGTTCTGTGTTGGATTATTGCTATTACAGAGGAATGGTTGTTTAGAGGAGTGATTCAAACTCACCTTGGATTATCACTGGCAAGTATATTATTTGCCATTACACATATAAGGTATTTAAAAAAATGGTTATTATTTATCATTGTGACTGCTTTAAGCTTTTTACTAGGTTGGTTATATGAATGGACTGCTAATCTCTATGTTACGATTTTTGCTCATTTTTTAATTGATTTTTTCTTTGGGGTTAAAATACGAATGGAGTATCTGAAAGGAAAAAAGAGGTGAGGTTATGACAAATGAAAAGGATGTAAGGGATCAAGCTCAGCATCTACGGGAAAGAATGGACAATATTAAAGGGGATGAAACACCTAATCAAGATGTGCTCACGCTTCCCCCTAGAAGTAAAATTCATAAAGCGAAGGACGAAAAAAAGAAGACAAAAATAAAATTAAAGTATCCAATCATAAGAATGTTAATGTTGCTATTTATTTTGTTACCAATTGCTCTGCTTAGTATTAACTATTATTTAAATAACCAAGAACCTACTTTCAAGCCGGCGTCTAATCCGAATTCAGATTACAAGGAAGAAATATCATTAGATAAAAAAGAAGAAAAAATGCAAACTGAAACGAAGAACTCATCAAAAACGGAGTCGGTAGACCAGATAAGTCAAGATCAAGGATCGAGTGAATCTGATACAGTAAAAGAAGTAACTCAAGTGCCTGAACCCACTTCGACTCAGCAAGACAATGATGTAAAGAAGACAAATTATGATATTGTTTTTCATACAGTCAAGCAAGAAGAAACTTTATATTCGATATCGCAACATTACTATAAAAGTAGAACAGGTGAAGAGCTAATTAAGCAATGGAACAACTTAAATGGAAACGATATTGAGGTTGGTCGAGTTTTGAAAATTCCAATAAAGGCCCAAAAATAAGAATTCTCATTTAGGATTCTTTTTTTTATGACTATTTTTCTCATCAATCGAATATATATAGACAAGATATAGATTGTATAGGGGTGAGGATTTGGAAAAGTTTATCAAAGACTTTAATGATCTTACTGACGAACCAACTAAAATCATGCTTCAAAAAGTAACAGAGCATAAGATTAAATTTGATCGGTATAAGAAAAAACTCATCCTATGTACTTGGAGTTCGCTTTTTATCTTTTTATTGTTATTTGCCTATATGAATTATTTCATAATTGAACCATACTCAACGAATGCTGAAAAAATGTTTGTAGCGATTGTTCATGATTCTACTTTATTTGGACTATTTTTTTTATTACTATTTTTAGGTGGAACTGGATCTTACCTAAAAAAGAAGAAGGATAAGGCTGAAAAGGAGTACCATGATCTTAGAATAGAAATCATCCAAAAAAGTCCATTGCAATGGAAATATCCGTTTGGATGGGATGAAAGGAGTCATGTATTCCGTACAATGAAAAATGAAAAGGATATTAATTTATATCATGAGAGTAAATAGAAGCTGAATGAAACAATCATTCAGCTTTAAAGTCTATTAAATAGTACATACCTCTTTCATTAGAAAAACTTTTTCTTATCTCTTTCTTCTTTTAGGATTTCAACGGCTTCTCTAAACCTTTGTGAGTGAACGACCTCTCGCTCCCTGAGAAAGCGAAGACCGTCATTTAAATCGGGATCGTCGCTCATATTAATAATCCACTGATACGTTGCGCGAGCCTTCTCTTCAGCGGCGATATCTTCATACAAATCTGCAATAGGATCTCCCTTTGCTTGAATGTATTCAGTCGTAAATGGATTGCCTGCTGCATTGTGATAAAACAGGGCACTGTCATGGTTTACATAATGTGGAGCGAGACCTGCGGCTTTTAATTGTTCAGGCGTAGCATCCTTTGTTAACTTATAAATCATCGTCGCTATCATTTCTAAATGAGCAAACTCCTCAGTTCCAATATCAGTTAGTAATCCAATAACTTTGTCAGGAATAGTATACCTCTGATTCAAATAACGTAAGGCAGCAGCTAACTCTCCATCTGCTCCACCATATTGTTCTATCAAATATTTTGCAAGCGTCGGGTTACAAGTACTAACCTTAACGGGATATTGTAATTTTTTTTCGTAAATCCACATGTAAGTATATTCCCCCTTCGTTTATAACTGCCACGGCCACGGAGCATCATCCCAATTCCAAGGGTAGCCAGAGTAACTATTTCCATATTGCTGGAGCGGGCCATAACACGATTCTATTTTCTTTTTGAGGAGGCCACGTTGTTTTGCAAACGTATTATACTGCCTAATAGATTCATAGTCGTCAGGATGTGTATCCAAATAAAGAGTTAATTCAACTAAAACAAAGTCTACTGCTTGAAGTTCCTCCATTAATGAGTAAAACTCTGGTGGTAGTTGCTTCATTGAACTTCCTCCCTCATTGGTTTTTCATAAGGGTTGTAATAAGGATCATAGAATGCAGGCCATAATGTTCCCTTATAAAGAGCTTCTTTAGGTGAAAACTGTGGAAGGTTATAAGGCTGAAACCCAACGTAAAGATTTGGCGGAGTCGAGTAAGTTTTCACACGAATTGGTGGACATGGATCAAATGGGCCAACATATGGATAGTACTTTTTATACAATGTGTACATTGTAGACACCCTCCTTGTGATCTTGATGTGCTAGGTATCTGTCTTTATCGATAATGTCTCAATTCATTGTATGGTACTATATGAATAAAAATGTCATAGATGAGAAGGTTTTTATTACTCCCCTGTTGAATATACTTTAGAAGCTACATAACATAATAGGTACTGAATTAAAGGTGAGGGCTGGGGTTGGAAATTTTCAGAAGGACATTCTGATCAAATAAAAAGGAGTGTTTTACATGTTTGTTAAAAGTATCATGATCCCTAAACACAATAGCTTTACTGTAGATTTTACCGATTCAATTGAATCTACGTTAAAAAAACTAGAAGAACACTCGATTGATGGAGTACCAGTTCTTAAAGATGGGAAGTATGTAGGGATGGTAACTCGATATCATGTATATGAGTGCTTCTTTGAATCCCCACAAACGAAAGAAACATACTTAACGGAAACAAAAGCAGGAGATATCGCAACTAGACAGGATATATATTTGCAAGGGGAAGAAATTTTCGAGAAGACATTAGTTATGTTGAAAGACATGCCAATATTAGCTGTAGTTGATGAGAATTTAAATTATTTAGGCGTTGTCACTAGATCGGATGTGTTGGAACAATTCCAAAGTGCATTTGGAATGCATAGACCAGGAGTTCGAATCGCCTTCACATCTGTTGAAACAGAAGGAAGAATCGCAAGACTTGCTGAAATTACAAAGCATTTCAATGAAAAAATAATTTCCATTGCAACTTTTGATGAAACAGATAAGCTTGTAAGAAGAATTGTCATGAAAGTTGAAAAGAAGGATAATCTTGATAAATTTATCAAAAAACTTGAAAGTGCTGGATTTAGAGTTCTAGACATTTATGAAGACTAGATGATAAGTTTAATCATGTTCCCCCCCTTGTTTACATAAATGTAAGTAAGGGGGGGTTCTATGCTTACATACATATTATATTGGTTACTAGGGTTATGTGGAGGTTTTTTGGCGGCAAATTGGATACCTCCTATTTTTGAAATAGGGTTAGGTCCTTTTATCTCTACATTAATATTGGATCCGATTACCTTTTTCTTTGGAATGGGATGTTTTTTTGTTGGGTTTTTAGCAAATGCTGCGTTAGTTCGCAATGGTATAAGAGGTACCTTATTTTTAAGTAAAGGATACAAAATCCATATTCCCAAACTAGTGATTTCTTATTTAGTCATTGCTAATTTCTGTTTAGTATTTCTATTTAATCTATCAATAGCTGTTCTCTTTTTAATTTTTTCCATAGTCTATGGTATGATTTCTTTAGATATACGTCAAAACTGGCAGTATGATGGGAAGCAGGAGGATTTATGAGTTGGTTTTTATTAGTAATTCTATTTTGTTGCATGATGCTAATCGTCTATATGTACAGAGAGGCACATCGTAATACAATTCGGTACGAACAATTGAAGTTTGATTCGTTCCCAGAGAGCTTTGGTGAATTAAAGGTTTTCTTTATTTCGGATATACATAGGCGTATTGTATCTGAAGAAATCATAGCTTCTCTAACAGGTCGAGCAGATTTAGTCATCATCGGAGGAGATATTACAGAAAAAGGGGTACCATTTTCTCGAGTTTTAGAAAATATAAATCGATTAAAGAAAATAGGACCGCTTTATTTTGTTTGGGGGAATAATGATTATGAAGTTGACTATCATGAACTAGATGCTTTATTAATCAATCATGGAGTGAAAATATTAGACAATACAGCTTTATCCTTTGAATCTACAACAGGGGAGAAGCTTGCTCTTATCGGGGTCGATGATATGAACCGTAAACGAGATCGTCTGGATCTAGCCTTATCTGACTGTGATAAGGTAGGATTTAGAATGTTGGTTAGTCACGATCCAAGAATCATGAGAAAAATAAACAACGACGATCACATTCATTTCGTTATGAGCGGACATACACATGGAGGTCAAATTAGATTGGGCCGATTAGGTTTTTATCATAAAGGTGGCATTTCTCATCATGATAAGACTGTATTACTCATAAGTAATGGATATGGAACAACATCGGTACCTCTGCGTTTCGGTGCACCTGCTGAAACACATTTCATTACAATTTCGAAAAAATAGGAATATTTTCCTCCTACAAAACTTATACAAAGTTTACACACTATCACGTGTGGGCTATAATGCTAACAAGTATAGGATTGAGTTATTGGAGGATTTAATATGTCATCGGCTGTTGGTAAATATAATATAAAGGCAGTTTCTCAAATGCTTGGAATCCAGGCTGGTACACTTCGTGCATGGGAAAGACGCTATCAAATCATTGCACCTGTTCGAAATGATGCAGGTCATCGGTTATATACGGAAGAGCATGTTAAGATCTTAAAATGGCTCATTCAAAAGATAAATAAAGGATTTACTATTAGCCAAGCGATCAACTTATTAGAAACTAGTGGTCTAATTACAGAACCGACTTTCATGTCTGAAATCGAGAATCGGACTCAGAATGCTGATATAACAGATAAGTTACTTGAGTCGCTACTTCAATTTAATGAAGTGCAAGCACAGGAATATTTAAATCATGCGTTTAGCCTTTTTTCCATCGACAAAGTGGCGATTGACATACTTGGAACCGTTTTAGTTGAAATAGGAGACTTATGGGAAAGAGGTAAAATTACAAGTGCACATGAACATTTTGCTTCAGCCTTTCTCCGCTCGAAAATCGGTAATGTTTTACATACCATGCCGATAAATTCTTTTTTACCGAAAGTGCTTGCTTTTTGTGGTCCAAATGAATCACATGAACTAGGATTGCTAATTTTTACGATATATTTACGGAAAATAGGCTTTGATGTTGTTTATCTCGGGGGGAGTATTGCTAAAGCTGATATTGACATAGTGCTAAAGGAAGTAAATCCTAAATTTTTATTCTTATCTTGTACTTTAGTTGAAAATTTGCCGGAAACATTAGAACTTGTCAATTATTTGAAAAATAAATTTCCTGCATTAGAAATTGGATTAGGAGGCCCTGCCTTTATGTTCTTAAAAGAAAGCCTCCTCGAAACCTACCGATACCATTTAGTTGGAAAATCAAGGGTGGATTGGGACAAATGGTTAGAGAGTAAATTATAAAACAACTTGTCTTACATCCTGTTGGATATGAAGTATAGTCAAAAATGTGATGAACCATCTTGCTTTCCACTCATATACTAATGGATAGATGGATTTGCGAGTTGATGGTAGGAGGTTTTCATAAATGCGTTTAGAACGATTAACCTATAACAAGATCAAGGTCTTTCTCACCATTGATGACCTCCTTGATCGTGGCTTGAAAAAGGATGACTTATGGCATAATGCTCCCAAGGTTCAGGAATTATTTCAGGATATGATGGATGAAGCCAGTTTGGAACTTGGGTTTGAAGCAGATGGTCCAATTGCGGTTGAAGTATTTTCATTGCAAGCACAGGGAATGGTGGTCATTGTAACGAAAGAGTCATCAAATAATCCGATGGATGATGAATTACTTGATGAGTATATTGAAATGCAAGTTACTTTAGATGAAAGTGAAGATGTTTTTTATGAATTTAATTCCCTAGAGGATCTATTATCACTTTCAAAAAGATTAAGTTCGTTAGGAATGACTGGGGGATCTCTATACTTCTATAATAATTGTTACTACACTCTGTTGAATGAGGATCATTTAGAAGGATTTAATATTGAAAATGTGATTGCGATTCTTGCTGAATATGGGAATCCTTCAACATTAACTACTTACCGAGTTGGAGAATACGGTAAGCTTATAATGTCAAATAATGCGATTCAGCAAATAAACTACTATTTTAATTAATAATAGCTACCTCTAGAGTAATACTTACGATAGAGGTGTTTTTTTTTTGTAAACAGATTCTTGATAGAACAACCTTATAAAATCAAGAAAATATGGCAAGATAATAACAATCAATAGTAGTAATATTCTAAGTATTTTATATGTTGAAAACGTTGTGAATATTAGGGTGTAATCGTTTGCAAAAAAACGTAATTAATTGAAGAAAAGTCACTTTTTCATCTTTGCAGATACTAACTGAAGGTGTATACTATGTTACGAGTAGTAGACAATAACTTTTAGTGATAATTTTTGGGAGGTTTACAAATGGTAGCCGAAAAGAACACAGATCAATCTCATGACAGTGATAAACTAGATGTTCTAAGATCTACACAAACAGTAATACATAATGCTTTAGAAAAGCTTGGATATCCTGAGGAAGTTTATGAGCTATTAAAAGAGCCGATTCGTATGATGACTGTTAAGATTCCAGTACGTATGGATGACGGTTCTGTTAAAATATTTACAGGTTACCGTGCTCAACATAATGATGCAGTTGGACCTACAAAGGGTGGTATTCGCTTTCATCCAAATGTTACTGAAAAAGAAGTTAAGGCTTTATCAATATGGATGAGTTTAAAATGTGGAATCGTTGATTTACCTTATGGTGGAGGAAAAGGTGGTATTATTTGTGATCCACGTGAAATGTCCTTCCGTGAGCTTGAGCGATTAAGCCGTGGTTATGTTCGAGCGATTAGCCAAATCGTGGGTCCCACAAAAGACATTCCAGCTCCAGATGTTTTCACTAACTCACAAATCATGGCATGGATGATGGATGAGTATAGCCGAATCGATGAATTTAATTCTCCTGGGTTTATTACAGGTAAACCACTTGTACTAGGAGGATCCCATGGGCGTGAGGCAGCAACTGCAAAAGGTGTAACGATTTGTATTAGAGAAGCTGCTGCTAAGCGTGGAATCAAGCTTGAAGGTGCTAGAGTAGTCGTTCAAGGCTTTGGTAATGCTGGAAGCTTCTTATCTAAGTTTATGCATGATGCAGGTGCAAAGGTTATTGGTATTTCAGATGCATACGGTGGACTTCATGATCCTAATGGGTTAGATATCGATTATTTATTAGACCGTCGTGACAGCTTTGGAACAGTAACAAAGCTATTCAACAATACAATTTCAAATAAAGAATTACTTGAGCTTGACTGTGATATTTTAGTACCTGCTGCTATTGAAAACCAAATTATAGAAGAAAATGCACACAATATTCGTGCAAGTATTGTCGTGGAAGCAGCAAACGGTCCAACGACACTCGAAGCTACTAAGATCTTAACTGAGCGCGGAATCTTACTTGTTCCTGATGTTCTTGCTAGTGCTGGTGGTGTAACGGTGTCATACTTTGAGTGGGTTCAAAATAATCAGGGCTATTACTGGTCAGAAGAAGAAGTGGAAGAAAAGCTTGAAAAGGTAATGGTTAAATCATTTAATAACATTTATGATACGGCCCAAACTCGTCGTGTAGATATGCGTTTAGCAGCTTATATGGTGGGTGTTAGAAAAATGGCGGAGGCTTCTAGATTCAGAGGCTGGATTTAATCATTTGCATACACTTTAGAAATCCCCTATCATTACTATGATAGGGGATTTTTCTTCTATATTTCCTCACCTTTTATTGTACAAGGAGGATGTTATGAATAAAGAAGATATTATTATTGTGGGTGGAGGTCCATGTGGGATAGCAGCAGCCATTGAACTTAAATCACTTGGCTATAACCCATTAATCATAGAAAAAGGAAATATTGTAAACGCAATCTATCACTATCCAACTCACCAAACTTTTTTCAGTACAAGCGAAAAATTATCAGTTGGTAATATCCCATTTATTACTGAAAATCGAAAGCCTGTCAGAAGCCAAGCGCTAGCTTATTACAGAGAGGTTGTAAAATTAAAAGAGTTACGTGTTAATGCCTATGAACAGGTGTTAAACGTGAGCAAGGAAAGTAATAAACAGTTCCAAGTATATACAAAAACTTCGGATGGAGAGCAAAGGTACTACGAAGCCAAATATGTTGTTATTGCTACTGGTTATTATGATCATCCCAATTATTTAAATATACCAGGAGAAAATTTAGATAAAGTTTTTCATTATTTTAAAGAAGCGCATCCATATTTTCAAAAGGAAGTTGTTGTAATCGGAGGGAAAAACTCTGCCATTGATGCTGCACTAGAGCTAGAAAAAGTTGGCGCAAATGTGACGGTCATATATAGAGGAAGTGAATACTCAGCTAGCATTAAGCCTTGGATTTTACCAGAGTTCGAATCCCTTGTTAGACATGGTAAGATAACAATGCTTTTTAATGCAAGTGTTATAGAAATTACTGAAAAGAGAGTAACATATACTGTAGAAGATGTTGAATATTCTATTAGCAATGATTTTGTATTTGCAATGACAGGCTATCATCCAGACCACACGTTTTTAAGAAATATGGGAGTTGGAGTAGATGGCGAGACTGGTAGACCAATGTTTAATTCACAAACGATGGAAACAAACGTAACCGGTATTTTTATTGCTGGGGTTATTGCAGCTGGAAATAACGCGAATGAGATATTTATTGAAAATGGACGATTTCATGGAGAGCTCATTGCAAAAGAAATTCAAAAACGAAACAGGCCTACCTAATAGTAGGCTTGTTTCACTTTAATAAATCAGAATGAAATAAGTTTTCGTACATTAAATTTTATAACAGCTCCAGTACCAAGTCATCCGAGTTCAAAATGCTCAGAACGCCGCGAATGTATATCTTATGTTAAAAATAAATTCTGCAATTCCTTAATATCTGTTGTTTGTTCTAAAGCTACCATCAATTTAATTCTGGCTTTATGTCCACTTAATCCGTTTGAGAAAATGGCTCCAATCTCTTTTAGCTGTCTCCCGCCACCTTCATATCCATAAATATCCTGAACAATACCATTAAAGCATCTTGATACAATTACTATTGGTATTTGATGGTTAATAAGCTGTTTTACTCCATTTAGCATCGTCGGTGGTAAATTCCCCTGCCCTAATGCTTCAATAACTAATCCATCTATCTCCATGTTAAGTAGCGCAAGCAATAAAGATTCGTCCATTCCAGCAAATGCTTTTAACAACATCACCTTTTTGGAGATTCTATTTATGTCATAATGCTCTTGGTTCATAGGAAGATGATGGAACGAGACACCTCTTTTTGTAACAATACCAATTGGACCGTATTGTGGGCTTTGAAATGTGGCAATATTGCTTGTATGGGTTTTGGTTACGTTTCTTGCTGTATGAATTTCATCATTGAGTACCACTAATACCCCTTTCCCAATTGCTTCTTCACTAGCCGCTACTTTAACGGATGAAAGTAAATTGTATGGGCCGTCAGCTCCGATTTCATTACTCGATCGCATTGCCCCTGTTAGAACAACTGGGATATTTGAGTTGAGTGTTAAATCGAGAAAATAAGCTGTTTCTTCAAGTGTGTCAGTGCCATGTGTGATAACCACACCATCGATTTGTTCGTTACGAACTGCTCTTTCAATTCGATCTCGTAAGATAAGCATTTCTTTTGTTGAAATGTGGGGAGAGGGTAACTGAAATATCTCTTCAGAAAAAATTGTTGCAAGACTTCCTAATGCTGGAATTGCTTCATGTAATGGGTGCTTATCCCCTGGCTGAACCGAGCCTGTATGCTTGTCCTCACTCATCGCAATCGTACCGCCTGTATGTAGTAATAATATATTCTTCATAGGTCCTCCTAAAGATGTAAAGTTTTTTTAAACATTGATTTTCATATATCTATTATCATGTTACGATAAGAATGAAAACTTGACTAGAGAAGAGCAAGATATCCTTTTTGTAATTTGTAAATTATCATAATGGAAATGAGGAATTGATATGTTGGCAATTATTACAGCAGGGATTGCTCCAGGAGTTGCCTTACTAAGTTATTTTTATTTAAAGGATCAATATGAGGCAGAACCAATCTATATGGTGTTTCGTTCCTTTATTTTTGGGGCAATTCTTGTATTTCCAATCATGTTTATTCAATATGTATTGTCTGTCGAGGATATTTTACAAAGTGGACTTTTAAAAGCATTTGTAGCCACAAGCTTTCTTGAAGAGTTCTTTAAGTGGTTTATTTTATATTTTATTGCATACAAACATGGAGAGTTTGATGAGCTTTATGATGGAATTGTTTATGGTGTAGCTGTTTCCTTAGGTTTTGCAACTGTTGAGAATATTCTATATTTATTTGCACACGGAGTAGACATGGCATTTGGAAGAGCCTTACTTCCTGTATCTAGCCATGCACTTTTCGGGGTCATTATGGGCTACTATATTGGAAAAGGAAAATTTTCAACGAATCAAACTAAACGTAAGTATATTTATTTATCATTATTTATCCCGTTTTTCTTGCACGGTATTTATGATTATATCATTTACTCTATCGAAAAGTGGATAATTGTGATTGTTCCATTTATGATCTTTCTATGGTGGTTAGGACTTCGAAAGGTAAAACTAGCAAGATGTTTAACAGAAACTTATTCTAGACGCTTATCTCAGTGATTGAGGGGCGTTTTTTTATTTTCATGGCAACCAATTTTTCCAAAAATCTTGATTCTTTCCTTATAAATCCAAAGTTTTTGAATAAAAACTAATTCAATACAGAAAATACTTGTAAGACATCTTAGAAATTGGTTAGGGAGGTAAAATGATGAGGTTTTATTCAATCTGGAGAATTCCTCTTATCGTCATCATTGCGATAACATTTGTCGTGTCTCTATATCCAGTACATCACAGCTATGCATTTAGTAATCAAATTATACAACGTGGGGCAACTGGAGATGATGTAATCGAATTACAGGCTCGTCTTCAATACAATGGTTTTTATCATGGTCCTATTGATGGTGTATTTGGATGGTCGACATATTGGGCAGTTAGAAATTTCCAACATGAATTTAGTCTAGAAGAGGTTGATGGCTATGTTGGAGAAAAGACAAAAAATATGCTTAAAAAAGCAACAAAATATTATAAAGACTTTGTATATGAACAGATTAACAAAGGTTATAGGTTTACTCATTATGGAGGAGTTCCTTTAGACATCCAAACTTCTCCTACTCAGGAAATGATTGACAAGGCTAAAAGAACAGCAGAAAAAAAACGTGTAATCGAAAGACTGCGTCGAAATAAAGAATTGCAGCAACAGCAAGTAAAGCAAAAAGAAACACAAAAACAAAGTAGTCAGCAAGAACAAGGAGGACAATCCAAGCCTCAGAGTCAGCAAGGCAAAGGAGGACAAACTCCTCAGCAAGGCCAGCAAGGACAAGGAGGACAGCCAGAACCTCAAGGCCAGCAAGGACAAGGAGGACAGCCAGAACCTCAAGGCCAGCAAGAGCAAGGAGGACAGCCGAAGCCTCAAGGTCAGCAAGGACAAGGAGGACAGCCAGAACCTCAAGGCCAGCAAGAGCAAGGAGGACAGCCGAAGCCTCAAGGTCAGCAAGGACAAGGAGGACAGCCAAAGCCTCAAGGTCAGCAAGGACAAGGAGCTGAGTCTCAAGGTCAAGCCGGAGAAAGTCCAAAACAAGGTGGGCAAAAGCAAACTAAACAAAATAAAAAACAGGGTGCTCAAACACCTAAGCCTACAGCTGTAAACATGCCAAATGGTTTCTCACAGAATGATATACAGCTAATGGCTAATGCAGTTTATGGTGAATCTCGCGGTGAGCCATATATTGGTCAGGTTGCCGTTGCAGCTGTCATCTTGAATCGAGTAAATAGTCCTACATTTCCTAATACGGTATCAGGCGTTATTTTTGAACCACGAGCTTTTACGGCAGTTGCTGACGGTCAAATATGGTTAAAGCCAAACGAGCAAGCCAAAAAAGCTGTATTAGATGCTATTAATGGCTGGGATCCAACTGGCGAAGCCGTGTATTATTTTAATCCTGATACTGCAACAAGTGGATGGATTTGGGGTAGACCGCAAATTAAACGGATAGGGAAACACATCTTCTGTAAATAGAGGTGAAAGAACATGCTTAGAGGAATAATAATCGGAGCACTTGTAGTAGGAATATCGGGTACTGCTTACTGGGGCTACCAAGAACACATCGAAAAAAATGCAATCTTAATTCATGCCGAAAATAATTACCAGCGTGCCTTTCATGATTTAACATATCAAATCGATTTATTAAATGATAAGATTGGCTCGACGCTTGCTATGAATTCAAGACAATCGTTATCGCCTTCATTAGCTGAGGTATGGAGAATCACTTCAGAGGCACAGTCTGACGTTGGCCAACTACCATTAACACTTCTACCATTTAACAAAACGGAGGAGTTTTTAGCGAACATAGCTGAATTTAGTTACAGAGCTGCCGTACGTGACTTAGAAAAAGAACCATTATCTGATGAAGAGTATAATACCCTACAAGCACTTTATGAAAAATCAGGTGATATCCAGAATGAATTAAGGAAAGTTCAACACTTGGTGCTTGAAAATAATCTTAGGTGGATGGACGTCCAGTTAGCACTTGCAACTGACAATCAACAAGACAATACCATAATTGATGGGTTTAAAACAGTTGAAGAAAATGTAACTGCTTATTCTGAGGCAGATTTTGGTCCTTCCTTTACTAGTATGAATAAAAAGGAAGAGGGATTTAAATATTTATCTGGAAACGAAATAACTGAATCGGAAGCTAGAAAAATTGCTACCGACTTTCTAGGACTAAAGGGTCAAGAAGAGATGTCAGTGATTGAAAATGGTGATGGGTCAAGCTATGGTTTTTATAGTCTAACAATTGATGACCCAAAAGCTAAAACAGAGATTTATATGGATATCACTAAAAAGGGTGGTTATCCAATATGGGTGTTAAGAAATCGAGATGTAAAAGAGAAAAACATTAGCCTTAATGAAGCAACAGAAAGTGCACTCAAATACCTAAAGGATCATGATTTTAAAAACCTTGAATTATTCGAAAGCGCTCAATTCGATAACATAGGGATCTTTACCTTTGTATCAAAAGAAAACGATGTGCGCCTATATCCTGAATCAATTACAATGAAGGTAGCACTTGATGATGGTAACATTATAGGCTTCACAGCAAGGGATTACTTAATGGCCCATCATGAAAGAAATCTTCCGAAGCCAACCCTTTCTTTAGAGGAAGCTAGGAAGAAAATTAATCCTAGCGTCGAAGTAATGGAGGACAGACTAGCCGTAATTGTAAATGACCTTGGGGAAGAGGTTTTATGCTATGAGTTCCTAGGAACGATTAACAATGACACATACAGAGTCTTTATCAATGCAGAATCTGGATACGAAGAAAAAGTTGAAAAGTTAAATAATGCTGAACCGAAATACGGAAATATATAAACAATAGAAGGAAAGGTCATTATTGACTTTTCCTTTTTTTTATTCCATGAGATAATACATGTATGGAATGGTTTATACAAGTGGGGGATACTTATGATAAACATAGGGGATACAATTATATTAGAACCCAAATACTCTACAGATAATGAAAGGTATCGATGTAAGTTAGTAGAGAAAAAAGGGGAAGAACTGTATATAGATTATCCTGTTAATATGAATACAGGTAAGACTGTTTTTCTACTTGATGGTACACAGTTTAAAGCATCGTTTGTAGGAAAAGACAATACAGTTTACTTATTTGAAACAGAAGTACAGGGGAGAGTTAAACAAAATATCCCAATGATTGCTCTTTCGTATCCTGGGAATCAAGATTTAGTCCGAGTCCAGAGAAGGCAATTTGTTAGAGTGGAAACTGCGGTAGATGTAGCTTTACATCCTATAAATCATGATTTTTCTCCTTTTGTTACGATTACTGGTGATATAAGTGCAGGAGGAGCAGCAATTGTTCTTCCACTCAATACAACATTAGAACCAGAAACAATTTTTAATTGCTGGTTAGTATTACCTATGCAATCTGGTGATTATCACTACATTGTATTAAAATCTAGGGCGATAAGAATAATTCATGGACGTAATGGAGAGCGAGATAAAATGCCTATTGAATTCATTGGCATAAGTGATGCAGAGAGACAGCTACTTATCCGTTTTACCTTTGAAAGACAATTGAATTTTAAAAGAAAAGGCATGAAATAATTGTATAAAAAACGAGAAACCCCCTTAAACTAGTAGTTGAGGGGGCTTTCTATGAAAAGATTTGAATCGTTTCTAATAAAACTTGTGTTTGTACAATTGATTTTTTTAGTTTTAGCACAGTTGTTACTTACAAATCAAGACATTTCACCATATCTATCAAAGGTCATACACTATGAAGGTGTGACTAAAGATACATACAGCAAGATTCTAGAAACATTCGACCAACAATAGTCAGTGTGCTAGAATATAGAAGGCAGGTGGAACCTGCTTTTATTTATTACGTTCTATATTATAGGAGGAACTATGGAAAAGAAGATCTCCATTGCAATAGATGGACCAGCAGCAGCTGGAAAAAGTACTGTGGCAAAAAGAATTGCAGAACAACTTTCATACATATATATTGATACAGGTGCTATGTATCGTGCTTTGACGTATAAAGCACTTCAACATTTATTAGATGTACATGATGAATCTGCATTAGCAAAATTATTGCCAAATACGACGATCAAATTAATTCCTTCAACTGAAGGTCAGCTCGTATATTTAGACAATATAGATGTAACAAATGAAATAAGAACTAGTTCAGTTACGAATCATGTTTCCTTTGTAGCACAGCACCGACTCGTTCGTGAAGAAATGGTCCATAGACAACAGGAAATGGCAAAATTCGGGGGAGTTGTAATGGACGGTAGAGATATTGGGACAAAGGTTTTACCAAATGCCGAAGTAAAAGTATTTTTACTAGCTTCCGTAGAAGAACGAGCAAAAAGACGGTATGAAGAAAATGTAAGAAAAGGTTTTGAAGCTAATTTAGAGCGATTAAAGAAGGAAATTGAGGAGCGGGATCGAATAGATTCAGAAAGAGAAGTATCGCCTTTAGTCAAAGCACAAGATGCTGTAGAAATTGATACAACTTCTCTATCAATCAGTGATGTAGTGAATAATATCATGACATTAGTTCATGAAAGGATTGATGGGTGTGAATCTATATAATATTGGGAAAGTTATTTGTACAGGTATTCTAAAACCTCTATATAGAGTAGATGTAATCGGTGCTGAAAATATTCCAAGTCATGGTGGTGTACTCATATGCTCCAATCATATTGATAATTTAGATCCACCGATTGTTGGGATTTCAGCAAAACGGCCCATTCACTTTATGGCCAAGGAAGAAATTTTTCGTGTACCTATTTTAAAAAATCTTCTACCGAGTCTTAATGCATTTCCAGTGAAAAGAGGTATGAGTGATAAGCAAGCACTTAAGACTGGATTGCAAATACTTCGAGATGGAAAGGTATTAGGGTTGTTTCCAGAAGGAACTAGAAGTAAAACAGGTCAATTAGGTAAGGGACTTGCAGGTGCTGGATTCTTTGCGTTACGTACAAATGCATCAGTTATACCATGTGCCATCATTGGCCCATATAAGCCATTTAAAAGTTTAAAAGTTGTGTTTGGAGAGGCCATTAATTTTGAATCAATCCGAGCAGAAAAAGTATCTGCCGAAGAGGCTACTGACATCATTATGAATTCCATTCAATCCCTTTTGGAAAAATACCAATAGCTAAAAGTATATTACTTGACAAAAAGTAGTATTTATTAGAAGTTAGAAAAAAGAAGTTTTTTCGTGAAGGGTTTTTACCTTCCATTTTATACATATTAAGTAGTAAATGGTGTAAAATTCACTTTAACTGTGAGTTGCGAATTAAGGAGGTAGTGGTGATGGAAGAAATGAATCAAGAAGTTGTGGAATTAACAAACTTAGAAGTTGGGGATATTGTTACTGGACAGGTAACGAAAGTAGAGGAAAAGCAGGTCCTTGTCAACATTGGTTACAAGTCTGATGGGATTGTTCCGATTAGCGAGCTATCAAGCTTACACATTGAAAAAGCAAGTGAGGTAGTTTCTGAGGGGCAGACACTTGAACTTAAGGTAACTAAAATAGAGGATGATGCAGTCATCCTATCTAAAAGAGCAGTTGACGCTGAAAAGGCTTGGGATGATTTAGAAAATAAGTACCAAGCGGGTGAAGTGTTTGATGCTGAGATTAAGGATGTTGTAAAAGGTGGCCTAGTTGTTGATGTAGGTGTTAGAGGGTTTATTCCTGCTTCGCTTGTAGAGGCGTACTTTGTAGAGGATTTCTCTGATTATAAAGGGAAGACACTTTCTCTAAAGGTTGCAGAACTTGACAAAGAAAAAAATCGTGTGATTTTATCTCATCGTGCTGTTGTGGAACAAGAACAACAACAAAGCAAGAAGAAAACAATGGAGTCATTAAAAGTTGGATCTGTTCTAGAGGGTACTGTTCAACGCATCACTGATTTTGGTGCATTTGTTGACATTGGTGGAATTGATGGCTTAGTCCATATCTCACAATTGTCTCATGAACATGTAACAAAACCGTCAGATGTAATTAAAGAAGGAGAACAAGTAAAGGTTAAGGTATTAGGGGTAGATACAGATAATGAAAGGATTTCATTATCAATTAAAGAAACATTACCTGGACCTTGGGACCGTGTCACGGAACAACTAAAGGTTGGAGATGTGATTGAAGGTACAGTTCGTCGTTTAGTAACATTTGGTGCATTTGTTGAAGTAATGCCAGGTGTTGAGGGGCTTGTTCATATTTCACAAATTTCAAACAAACATATCAAAACTCCTCAAGAAGAATTATCTGTAGGACAACAAGTGAAAGTAAAGGTTCTTGATATTAATAAAGAAGACCAAAGAATATCTCTAAGCATTCGAGAGCTTCTGGAAGAAGAGGATCAAGGAGATTTCCGCGAATACCAACAGAAGGAAGAATCAACAGGGTTTAGCTTAGGTGATATGATTGGTGATCAACTAAATAAACTAAAATAAATGGTGATAATATAATGAGCAGAGCACAAAGAAAAATTGATCATATTAATAATGCAATTGAAACTGGTCAAGTCCGTGCTCATGGTTTTGATGATGTGCTTTTCGTTCATCAAAGTCTACCCAACCTGTCTATCAATGAAATTCAATATAGTACAAAAGTAGGCGAACTTTCATTAAGTTCGCCTATTATTATCAATGCAATGACAGGTGGAGGTGGTGAGCAAACCTTAAAGATTAATCAAGAACTAGCGATCATATCTAAAGAGTGTAATATTGGATTAGCTGTTGGATCCCAAATGTCTGCTATTAAAGATCCAAAGGAGCGAAGCTCCTATCAAGTGGTAAGAAGAGAAAATCCAACAGGAGTGGTTGTTGCTAACTTAGGAAGTGAGGCAACAGTAGACCAAGCCCTTGAAGCAATTGAGATGATTGAAGCAAACGCTTTACAAATACATTTGAATGTCGTTCAGGAACTTGTCATGCCAGAAGGAGACAGAGATTTTTCAGGAGCGCTTCGCCGAATAGAAAAGGTGGTAAAGCGTGTAAATATTCCGGTCATTGTAAAGGAAGTTGGATACGGAATGAGTAAGGAAACAGCAATAAAGTTAGAAGAGGTTGGAGTTTCAATCATTGATGTAGGTGGATTTGGAGGCACGAACTTCTCGAAAATTGAAAACCTACGTCGTAGTAGAAATCTTGGCTTCTTTGATGAATGGGGAATACCTACAGCTTCTTCTATTGCAGAGGTTCGCTCGGTATCTTCTTCCTTATCCATTATTGGTTCAGGCGGGATTCAAAGTGCACTAGATATGATTAAAGCAATACGATTAGGGGCAAGTGCTGTTGGGATGGCAGGATACCTGCTAAAGATGCTTATCGATAAAGGACTTCAGAGTACTATAGATGAAATCACGGAGCTTCATAATGATATTAGATTCATTATGACAGCTTTAGGTACGAGAAATTTGGATGAAATTAAGAAAGCGCCAATTGTCGTAAAAGGTGACACATATCACTGGCTACTACAAAGAGAGATTAACACTGAATATTTATAAATGAAAAACAGCTCAAATGAGCTGTTTTTTTTTGTTAATATTCAGTGTTGTTCCGTTACTTTGCTTTCGATAAGACCTCCATACCTAAACTAGTAAAAAGCCAGTGTTTAAAGTCTCGATATTACCACGGATTACTTACATATATGTTATCGGAGGGTATGGACGTAAGTCACTAGTTTTTCCTTATTTGTTTCTGTCTCGTGCTGTCTCCGGACTTTCCATTCTAGTAGCTCCAGGATAATCTAATTGTTGATCACGATCAGATTCCACTCGGCGTGATTCTTTAAGTTTCTTTTCTTGACGATCTTTACCCATCATTAAACCTCCTCTAAACAGTGATTAAGTCTTATCATTTCCATACGACAGTAATAGCATTCAATTCAATATATTTCTGATTAAATATCATGAATTGTAGCCATAATGGAAATGATAGGAGGGACAGTAGTGGAAGGAATTTGGTTCTATTGGATAGGGTGGATAGGCTGGGTCATTACAACCTTTATAGTAGGAAAGGGAAAAGTACGAACCCAAGTAGCCATTTTAATATTAGTCTTACTCAGTTTTGCACACATGAAGATCTCCATACTTAGTCATGAAATTTCAATAGGATTTCTAATCTTATTGTTCGTTTCTTATATGATGTCAGCCAAACTAAATAATATAACTCTCTTATATATATCTATCTGTACAATCATTCTCGGTTTGGCTTATGTGACCTTCTACTTGTTTAGTCTTTTTGATCCAGTGTGGATTGTATTTAATCCAACCTTCATGGTTAGTTTCATCCTTACATATCTAGTTTTACTTCTAACCAAACAATCATTAAAAAGGTACATTATTTTTATCATAGGTATTTGTCATGGAGAAGTTCTATATCGTGTTATTTTATCGAAAATTCAATTTACACAAACAATCGGAACATTACTCTTTTTTGATATCGTTGCGATTGGTATTTTTATGATATCCCTATGGAACGGACTTGAATTACTGTCTACGTACTTTAATCAATTACAACAAAAACAAGCACGTGAAAGGTTGGGATAGGGTGAATGAATATACATATCCAATATTATTTGGTGTGATAATTGGTACATTAACAAGAATCTATATGCTGAAAACGGACTACAGGCAATATCCTACATATCTACATGGAAGAATTATTCATATTGCATTAGGGTTTATTGCTGCTGGCCTCGGTACTGTTGCTGTTCCATCCATAATGGAAGAGGATTTTACGGCGATTACATTTTTAACGTTAGCCGCATCTCAGTTTAGAGAAGTAAGAAATATGGAGAGGAATACACTGGCTCAATTGGATAGCTATGAACTAGTTCCAAGAGGTAATCCCTATATTGAAGGGATTGCCGTGGTCTTTGAAGGAAGAAATTATTTAGTTATTTTTACGTCATTTGTCTCAACTTTAAGTTACTTAGTCTGGAACGTGTGGGCTGGGATTGGAGTGGGATTAATTGCTCTATTACTATCTAAAAAACTTATGAGTGGTGGTAGGCTTAAAGATATTGTCGATATTGAATATGTAGAACCAAGGTTCGATGGACCGGGTTTATTTGTAGATAATATTTATATTATGAATATTGGTATTCCTGAAAGGCAAGAAGAAGTCCTTAAGTATGGAATGGGGTTCATTTTAAAGCCCAAAAATTTTGATGCTCGATCAACGATTGCAAATCTTGGACAGAGACAAGCCATTCTACATGATGTTTCTGTTGCTCTTGGGGTTTATAGAGATTCAGGTACACCTGCTCTCGTCCCACTTGCTAAAAGAGATTTAGATGATGGCAGAGTTGGGATATTCGTACTTCCACAGGTGAAGGACTACCAAAAAGCAATTGAAGTTATTGGACTTGTTCCAACTTTAGAAAACGCTATTCGTATGCCGACCGAATCAAAAGCAAACGAAAAGGGGCAGAAAATACAATGAATTTAGAAAAGTATATATTAGCAATTATTACAGTAAATCCAGCTAGGGTAGCAGGTGGCACTTCAATATTCACATGTGAATCCGTTGAAGAAATGGATCACTTCGCGAAAAATCTAGAAGCGATTTTAGATGGAATAGCTCATAAGCTGAGTGAAGAGGTGTATGTTATTGTCAAGCATTAAGGAAATGATTGTCCTTAATGCACATTTTTGGTAGGATAAGAAAGTTAAAGAATATGAATCCCTTCTTTTGATTAGAAGGGATTTCCTAGCTTTTTTACATACAATCCTATTTATATACATTTTTACTTTTAGGATATTAGAAAGGATGTTTTGCTGTGCCAAAACCAATTATTGCGATTGTAGGAAGACCGAATGTAGGGAAATCAACCATTTTTAATCGAATTGTTGGCGAACGAGTATCTATTGTAGAAGATATTCCAGGAGTGACAAGAGATCGAATATACAGCTCGGGGGAATGGTTAAACCAGAATTTTAATATTATAGATACAGGTGGAATAGAAATTGGTGATGCACCTTTTCTTGCTGAAATAAGAGAACAAGCAGAAGTGGCAATAGATGAAGCTGATGTGATTATTTTTATGGTTAATGGACGTGAAGGAGTAACATCGGCTGATGAAGAAGTGGCTAAAATCTTGTACCGTTCTGACAAGCCAGTCGTTCTAGCAGTAAATAAAGTCGATAATCCCGAAATGAGAAATGATATTTTTGACTTTTACGCACTAGGGTTCGGTGAACCGATTCCAGTATCGGGATCCCACGGATTAGGCTTAGGAGATTTATTGGATGCTGCAATCCATCATTTTCCAAATCGAGAGGAAGAGGATTATGATGAAAGCACGATACGATTTTCATTAATTGGTAGACCGAACGTAGGGAAGTCATCTTTAGTTAATGCGATTCTAGGGGAGGAACGCGTTATTGTAAGTGATATCGCGGGAACGACTCGAGATGCGATTGATACACCATACTCAAAAGATGGACAAGATTATGTCATTATCGATACAGCTGGAATGCGAAAAAAAGGGAAAGTGTATGAGAGTACAGAAAAATATAGTGTATTGCGTGCTTTAAAGGCAATTGAACGCTCTGATGTCGTACTTGTCGTGATAAATGGAGAAGAAGGAATTATTGAGCAGGATAAAAAAATTGCTGGTTATGCACATGAAGCTGGAAGAGCTGTTGTAATTGTAGTGAATAAATGGGATGCTGTTGAAAAAGATGAAAAAACTATGCAAGAGTTCGAACGAAAGATTCGGAATCATTTTCTATTTCTCGATTATGCTCCTGTTGTATTCTTATCTGCAAAAACGAAGAAGCGGATTCATACCCTTATGCCAATGATTAACATGGCTGCTGAAAACCATAATATGAGGGTTCAAACGAATGTACTCAATGACATTATTATGGACGCAGTAGCGATGAATCCTACTCCAACTGACAAAGGAAACAGATTAAAGATATTTTATGCGTCACAAGTGGCCGTAAAACCACCAACGTTTGTCATTTTCGTTAATGATCCAGAGCTATTACACTTTTCATATGAAAGATTTTTAGAAAACCAAATTCGTGCTGCTTTTGGATTTGTTGGTACTCCAATAAGAATTATTGCGAGACCAAGAAGTTAAAACGAGAAGTATAAAAAAGGCTTGTTGACAAAAGAGTAGAGAAGGGATGGATGAGAAGTGAACCACATTGCGGTTGTTGGGGCTGGTAGCTGGGGAACCGCACTGGCTATCGTCCTTGCTGATAATCAGTACTATGTAAGGCTTTGGGGACATAAAGGGGAGCAAATTAAAGAAATTAATGAACGTCATACGAATTCGAAATACCTTCCGGGAGTTGAATTACCGGAGCTGATTAAAGGCTATACAGATTTAGAAGATGCTTTAATTGGAATTGAGACAATTATCCTAGCTGTACCAACAAAAGCAATTCGTGAGGTGCTAGGGAAAATTCGCCAGTTCCAACAATCACCTATAACGATTGTTCATGTAAGTAAGGGGCTTGAGCCAGATACATTTAAACGTGTGTCTGAAGTCATAAAGGAAGAAATGCCAAAAGAGCTTTTAAAGGACGTTGTAGTCTTATCGGGTCCAAGTCATGCTGAGGAAGTAAGCCTGAGACAACCTACCACCGTGACGGTAGCGTGTGAGAACCTATCATCGGCCGAAAAAATCCAAGATATGTTTATCAATCAACATTTACGTGTTTACACAAATCCAGATGTGATTGGTGTTGAAATAGGAGGCTCTCTAAAAAATATTATAGCGTTAGCGGCTGGAATTACAGATGGCCTTGGATATGGAGACAACGCAAAAGCAGCTCTTATTACGAGAGGACTTGCCGAAATCGCCCGGTTAGGTGTTGCACTTGGAGCCAATCCGTTAACGTTTGCGGGATTAACAGGAATCGGTGATTTGATTGTTACGTGTACAAGTGTACATAGTAGAAATTGGCGTGCCGGAAACCTTCTTGGTAAAGGTCAGAATTTAGATGAAGTTCTTGAAAATATGGGAATGGTCGTAGAGGGTGTAAGAACGACAAAAGCTGCTTATCAATTAGCAAAGCAAATGAATGTGAGCATGCCGATCACAAATGCACTCTATGATGTCTTATTTAATCAGCGCAACCCTAAGGACGCTGTTGATTCATTAATGGCTAGAGGGCGAACACATGAGATGGAAGATCTGTCTTCTATTATCTTTAAACTAGACTAGCATAGTACAGTAGTAAACATTCGCCCATATTGTAATCACAGATTCTCTCCATTTGCATACGATATTTTGAGTGTAAATGCGAAGGAGGATTTAGAATGAGCCTATTTGATAATATTGAGAAAAAAACAAATGTAAAAATGGACGATGTTTTTAAACTAGCTGACTCAGTAAAAGATGCTAATTTTAAAGATGAGCAAACCGTACGTAACCTCATAAAGCAAGTTTCTATGCTTGCAGGTAAACCTGTTAACAAAGAAAAAGAAGATAAAATTGTCAAGGCAATTGTTGAAAATAATATGCCTATGGACTTAAATACGATCGGAAAAATGTTTAAAAAATAAGTCTCAATAATAGGCAATCGATGATGCAATTTAGTTACAAGATGCATAGAATGCTACGAAGCAAACTTTGAGTTGAGCTGTTTTAATGGGATATTTTTTAGTCGTGCTGAAGTAAAGTGCCCCCTTTACTTCAGTTTTTTATTGTTTAATGTACAATGTCAAATACATTTTACACGCTTTAGGAAATTATCGAAGCTCATCATATGTGGATAACTGAATGATGTGCATACTAATCCGGCTCCAGTGCCTTTTGTTTTGTAGGATAAATATGTAAATAGAAAAGAGTTTAGTTACAGAGTAATCGCTTTTCCGCTTCATTCATCATCCTCATTATAAACCGACTATTTTTTGAACGATTTCTTTGTCGTAGTGTTTCTATGGTTAATTTATGGTATAATGTTTCACGATTTAAGACAAGGAGATGGAGAACAATGTCAACAGGATTAATAAAGATGTGGTTTGCATTAGGGTCAATGGGACTCATGTTTCTTGCAGTTATAACCATCATGTTAAGTAGATACAAACTTAAAGGTGTATTTAAGTGGATAACAGCTTTTGTGGCCTACTCATTTATGATCATTGCTGGAATCGTGATCGTATTTGTAGTTTTTAGTGGACCTGTTAATGAGTAAATTCAACCTAGTAAAGGCGGAATAAAATGAAGAAGATGTTAGTAATAAGCGTTCTATGTTTGTTCACTTTAACGGGGTGTCTTTATCCTGATGAACGACTTGTTCAAAACCAAATACCATACGAGGACCAGATTGCCTCTGTTCAAAGCGCAGTAAATCAGTATAGGGAAGCCAATAGTGGACTTCTCCCAATTCAAGATCGGGATATGGAAACACCTATATATCAAAAATATCCTATTAATTTCAATAAGATAATTCCGCGTTATCTACAGGAGCCTCCATCATCAGCATTCGAAAGTGGTGGAATATTTCAGTATGTCTTATTGGATGTTGAAACAAATCCAACTGTAAAATTAATTGACCTTAGGCATGCGGATATCATTAGGGATATAAAAACAAGAATCTATGTGTACAAAAGATCAAATGGCTACCCACCTTTTGAAAAGATGATTGTAGAGAATGTGTTTACAGTCGATTTCAAAAAGCTGGGCTATGATGAGCCTCCTCATGCAGTTAGTCCATATTCAGGGAATAATTTACCATTTGTTATAGATGGAAAAGGGGAAATATATATAGATTACTCAATTGATTTGTACAAGCTCTTGCAAGAAAATAAACATCATTTTAAACATGGGGAAGATATAAGGCCAATTCTATATGAAAATTCTCCCATCATCCCAGCCTATTCCTTACCATACACGGTTGAGAATAATGAACCAGTTTTCTTCGTTACTAATAAATACTAGTTTTCATTTCTACTAAATGTAAATGAGTATCAAATCGAATAAAAAATAGTCATGAACCCTTTTGTTAAAGAATACTCTCTAACAGAAGGGTTTTGTTTTTTGTGCTATTTTGGAAGAAGATAACGATAGCCATCGAGAGTGTCCTGGGACTTGGCCTCAGCCAAGTTTTTCTGAGTAAAACAATCCTTCCAATTTTGTTGTGCTTTGTTAAAGGAATGACTGTTTTTGTACCTTTAATAGTCATAAGGGGTGATTAATGGGTTTGATAAACAATGGTATACAGGCTTGTCAATTAGCCCTATTAACGAATGGCTTTAACATAGCAAGAAAAACATCGGATTCAAAATTTTTCTATAACATTAGTCATAATTAAATAGGACAACATCATAAGATATACTGTCCTAGATTACTAGTCATGTATTGGATAGTTTATTATCCCAAACAGTTATGAAGATCGGGAGGGGATCACTTGGAAAAGGTAGATATTTTTAAGGATATCGCTGAGCGCACTGGTGGCGATATATATTTAGGAGTTGTTGGTGCAGTTCGTACAGGTAAATCTACTTTCATAAAAAAGTTTATGGAATTAGTAGTATTACCAAATATTCAAAATGAAGCTGATAAAGCGCGTGCTCAAGATGAATTACCACAGAGTGCTGCTGGAAGAACGATTATGACAACCGAGCCTAAGTTTGTTCCGAACCAAGCTGTATCACTTCATGTAGCGGATGGCTTGGATGTAAATGTTCGTCTAGTTGATTGTGTTGGGTATACAGTTCCTGGAGCAAAAGGATATGAGGATGAAAATGGTCCAAGAATGATTAACACGCCTTGGTATGAGGAGCCAATTCCATTTCATGAGGCGGCTGAAATCGGGACACGAAAAGTTATTCAGGAGCATTCAACTATTGGAGTTGTCATCACTACAGATGGATCCATTGGAGAAATTCCTAGGAATGATTACTTAGAAGCTGAAGAAAGAGTAATCGATGAACTAAAAGAAGTAGGAAAGCCATTTATCATGGTCATTAACACAGTACATCCACATCATCCTGAAACGGAGCAATTACGACAAAAGCTTTCTGAACAGTATGATATTCCAGTGCTAGCAATGAGTGTTGAGAGCATGAGAGAAGCGGATGTATACAATGTTCTACGTGAAGCTCTTTATGAATTCCCAGTATTAGAAGTAAACGTAAACTTACCAAGCTGGGTAATGGTTTTACGAGATAACCATTGGTTACGTGAAAGCTATCAAGAAGCTGTAAAAGATACAGTTAAAGATATTAAGCGACTGCGAGATGTTGATCGAGTAGTGGGGCAATTTAGTGAATATGACTTTATTGAACATGCTGGATTAGCGGGTATTGAAATGGGGCAAGGTGTTGCTGAGATTGATCTTTATGCGCCAGATACCTTATATGATCAAATTTTAAAAGAGGTAGTGGGAGTAGAAATTAGAGGAAAAGACCACCTTCTACAACTAATGCAAGACTTCTCTTATGCGAAAGCAGAATATGATCAAGTCGCAGATGCATTAAAGATGGTAAAACAAACAGGCTATGGTATTGCTGCACCGTCACTAGCAGATATGGCACTAGATGAGCCAGAAATTATTAGACAAGGATCTAGATTCGGTGTCCGCTTAAAGGCAGTAGCACCATCGATTCATATGATCAAAGTGGATGTGGAATCAGAATTTGCCCCTATTATCGGGACAGAAAAGCAAAGTGAAGAGCTAGTTCGATACTTAATGCAAGACTTTGAAGATGATCCATTATCTATTTGGAATTCAGATATCTTTGGTCGTTCATTAAGCTCAATCGTACGAGAAGGAATTCAGGCAAAGCTATCGCTAATGCCAGAAAATGCTCGCTACAAGCTAAAAGAAACCCTAGAACGAATCATAAACGAAGGCTCTGGCGGCTTAATCGCCATCATCCTCTAACCGACTCCTACATAGGGGTCTTTTTTTTGGGCACAGGATGTGCCTACTGGGCGTTGCGCACAGGACGTGCGCGCTTTTAGCCGAGTATCCATAATCAGGATGTGGGTACCGGGTGTGGCAGGCAGGACGTCGGCGTTCTTAGCCGGGTCTCCTTTGAAGGATGTGCCTAGTCA
>NZ_JBHUEM010000045.1:34201-189592 GCF_042680805.1 Bacillus salitolerans | reverse complement strand
GCGCGCTTTTAGCCGAGTATCCATAATCAGGATGTGGGTACCGGGTGTGGCAGGCAGGACGTCGGCGTTCTTAGCCGGGTCTCCTTTGAAGGATGTGCCTAGTCGGCGCTCTGCACAGGACGTGCGCGCTTTTAGCCGAGTATCCATAATCAGGATGTGGGTACCGGGCGTGACAGGCAGGACGTCGGCGTTCTTAGCCGGTTTTCAAATATAATGTGCTTTTTTATATGCAAGTCAATAATGGAGTTTTCTATAAATGTTATTACCCCAATTGGCAGGGAAAATAACATATTTTAGGTGATTTTTATCTTATAAGTTACCTTTTTTTTGTTTGATTACTCGTTATCTAAATGTCTTAAAAATTGTCGAAAATGTTAAAACGTTGATACCACTTGCTTTAGAACTATGTATATGATAATCTTTTAACAGTAAATCGCAGAAATTCTTGCCAAAATATTAGATGGATGCTAGAAATTACATGGCTTTATAAGCTAGCCCTTACTAATTTGGTTAATAATAACTAAATTAGAAAGAATTATGAGGAAATGTATTGAATTATGTCTAATAATCGTTTAATATAAGGCTTGCAGGTGATTTGCTTGCTTTTACAAGTATAGAAAGTCGAAAAAATGTGAAGTAATGATAGTAGTATTATTTCACACAAGAATTTGCATGAAAATATACGTATTTTATACGTATAGCTGAAACTTTACTTGTAACGTATTACTCTATTAGAGCTAATATGTGCCAAATATTCCTTTGGGAGGAGGTGAATGGCATGAACAAGACAGAATTAATTAACGCTGTAGCAGAAGCAAGTGAACTATCTAAAAAGGATGCAACAAAAGCAGTTGATGCTGTTTTTGATTCAATCTTAGATGCACTTAAGAATGGTGATAAAGTTCAACTAATTGGATTCGGAAACTTCGAAGTACGTGAGCGTGCAGCTCGTAAAGGGCGTAACCCACAAACTGGTGAAGAAATCGAAATCGCTGCTAGCAAGGTTCCTGCATTCAAACCAGGAAAAGCACTGAAAGATGCAGTAAAATAATCCTTACATATAGGGAGGAAGAGTCGCACATTGCTGCGACTCTTCTTTTTTTGCCTTAACCATTCCTATGTGCTAGAATCTGATTAAAACAGAGTGGGTAAATTAAAGAGTACATATATTCATACAATTTATTTTTGGGGGATAGTTTATGTCACAAATAAATTATGAACAAATAGAACAGGCAGTCAGACTAATTATTGAAGCAATTGGTGATGATCCGAATCGAGAAGGATTATTAGATACTCCTAAGAGAGTGGCAAAAATGTATGCAGAAGTCTTTTCTGGTTTAAATGAGGATCCAAAGGAGCATTTTCAGACCATATTTGGTGAGGATCATGAAGAACTTGTTCTCGTGAAAGATATCCCTTTCTTTTCAATGTGTGAACATCATTTGGTTCCGTTTTTTGGGAAAGCTCATGTAGCATACATTCCTAAAGGTGGACGAGTTACTGGATTGAGTAAGTTAGCTCGAGCAGTGGAAGCTGTAGCTAGAAGACCTCAGCTACAGGAACGAATCACCTCGACTGTTGCAGATGCAATGGTTGAATCATTAGAACCACTAGGAGTTATGGTCGTAATCGAAGCGGAGCATATGTGTATGACAATGAGAGGGGTCAAGAAACCTGGTGCTTCTACCGTAACCTCTGCAGTAAGAGGGATATTTGTAGATGATGCTTCTGCCAGAGCAGAAGTATTGTCATTTTTGAAAGCGTAATCTTCTATTGACACTATTCAATAATTAAGAGATAGTAAAAGAGCAATTTAGCACGTTTTTAGGGGGCTGTATGTGTATGAAGGATTTTACAACAAATGACTTTTTTGTTATAAAGGCAAGAGAAAATGGTGTAAATGTTATTGGCTTAACTAGAGGGTCTGATACAAGATTTCATCATTCAGAAAAGCTAGATAAAGGTGAAGTCATGATAGCTCAATTTACGGAGCATACATCCGCCGTTAAGGTTAGAGGTAAAGCTACCATTTTGACAAAGCATGGAGAAATAGAGTCGGACGTAGAATAGTGAGCAGGTAACCCTGCTTTTCTTTTTTTTATGCAAATTTTTTATTTTAGAAAGGCTTTTTAGAGTGTGTATGCTATAATGATGTTTGCAGTTATTTTATAAATGGTATTATAATGATATTTTGTGAATTGCCATATACTAACATAGAAAGAGATAGGACTTGATTGGGGACAGGGTGATAATGGTGAAGGACATCAACAAACAGGAAAAAATACTACTAGATAAATTACAACAGTATATTCACCACTCTTATTTAGCGCAGTTTATAGATGCGCCATTCATTGATGAGGACAAGCTTTTTTTAACAGTTGCGTTATGTAACGAGGCCGGTCTCCCAAATGAAAAAGTGGAATCCTATTGTCTAACCTCCATGCTCATCCAAGTGGGCCTTGATACTCATGAGGAAGTATCTACATCAAATCATTTACCTGATCACAAACAAAAAAACCAGCAATTAAAGATATTAGCTGGTGTGTATTATAGTGGACTTTATTACAACCTCCTTTCAAAGATAGGAGACGTTGAGATGATTAATGTTTTAGCTCAAAGCATTAAAGTGATAAATGAACATAAAATTGAAATATATCAAGGGAAAGACCAATCGAAAGCTTTTTTCCTAAACTGTCTAAGAAAAATTGAGGGCGAATTACTGAGAAATATGGCTCAATCATTTCAATTAGATTACTGGGAGGAATTATTACCTGAAATCCTTTTATTAAAAAGATTAAATGGTGAAAAGGAAAATAGCCGAAAACAAAAGTATTCTGTCATTTATCAACATTTACTAAATATGGTATCTGATCAGGAGAAAGCTGGTACGATGTCACATGAAACGATAGAAGAAAAAGTCTTTAATCTATTTGAAGAATATATCGGAGTTACGAGGCAGAAAATAGATAAACTACTCGAGGTTTCCATTGAAAATTCAATCATCCGTGATCGAATTCAGCAAATAATCAATCTACATACAAATACATTGCATCAAATTGTGGAAGAAGGTTAAACCATGCAAGAATCAAAAGAACAGAGAGTTCATCGAACATTCGAAAAAATATCAGATAAGTATGATTTTATGAATTCTGTTATTAGTTTCCAACGTCATATTGCATGGCGTAAGAAAACGATGAAAATCATGAATGTACAAAAAGGTGATTCTGCACTAGATCTTTGTTGTGGGACTGCTGATTGGACCATTGCTCTAGCAGGAGAAACGGGGACTCAAGGTAAAGTCGTAGGGTTAGATTTTAGTCATAATATGCTTGAAGTAGGAAAGAAGAAAGTTGAATCATTACAATTAAATCAGGTAGAGTTAATCCATGGAAATGCAATGGATGTTCCATTTGAAGATAATAGCTTTGATTATGTTACGATTGGATTTGGTCTTCGAAATGTGCCTGATTATATGAACGTTTTAAATGAAATGTACCGTGTCTTAAAGCCAGGTGGGATGGGCGTATGTCTTGAAACTTCTCAACCAGAGCTTCCAATTATTAGACAGGTATATTACTTGTATTTTCAGCACCTCATGCCTATACTTGGAAAGTTGTTTGCCAAGAGCTATGATGAATATTCTTGGCTGCAGGAATCAGCAAAAGATTTTCCAGGTATGACAGAACTAGCTAACATGTTTAAAGATGCTGGCTTTTCAAAAGTTGAAGTCATTCCACATACATTTGGAGTAGCTGCTACTCATATTGGCTATAAAAAATAAGAAAAGCTTGCTTGCCCATTTGTTAGAAATGATAGGTGTAAAATTGTAAACTAAGGTGAAAACGGATGAAGCTAAATAAGATGTATTCTTTCTTGAATACGGACCTAAAGCAAATTGAAGAAGAATTGCAAGAAGCCATCAAAACAGAACACCATTTATTGCAAGAGGCTTCCTTACATTTATTACAAGCAGGAGGAAAGAGACTTCGTCCTGTATTTGTGCTGCTAGCCGGAAAATTTGGTCAATACGAGCTAAGCACGATAAAGAATGTTGCTGTTGCGTTAGAATTGATTCATATGGCTTCCCTCGTTCATGATGATGTCATAGATAATGCTGATTTAAGAAGAGGAAAGGCTACGATTAAGGCTAAATGGGATAATCGCATTGCCATGTACACAGGGGATTACATATTTGCTCGTTCCTTAGAACTCATGACAAAAATAAAAAATCCAGAAGCTCACGAAATTTTATCCAACACGATTGTGGAAGTGTGTTTAGGAGAAATTGAACAAATTCGTGATAAATTTAACTTTGATCAGCACTTAAAAACGTATTTAAGAAGAATAAAGAGAAAAACAGCTCTATTAATTGCCGTAAGCTGCCAGCTCGGTGCTATTGCCTCTAATGTTCCAAGAGAAGTACACCATAAACTATTTTTATTTGGGTACTATGTAGGGATGGCGTTTCAAATAACGGATGATATCCTAGATTTCACTTCTAGTGCAGAGGAGTTAGGAAAACCAGCTGGAAGTGATTTAAGACAGGGAAATATTACACTACCAGTCTTATTTGCCCTTCAAGATGAAACATTAAAAAAAGAGATCATTAAAGTACATGAAGACATGAGTCAAGCTGACTTGCAACACGTTATTGAAGCGATTAAGAATAGTGGAAGTATTGAGAAATCCATGGAATATAGCGATAAATATTTGCAAAAGGCATTAGATGTGGTGAAAAGTCTTCCATATAATCGTTCGAAAATTGCCCTAACAAACATAGCAAAATTTATAGGGAAACGAAAATCCTAAGATAACCTAACATTGCGAAAGTTATGAAGAAGTGGTACTATTTGAAGGGGCTTTAATGTAAGCCTATACATAATGTAACAGGAGTGGAATTTAAAATGGAAAAAACGTTTCTAATGGTTAAGCCTGATGGAGTACAACGTAATTTAATTGGTGAGATTGTAGCACGTTTCGAAAAGAAAGGTTTCCAACTAGTTGGTGCAAAGCTAATGAGCATTCCAACAGCTTTAGCTGAGACTCATTATGGTGAGCATAAAGAGCGTCCATTCTTCGGAGAGTTAGTGGACTTCATTACATCTGGACCAGTCTTCGCGATGGTTTGGCAAGGTGAAAATGTGATTGCAACGGCTCGTCAAATGATGGGTGCTACTAATCCTAAGGATGCACTACCTGGAACAATTCGTGGTGACTATGCAGTTACTGTTGGAAAGAACATTATTCATGGTTCTGATTCACCAGAAAGTGCTGAACGCGAAATTAACCTATTCTTCAATCAAGAAGAATTAGTAGAATACTCAAAGCTTATTAACGAGTGGACAAATTAATACGTTAAGTATTTTCAAGAGGTTAGTCTTAATAGACTAGCCTCTCATTATTTTTTACGTTATTTTTACGTATTACAGGTTTCTACCTTGAAATTTGCTTTCCAAGAATTGAACTTTTGCAATAAAAGTCTCTCACTGTCTTGTCCTTTTCATGTATAATCTTCTTATCACATGAAAATGAGGGATCAACATGTCGAACGATTATCTTGAATTTATCGCAAGTATTAAGAAGAAAACAGGTATAGACTTGTCTTTATATAAAGAAGCTCAAATGAAACGAAGACTAACCTCTTTATATGAAAAAAAGGGGTATCAGGACTTTAATGACTTTTTCAAGGGAATTATGGCAGACGAAAAGCTATATTATGAGTTTTTAGATCGTATGACGATAAATGTATCAGAGTTTTATCGAAATGCTAAACGGTGGGAAGTATTACAGGAAAAAATTTTACCACAATTACTTAGCCAAAATAAAAGGCTGAAAATTTGGAGTGCGGCTTGCTCAACAGGTGAGGAACCTTATACAATAGCCATGGTACTTTCCAATATTAAGTCTCTTTCTGATATTTCGATATTAGCAACGGATATTGATGAAAATGCTATTGCACGTGCGAAGGTTGGGACATATCCAGACAGATCTCTTCAAGAAGTTCCTGATTTAATAAAGAAAAAGTATTTCACAAAAGAAGGAATTTTTAATAAGATTGATGACTCAGTAAAAAAGACGGTTACCTTTAAAAAGCAAAATTTGCTTGCTGATTCGTTTGAACAAAATTTCGATTTAATTGTATGTCGAAATGTCCTTATCTATTTCACGGAAGAGGCTAAAAATACACTATACCAAAAGTTCAGTAGTGCACTAAGGCCGGGTGGAATATTATTTGTAGGAAGTACTGAGCAAATATTTAATCCTAATAGTTATGGATTAGAAACAGAAGATACCTTTTTTTATAGAAAGCTGTAAAGAAGTCCTTACAAGGACTTTTTTGTTTTTGTCTGAAATTAGTTGTGTATACTTAATAATGGAAACATTATACTTCTCAGAGAAATATTCATATGTTATATTGTTACATAATTGCTTTAAAGTGATGAAGGGAGAGATTTCATGAGATATTTAACAGCAGGTGAGTCACATGGACCACAGCTTACAACTATTATAGAAGGAGTACCAGCTGGCTTACCATTAACAGCTGAAGACATCAACAGTGAATTAGCTAGAAGGCAAAAGGGACATGGACGAGGTCGCAGAATGCAAATTGAAACCGACCAGGTTCAAATCCTTAGTGGTGTACGACATGGCTATACATTAGGCTCTCCTATTACACTTGTAGTTGAAAATAAAGATTGGAAACACTGGACGAACATCATGGGCATTGAACCTTTAGAAGACTTGAAAGAAGGCGAAATGAAACGGAAGGTAACAAGACCAAGGCCGGGCCATGCTGACTTAAATGGTGCTATTAAATATGGACATCGGGACATGCGTAATGTCCTTGAGAGGTCATCAGCAAGAGAAACAACAGTAAGAGTAGCTGTAGGCGCAGTTGCAAAAAAAATATTACAAGAGCTCCAAATCGAAACAGCATGCCATGTATTGGAAATTGGGGGAGTCAAATCAAATAAGAGATCTTATTCAGAGTTGTCGGAGCTAAAGAGAAAAACAGAGCTTTCACCTGTCCGCTGTTTTGATGAAGAAGCTGAGAAAAGAATGATTGAAGCCATTGATTCTGCGAAAGAAAATGGAGATTCTATCGGCGGAATTGTCGAAGTGATTGTTGAGGGTGTACCAACTGGGGTTGGAAGCTACGTACATTATGATAGAAAGCTTGATGCTAAAATAGCTGGAGCTATCGTTAGTATCAATGCCTTTAAAGGTGTAGAATTTGGTATCGGTTTCAAAGCCGCAGAAATCCCTGGAAGTCTTGTACACGACGAAATTATTTGGGATCAAGAAAAAGGTTATACCCGTCAAACCAATAATCTAGGTGGTTTTGAAGGAGGTATGACAACAGGTATGCCAATAGTGGTCAAAGGAGTCATGAAACCAATCCCAACCTTATATAAACCTCTAAACAGTGTTGACATAGAAACAAAGGAACCCTTTCAGGCAAGTATTGAAAGATCGGATAGTTGTGCTGTACCTGCTGCAAGTGTAGTAGCTGAAGCTGTTGTATCTTGGGAGATAGCTAACGCTATTGTGGAACAGTTTGGGCAAGATCGAATGTCTCTCATTAAAGAAAATGTCCAAAAAATGAGAGACTGGGCGAGGGATTTTTAAATGAAACAGCTTCTTTTACAAACAAAGACAAAGGACTATCCATTGTTTGTAGGATATAGGATTCTGAGTGAATCGCTTCAAATTCTTGAAAATATCATGCCATCTTCTATCTTTTTGATTACAGATGAAAATGTCGCATCACTTTACTTACAAGACATAAAGAAGAAGCTGGAGAAATATGCTCCGGTATACACAAAAGTACTTAAAAGTGGGGAAACATCCAAATCGTTTGAAACGTATTATGACTGTCAAACGTATGCCTTAGAAAAAGGATTAGACAGGCACTCGCTTATCGTAGCGTTCGGAGGTGGGGTTATTGGGGACTTGGCTGGCTTTGTTGCAGCTACTTACATGAGGGGTATACGTTTTATTCAAGTTCCCACGACTCTTCTTGCCCATGATAGTGCTGTTGGCGGAAAAGTAGCAATTAATCACCCAGTAGGGAAAAATACAATTGGAGCGTTTTATCAGCCAGATGCAGTCATTTATGATTTATTCTATTTAAATTCTCTTCCAGAAAAAGAATGGAGAGCAGGGTTTGCAGAATTGATTAAACACTCTCTTATTGCAGAAAACAGTTTTTATGATTGGTTAAAAGAATCTGCCCCTCAACTGCAGAATTTAAGGGGTCAAGTCTTAGAGACTGGTTTGTTAAAAGGAATAAAAGTGAAGGCTGCTATTGTAAGGATAGATGAAAAGGAAGCAGGGATCCGAGCTCATTTGAATTTTGGACATACATTAGCACATGCAATAGAAGCTGAACTAGGTTATGGTACCATTAGTCATGGGGATGCAGTTGCTATTGGAATGATATTCGCAATGAAGGTAAGTGAAAAGGTCCTTGCGGTTACGTTACCTACCTCGGAATTAGAAGAGTGGTTTAAAGGACTGGGATACCCGACACTTCCATCAAACATTTCGTATTCTGCTCTTGTTGAACGAATGAAAAAAGATAAAAAGTCCGTAAATGGAATGATTCGCATGGTATTGATGAAGAAAGTAGGGGTTGTGGTTGTAGAAGAGGTACAAGAAGATTTACTGTTAGAAATTCTACACAAATACGGAGGTGCATGATTATGATGATTCGAGGGATTAGAGGGGCCACTACGATAAAAAGCGACAGCGCAGAGGAAATTATATCACGTACAGAAGCTCTTGTTAGAGAAATGGTCCGTGTGAACAATCTTGATCCATCAGATATTGCCTCTATGTATATTTCTGTTACTGATGATATTACGGCTGAATTTCCCGCAAAAGCGTTAAGAAATATAGAAAATTTTACTTTTGTGCCAGTAATGTGTATGAAAGAAATAAACGTGCCTGGATCACTTCGTCATTGTATTCGAGTAATGATGAATGTGAATACATCCTTATCCCAAACAGAGGTAGAGCATATCTATCAAGAAGGTGCTATTATATTACGTCCTGATCTCAGGTTGACAAAGGACGATGAGTTGTAATACTATTTGTAATAGTTAGAGTAGTTAGTTTAGAGAGTAGTTAAGAGTTGAGTTGTTTTTTATAGGGTAGATGAGAATGAGTTGAGATAGATGAGGTTAGCCGAGTGAAATTAATTTTCTACCCAAAGACGATGAGGTGTCTTTGGGTTTTTATTTTTTAAATACTCCTATCTTTCTCATTCTCCATTCGAACATTCGATTGGAGGAGTGAGTTATAATGTCCACAAATGAAGAAGCTGTATTTTTAGAAGATACAGTCCACTATCAAACTATTCCTGTTTCAAGATCGTATCATGTCGATACACTAACACCTATTCAATTATTTCAATCGCTTCAAAATGAAGCTGTATATTTATTAGAGAGTAATGATGAACAATCGCCTTGGTCCAACTATTCTTTTATAGGATTAAATCCATTTTTATCAATTGAGGAAAAAAATGATGAGTTACATGTCCTTGACCAAGAGGGGGCATCTTTATTTAATTCCGTACAATTGGAAGAAACTTTGTGCTTTGTGAATGCTCTACTAAAAATTAAAGAACTTGATTTACCAATACCCTTTACAGGAGGTGGAGTTGGCTATATTGGTTACGATGCAGTATCAACCTTTGAGAAAGTACCAAAACATAAACAGAACGATCTCAAGCTTAAAAGCTATCATTTATTATACTGTGAAACAATTGTGGTCTTTTCCCACCTAACAAAGAAAATAACATTCATACATTTTGCTAGGCTAAGTGGAAATGAACAACTCGAAGAGAAAAAGCAAATTTTTTATATGGCAAACAAAAAAATAAATGACAGATTTGAAAAGGTTAAAAATGCAAAAGTATCGCATGATTTATTGTTCGCTTCCCCAGATGTTGAAATCGATTTTAACGAGATTACTTCAAGTTATACGAAGGAAGCGTTCATCAGACATGTTCAAAAGATAAAGGAATATATTGCTGCTGGGGATGTATTTCAAACCGTACTTTCACAGCGATTTAAAATTCCAGTTACTGCCAAAGGTTTTGATTTATATCGTATTTTACGACTTGTGAATCCTTCTCCGTATTTGTTTTATATAAAACTGAAAGATTGTGAGATTGTAGGTAGTTCTCCGGAGAAATTAATTCAAGTTTCAAATGGCCATCTCGAAATCCATCCTATTGCTGGAACTAGAAGAAGAGGAAAAACAGAAGAGGAGGATCAAATTCTAGCAGAAGAGCTTCAGAGAGATGAAAAGGAGCAAGCAGAGCATTATATGCTTCTTGATCTTGCTAGAAATGACCTTGGGCGAGTGTCTGAATTTGGTAGTATCAAGACCCCAATGATAAAAGAGCTTCATTATTTTTCTCACGTCATGCATCTCGTTTCAAAAGTTACAGGACTTCTTAAAGACGATGTTTCACCTATTGATGCATTATTAGCGTCCTTTCCTGCAGGAACGGTGTCAGGAGCCCCAAAGGTAAGAGCCATGGAGATTATCCAAGAATTAGAGCCTGTTGCACGAAATATTTATGCTGGGACAGTTGCTTATATAGGCTTTGATGGAAATATCGATTCATGTATCGCAATTCGTACAGCAGTTATTAAAGATAAGCATGCTTATGTTCAAGCAGGTGCGGGGATCGTCGCAGATTCTGACCCTGAATTAGAATGGAAAGAAACGATTAATAAGGCGAGTGGAGTTATTAAGGCCATAAAGTTAGCTGAGAAGACGTTTAGCAAAGAGGAGAGAATAACATGTTAAGGGACTTGTTAAAGGAGTGCATTGAAGGACGAACACTTACTGAGTATGAGGCTGAAACAATTATGAATCAAATAATGAGGGGTGAGGCAACAGCTAGTCAAATCGCAAGCTTACTATCGATGCTTAGACTTAGAGGAGAGACCGTCGATGAGCTAACCGGCTTTGCAAAAGCGATGCGTAAACATATGAAGGCAATTCCTACTCTATCAACTGAACATGTGATTGACACATGTGGTACTGGTGGAGATGGGGTATCGAGTTTTAACATCTCAACAGCAACGGCTCTTGTCGTTTCGGCATTAGGGGTTAAAGTTGCGAAGCACGGGAACAGAGCTGTTTCCTCTAAAAGTGGTAGTGCAGATGTACTGGAATATTTAGGAATACCTATTCAAACAACACCTGAAGATGTGTCAGATGCATTAGAGAAGTATTCCATGTCATTTTTATTTGCACCTAATTACCATTCTGCTATGAGACATGCAGCTGAAACTAGAAGGGAAATAGGTTTTCGAACTGCATTTAATTTACTTGGTCCACTATCAAATCCAGCTAGGTGTAAGCGGCAAGTTATTGGTGTTTATGACACAAAATTCGCAGAAAAGATGGCTAAAACACTTCAAAGATTAGGGTCAACCCACGTGTTATTTGTTACTGGAAGAGATGGATTAGATGAAATAACGGTAACCACCGAAACTGATATAGTGGAGCTCAAAAATAATGAAATTTTCCGATATACGATACACCCACATGAATTTGGTTTGCCAATTGGGAATCTTGTAGACATTCAAACAAGTTCTGTTGAACAAAGCGGTGAAGTAATAAAAAGTATCTTTCACCGTGTGTCAAACGAAAGTGCAACAAATATCGTGCTTATAAATGCGGGAGCAGCGCTATATGTGTCAGGAATAGCTTCATCCATACACCAAGGTATTATTCTTGCAAAGGAAGCATTAGATTCATACCAAGTACTCTACCACTTCTTATCACTTGTTGGTAAAAAGGAGGAGCACCGTTATGCTTAATAAAATTGTAGAGGCCAAGAAGAAAGAAGTAGGTAAGATAGTCCACCATAAATCGGAAGCCTTTGTCCATCGATCGTTATTTCATTCTCTTAGCCAACCTAAAAGAGATATTGGGCTGATAGCAGAGATTAAGAAGGCATCCCCTTCAAAGGGAGTCATAAGAGAGCCATTTCATCCATTGGAAATTGCTCTGGACTATATGAGTGAGCGGGTTGATGCCATTTCCGTATTAACAGATGAACAATTTTTTCACGGATCAAAAGATTATTTAACTAAAATAAAAAGAGTCGTTGATGTTCCAATTTTAAGAAAGGATTTCATAATAGATGAAAAACAAATCTTAGAGAGTAAACTAATTGGTGCAGATGCTATCCTTTTAATTGGGGAAATATTAGACCCGGTCCAAGTAAAGGAGTTTTACATGCAAGCAGCGGAATTACAGCTTGAGTGTTTAGTAGAAGTGCATTCGATAAAAACAGTAGAGGGAATATTAAAAGAATTTACTCCAAAAGTGATAGGAATAAATAATAGAGATTTGTCATCATTTCATACAAATATTCAACAAACGAAGACGATCATTGCATCCTTACCAAAAAATAGTTTAGTTGTTAGCGAAAGTGGGATTCATTCCCACGAAGATTTACAATTTATTAAGTCAGTGGGTGCAAAGGCTATTTTAGTTGGCGAGGCCTTTATGAGAGAAACCAATCCAAGAAATGGTATAAGGAAGTTGTTTGGAGAGGATCATCTTGTATAGACCTTTGTTAAAATACTGTGGTAATCGATCTTTCGCAGATTGGAAAACAGTTATGTCTAGTAGCTGTGATTATGTTGGGTTGATATTTGCTGAGAGTAAAAGAAAAGTAACAAGCAGTGAAGTAAAGAAATGGATTGAGAAGCAACCAGTGGTGAATGCAAAAAAAATCGTTGGTGTATTTGTCAACGAGTCCGTTGAAAACATAGTACGTGTAGCAGAAGAGGTTCCCCTAGATGTTATACAGTGTCATGGAAAAGAACCACCATTACTTCTAAAAGAATTAAAGACTCGTACAAAAAAAGAAGTATGGAAAGTCATACATCATGGAGAGCACTCCCTCTCGGAGATGAAATTATTTCACGGTGTAGCGGATGGTTACGTAATAGATTCAAAGCAAAAAGGAAAATGGGGAGGAACGGGTATTTCATTTGACTGGTCTCACATACCTAGTTATATAAATGAGGCAAGTGCTCAAGCCGTTCCTTGCTGGATAGCCGGTGGAGTAAATGCAAATAATATTCATTCACTATTAAACTATGAGCCATTTGGAATTGATATAGCTTCTGGAATTGAAGAAAAAGAAAGAAAAGATGAAACGATTATAAGGACAATCGAGAAGAGGGTGTATAACTGTGCAAATAACGTATCCTGATAAAAATGGTAGATTTGGAGAGTTTGGAGGGAAATTTGTTCCGGAAACATTAATGAAGCCGTTGGAGGAAATGGAAGAGGCATTAGACTTAGCGATGAGTGATCCATCTTTCGTTGAAGAATATCATTCTATCTTAAAGGAGTATTCCGGTAGACCCACTGCTCTATCATTTGCAAATCATCTAACTGAACTTTGCGGAGGGGCAAAGATCTATTTTAAGCGAGAAGATCTGAATCATACAGGTGCTCACAAAATCAATAATGCCATTGGTCAAGCTTTGTTAGCCGTTCGAATGGGAAAAAAGAAAATTATTGCCGAAACAGGAGCAGGGCAGCATGGTGTAGCGGCAGCCACTGTTGCAGCAAAATTTGGTCTACAATGTAAGGTGTTTATGGGGGAAGAAGATGTAAAAAGACAGGCCTTAAATGTGTTTCGAATGAAGCTACTTGGTGCAGAAGTAATTCCTGTTACAAGTGGAAATCGGACGTTAAAAGATGCTACAAATGAGGCAATTAGGTATTGGGTTCAACATTGCATTGATCATTTTTACATGATTGGATCTGTCGTAGGTCCTCATCCATATCCCAAAATGGTAAGAAATTTTCAAAGAGTTATAGGAGATGAAGCAAAAAGACAATTTATTGAACGTGAAGGTACACTACCAACTACAGTGTTGGCATGTGTTGGGGGCGGAAGTAATGCTGCAGGAATGTTTTATCCCTTTTTACAAGACGACGTCAAGTTAGTTGGGGTTGAAGCAGCAGGAAAAGGTATTGAGACAAACCTTCATGCTGCAACCATCACAAAAGGGGCAAAGGGAGTAATACATGGATCCTTAACGTACCTTCTGCAGGATGAACATGGTCAAATTATTGAGCCTTACTCTATATCTGCAGGATTGGATTATCCGGGAATTGGTCCTGAACATGCACATTTTGCAACTAGTGGAAGAGTCCATTATACGAGCGTAACAGATGAAGAAGCATTACATGCCTTACAACTTGTGACAAAAACAGAAGGAATTATTCCAGCCATTGAATCTGCCCATGCATTAGCAACAGCTATTGATTATGCAAAAACGATGAAAGCGAGTGAATCCATTTTAGTTTGTTTATCTGGTCGTGGTGATAAAGATGTATACACACTCATGAGTCGATTGGAAGGAGATCTAAGTGATGAATCGTGTACAAAAGAGAACTATTCTAACAACTGAATTCTTATTTATTCCCTTTATCATGGCTGGATATCCTGATGAAGAAACAACAATCGAGATCGCATTGTCCCTTCAGAGGTCAGGAGCATCACTATTAGAGTTAGGTGTGCCTTATTCTGATCCACTCGCTGATGGTCCGATTATTCAAAAAGCAGCTGAAAAAGCTTTGAAAAATGGTATGACGATCAAAAAAGCGATAGCTCTTGTCGGGGAAATGAGAAAAAAAGGAGTTACTATTCCGATTATTCTTTTTACGTACTATAATCCTGTGCTACAATTAGAACAAGAATCCTTTTTCGCTTTAGCGCACCAAAATGATGTGGATGGTTTACTCATACCTGATTTGCCATATGAAGAAAGCACCATAATTCGAAGGAAGTGTCATGAAGAAGGGATGCTTTATATTTCATTAGTGGCACCAACCTCTGAAAAGCGCATTGAGATGATTGCAAAAGAATCAAAGGGCTTCTTGTATTGTGTGTCTTCACTTGGAGTCACTGGTATAAGGGATGAACTTCATGAAAGTATTTATTCATTTCTGACCCAAGTTAAAAAATACAGCTCCGTTCCAATCGCAGTAGGATTTGGTATTTCAAATCGAGACCAAGTTAGCAAGCTAATGCCTGTCTGTGATGGGATCATTATGGGGAGTGCGATTTTAAGAAAGTTAGCTGAGTTGGAAGAAGGCTTATTAAATAAAGCAACGAGACGGGAATATTTGGGGGAGTTTGAGAAGTATATAAGCTCTATTACATCACCCATTTCGTCGTAAGAGAGGAAAATATGTATGGATATTAAAGAACAACTTATTTCGTTAACACCTTATCAGCCGGGAAAGCCGATTGAAGAGGTAAAAAAGGAGTACGGACTTGAACGAATTGTTAAACTTGCGTCAAATGAGAACCCATACGGTTGTTCTCCTGTTGTTACCGAGACATTACTAAACAATATAAGTAAGGTTGCAGTATATCCAGATGGGTATGCAGGAGAGCTTCGGGATACACTTGCAAGACATTTAGACGTAGAGCCTTCTCAAATTATCTTCGGAAATGGCTCGGATGAAGTGCTTCAAATCATTTGTCGTGCTTTACTTAGTCCAGGCAGCAATACTGTTATGGCTACACCAACCTTCCCGCAATATAAGCATAATGCAATCATTGAGGGAGCAGAAATCCGTGAAGTTCCATTACTAAACGGAGAGCATAACCTAGAAGGAATGCTCAATGAGATTGATGAACATACAAAAGTCGTTTGGATTTGTTCACCTAATAATCCAACTGGAAACTATGTGACAGATAAGAACTTACTATCTTTTATCGAGAAGGTCCCATCAACAACATTAGTCGTTATAGACGAGGCCTATTATGAATATGTAGTTGCCAATGATTATCCTGAAACGGTTCCTTTATTAGAGAGATTTCCTAATATGATGATATTAAGAACGTTTTCTAAAATATATGGATTAGCCAGTTTAAGAATCGGTTATGGGATAGGGAATGCTGATTTTATTAAGAAAATTGAACCTGTAAGAGAACCCTTCAATACTTCGCGCTTTTCACAGGTAGCTGCAACTGCAGCTATATCTGACCAAATGTTCGTTGATAAATGTAAGCTGAAAAATCGAGAAGGAATACAGCAGTTTATAGACTTTTGTGATTCTCATCATGTTAACTATTATCCAACTCAAGGGAACTTTATTTTATTGGACTTTGCCCCTTTACAAGGAAATGAAGTGTTTCAATATTTATTAAAGCATGGATATATAGTAAGATCAGGCAATGCTCTTGGCTTCCCTACATGTATTCGTATAACAGTAGGGTGTAAAGAAGATAATGAGGAGATTATTTCCATTTTATCCAAAATGCTTAAAGTAAAAGAACAGGTGTCCTAATTAGTCAGTTCGTAGGGTAGGTGAAAGCCTGCCTTTTTCTCTAATTAAAACGGACATATAAGGGTTCATTAAAGTAAGAACCACCAGTAAAACAACTAGTTATCCCTCTGGGTTTAAAGACCTGGCGCAAACTGAATTAACGATAATGAAAGAGGTGATTACATGAAGAAGCGTATATTAATGATTGGCCTAGGCCTTATCGGTGGATCATTAGCTTTAGCGATAAAGCGAAATCCTGAGGTAACGATTGTTGGTTATGATATACAAAAGGAACAAGTCAATAAAGCTCTTTCCCTTCATGTAATTGATGTAATTGGACACGATTTATTAACAGAAGCGGAAAAGGCAGACGTTATTATTATCTCGGCACCTGTTGTGCAAACTGAAGAAATCTTAAAACAACTCTCTAGAGCTTGTCTCAAAGAAGGAGTCATTATTACGGACGTTGGAAGCACAAAAAAACAAATTCTAGATAAGAGTAAGCAAATAAAACAAAAGAATACTTATTTTATTGGCGGACACCCAATGGCTGGTTCACATAAATCAGGCATTGAGGCTGCAAAGGGTCACCTCTTCGAAAATGCTTTCTATATTTTAACCCCTTTTGAGAGCACTCCAACAGAGAAACTAGAAGAGTTGAAAAGTGTCCTATCTGGTACAAAAGCAAATTTCCTTCAAATGTCAGCCGAAGAGCATGATCGAATTGCAAGTGTAATCAGTCATTTTCCTCACATTATCGCCGCTAGTCTCGTACATAATGTCGCTTCTTATCAAGATAGTGAACATGATTTAAGTAGACTTGCAGCAGGTGGATTTCGAGATATTACTCGCATTGCCTCTTCAAATCCTTCCATGTGGCGTGATATTCTAATACATAATAGGGAAGCGCTATTACAGTTATTTACTAAATGGATGGAAGAAATGAAGAAAGTCCAAGGAATGATAGATTCGGTGAATGCTGATGAGATATATCGATACTTTGAGTCAGCCAAAAACTATAGGGATGGATTACCAGTTGATTCCAAAGGTGCCATTCCTGCTTTTTACGATTTGTTTGTTGATGTTCCTGACTATCCAGGTGTAATCTCAGAAGTTACTGGTATAATAGCAACGAACAGAATTAGTATTACAAATATTAGAATTATAGAAGCGAGAGAAGATATATATGGTGTGTTACGCTTAAGCTTTCAAACGGAGGAAGACCGTCTGAGAGCGATTGTTTGCTTACAAGAATACAAGTTCGATACGTATTTGTCTCGCTAGGAGGAATACAACTCATGAAAATGATTAACAACTATTTGAAAACGTTGAATGGAACCATAAACGTTCCAGGAGATAAATCTATTTCACACAGAGCAGTTATGTTCGGATCCGTGGCTGAAGGTCAAACGACCATTCAGCATTTTTTACCAGGTGAGGACTGCTTAAGTACAATTGCTTGCTTTGAAAAAATGGGTGTAGAAATTGTAAGAAAAAATGACAATGTAGCCGTGAGGGGGTTAGGTTGGAATGGTATACAGGAGCCTCAAGCTATTTTAGATGTTGGAAATTCTGGTACAACGACGAGGCTCCTGTTAGGGATCTTAGCTGGTATTCCTATTCATGCGTGTGTAATTGGTGATGATTCTATTGCCAAACGGCCAATGAAAAGAGTAACAGAACCTCTTAGATTGATGGGAGCACGAATTGATGGAAGGAAGAATGGACAATATACTCCATTAGCGATAAGGGGTGGGAGCCTAACAGCAATTCAGTATTCATCAAAAATCGCGAGTGCGCAAGTTAAGTCAGCTATCCTTCTAGCAGGTTTAAACAGTAATGGCGAAACAACTGTAACCGAACCTCACAAGTCAAGAGATCATACAGAAAGAATGCTTCAAGCTTTTGGGGTGGAAGTAAAAATAAATGGCTTATCAGTTTCGGTTCAAGGTGGACAATCATTAAAAGGTACCACGATATTTGTTCCCGGTGATATTTCATCAGCTGCCTTTTTCCTAGTTGCAGGCGCGATTGTTCCAGATAGTAACCTTGTCCTAAAAAATGTCGGAATCAACCCTACAAGAACAGGGATTATTGATATTTTAAAACAAATGGGTGCAAACCTATCGTTCCATAATGTAAATGAAAAAAACAATGAGCCATTTGCTGACATTCATGTGTCATATTCAAGTCTAAATGGCATTGAAATTAGCGGTGAAATGATACCTCGATTAATTGATGAAATTCCTATCATAGCTTTGTTGGCTACTCAAGCAAAAGGTGTTACCTACATTAAAGATGCGAGTGAGTTAAAAGTAAAAGAAACAAACCGTATCCAGACTGTGGTCGATGAACTAACGAAATTAGGGGCAAATATTGAGGCAACAGAAGATGGAATGATTATTAAAGGGAAGACGGAACTTGAAGCAGCTGTAGTAACTAGCCATGGAGATCATCGGATTGGTATGATGCTTTCGATAGCCTCTTTTGTTAGTAAAGGTGATATGTTCATCCATGATACTGAATCAATTGCAGTATCATATCCAACATTTTTTGAAGATATAGAAAAGATAACAAATTAATACATAAAAAAGGGCAAATCCTTATGGGTTTGCCCTTTTATGTGAGCAAGAGCTCCTCTGATGTCAAATTTCTTTTCTTCTTGCCGGTTTATTTCCTTGATGGTAGATAAAGTTTTCAATTAAATTTGTACATACTTTCCCGTCTTACAACATAGCTTGTCATAAGGAAGTATTTGGACTAGCTAAAAGTGAGGGGGGAGAAGCTATGACATATGTAATTGACCGTGCGAATGTAAAAAAGGAGCGGGACATTGTACAGTGCTCGTTCACGATTAAGAATAACAAAATTGACTACATAGCACGTCAAATGAATAGAGTCGATTTTTTTAAAATGGATGTATCAGAATATTTGTTAACCCCTGGACATGTTATGCTTGATTTTCAAATTGAGGAATTAAACAACTTTTTAACACTGAAGAATTATATGAAGGAAAAACTCATTAGTAAGGGATGTACAACCGTCTTATTCACAATCACGATAGACTATGAGGCGCAGTTATTATCTAAACTCAAAAAAGCAAAACATAGGATGATCAATAGCCCCATTGATTACTCCATTGGTATTAAAATTCCCATTCGTGCTCTAACTCCAAGCCTTATAAGACAATGTAAAAGGTATAAAATACCAGTTATATTCGTTAGCTTAAGTGAACAAGATCTGGGACGTGTCGCATGGGGATGGATAAGAGATGCTCTATATCCGTATTACCCGTGTATCGTTCCCATATGGAGGGAAGACTTCACGAAAAATAAATTTAAGAAAGTCACGGAATTCTGGCAGGAACTTTGTCTACAGGAACAAATTCCAACTATTCCTTTTGTACCTTCTACTGGAGAACCTTTACCACGAAACGTTCTTTGCCGAATTGGAATCTATCCATTAAAAGGCGATATCCGTATTGGAGGGGATGTAGATTATAATTTATATCCTAAAAAGGACGTCGGATTTGATAATTTAGGTGAAGTTAAATATGATATGGATAAGCCAATCATTACTGTTCACAAAGGTAGAACAATAAAAGTTGGAGATCATTTTTACATAAATCCAGGATTCGGTGAACAAGTTGTGATAAAAGTTCCTGGTTATTTTGCTTCTACCTTTGAATAGTATTATTAAACTTTTATAGACAATGAGGTAGATCATGAATTTAATTGAAAAAGCAGTACGATTTTTAGAATATGGTGATGTTGAAAAGGGGCTATCCCAGTTAGAGAAACTAAGTCAATCTGTAAATGATGAAGAAAAATTTTTTATTGCTCACTCGTACTATCAGTTTGGTTTTATTGAAGAAGCAAGAAATCTAGCAAACATCCTCCTTGAAAGATATCCGGCCGAAAGTGAAATTCTACTTTTACTTGCAGAAATTTATATTGATTTAGATGATGAAGAAGAAGCGATTCAATTACTTGGAAGAGTAAGTGGTACAGACTCTGAATACCCAAGAGCATTAATTTTACTAGCGGACTTGTATCAAATGCAAGGTTTAGATGAAGTGGCAGAGCAAAAGCTACTTCAAGCAAAAACATTAAAGCCGGGAAATCCTATTATTATGTTTGCGCTTGGTGAGTTTTATTCGGGCAGAGGGAACTATAGACAAAGTATTCCCTATTACGAAGCAGTGTTAAAGGACCAGAAAAAAATTGGAGAAATAAATGTTCATCTACGGTTAGCTGAATGTTATACCGCTGTTGGTCGATTTGAAGAAGCATTTACTCAATATGAAACAGGATTAGAGGAACAAATTGAAATAGATAGTCTATTTGGCTTTGCATGTGCAGCATACCAAGCAGAAAAGTATAAAACAGCCATACAGAAGCTATTGGATCTTAAGGATTTAGATCCGCAGTACACTCCCCTTTATCTCGTTCTTGGCAAAGCCTACGAAGCGGAAGAGCTACTTGATGAAGCGATGAAAACCGTAGTAGAAGGGCTAAAATTGGATGATTATAATAAAGAACTTCTTATTTTCGGTGGCAAGCTGTCTATGAAATTAGGGGATGTAGAGAAGGGGAAGCAGCTTTTAGAATCAGCTTATGAACTAGACAACGAATCATTAGAAGCTTCCTATTTACTGACAAGAATTTACATGAAGGAAGAGTCATATGATAAAGTCGTTCCTTTCGTTGAAAAGGCAATAGAAAATGGTGACGAGGATCCTCAAATGATATGGGATCTTGCTACAGCTAAGAAAGAACTTGAAGAATATTCAGATGCATTAAACCACTACCGTAGTGCATATACTTTTTTTAAAGATAAAGCTGATTTTCTTGAAGAATATGGACGCTTTCTTATAGATGAAGGGTTAATCAAAGAGGCAATAAATGTATTTGAGGAGATCATTAAAATGGATCAGACAAGATATGACATCGAAGAAATGTTACTTCAATTAAAAATATAAACATAGAAGGATATTTCAATAGAAGGAACGAAATTTTAATGAAACAGTAAGTCCTCTTTAATCTTCATCTCAACAATAGCAGAGGAGGGACAAAAATGGCATCCCCTGTTTCTGTCAATGAAAAAAAAGAATTTATTAGGTGGTTCCTTAATAATTACCAGCTCAAGAGAAGAGAATGTGTGTGGATTTTAAATTATTTAATGAGTCATGATCAATTAATGAAAAAAGTTCATTTCGTAGAGCAAGCACAATATTGCCCAAAAGGAATTATCATGTCAACTCATTGTGTAGATGATGTTCCATTTCGATTTTATAAGGAAAATGTAATGACGACAGATGCTGAGAAATCCTTTCATGATATTCGTTTAAATAGAGAAGAGGATATATATATTCAATTAAATTTCAGAGAATCCTACCATTCTTCTCACTACGTATTAGTGTTAGAGGAAAATCCTTTCATGCCAAAGCATTTACAAATTACAGAAAATGATAAGCAATTGGCAGAAAAATTCCTTGAGGAAACGATATTTTCGTTTCAAAAAGATACGCTCCTAAAGTTGATTGATGATGCGCTTGATAATCAAAACCAAGAGGAGTTTGTAAAACTTACACAAAAGTTAAAAAACTTGCAAGACACCCTTCCTAACTGAGGGGTGTCTATTTTGTAATAAAATAAGAACGTTTTGTGAACAATGGTAGAAAAAAGAGAGATAGTAAACTTTGAAAGTTGTGAAAGTAATGAAAGGAAGAGTGGTTCTGTGTTTTAATAGTAGTGAAATGAAACACAATGAATACAAGGAGGTCAAAACATGAAATGGTTAACGACCGACATTGATCTTTACTTGCAATCAAAGGAATATGTGGACACTGCCTTGATTCCACTCATCCCAATCGGATTCGGTGATCAGATGAAGAACATAGTCCTTCAGGGGGAATTTATAACAACCCTTAGTCTTGAAGTTGAAAGACAATTTAAAGGACGATTGTTCCTTATGCCATCGTTCACATATTGGAAGGCTGATTCAATAGAAGGAGAGTTTGAACGGATTCAAACGTTAAAAAAGCAACTATTGAATCAAGGTATGAAGCACGTTCTGTATATGACAAGTGATGCAGATTGGAAGCAATATGAAAATGAACTCGGCTCATCTCTCTTATGGCTTCCTGCTGTTCCATTAGAGCATGTTGAGAATAAATACAAGCAAAAAATCGTTACCGATCAAGTACAACAAGTTGTTCCACAAATATTAAATGCGTGGAGAAATTAGGAATTTTTTATACATAGCAAACGGAGTTTATGAAAATGATATTATTGACCTCTTTTACATATTGATATATCATAGGAATGTCCTAGTTTTAAAGTGTAAAAGTATGTCCGAACGGACTTAGTTTTTGATAGAGGGGGGAAAATGATGAGTGAGAAAAAGCATCGGGTTTCAAGACGTCAATTCTTAAACTATACCCTTACTGGTGTTGGTGGTTTTATGGCAGCAGGTATGTTGATGCCAATGGTTAGATTTGCGTTAGATCCAGTATTACGTCCTGCTGAAGAAACAGACTTAGTGGCAGTTGCAAATGTTGAAGATATTACAAACGAACCAAAGCGTTTTGACTTTACGATTCACCAAGTGGATGCTTGGTATGAGTCTGAAGAACCAAAATCAGCATGGGTGTTTAAGAATGAAGCTGGTGAAATCGTGGCATTATCGCCTGTTTGTAAACATCTTGGCTGTACGGTAAACTGGAATTCAGATCCAGCTAATCCTAATATGTTCTTCTGTCCATGTCACTATGGATTGTATGAAAAAGATGGGACGAACGTTCCAGGTACACCGCCTCTAGCACCATTAGATGTTTATGTTTCAGAAGTTAAAGATGGAAAGCTATACTTAGGAAAAGCAAAACCAAGAGGGGAGGCGTAATAGATGTTAAACAAGATTTATGATTGGGTAGATGAGCGTTTAGATATTACGCCGATGTGGCGCGATATTGCGGACCATGAGGTTCCTGAACACGTTAACCCTGCTCATCACTTCTCTGCATTTGTATACTGTTTTGGTGGATTAACATTCTTCGTAACAGTTATCCAAATTTTATCTGGTATGTTTTTAACAATGTATTATGTACCTGATATTAAGAATGCATGGGAATCAGTATACTATTTACAAAATTCAGTAGCATTTGGACAAATTGTTCGTGGTATGCACCACTGGGGAGCAAGTTTGGTAATCGTAATGATGTTCCTACATACTCTTCGTGTGTTTTTCCAAGGTGCATATAAAAAGCCGCGTGAATTAAACTGGGTAGTAGGAGTTCTTATCTTCTTCGTAATGTTAGGACTTGGTTTCACTGGATATTTATTACCATGGGATATGAAGGCACTATTTGCAACGAAGGTAGGTTTAGAGATTGCAGCTGCAACACCATTTATTGGTGAGATGGCAAAAACTTTATTAGCTGGTCACCCTGAAATCGTAGGTGCTCAAACGTTAACTCGTTTCTTTGCAATCCACGTTTTCTTCTTGCCTGGTGCATTACTAGGGTTAATGGGAGCCCACTTTATTATGATTCGAAAGCAAGGTATTTCAGGACCACTATAATACTAGGTCTACTAAAAATATAACCACCTTACAAAAGGAGGGGAATTTCAAATGCATCGTGGAAAAGGTATGAAATTTGTTGGGGATTCGCGCGTTCCTGCTGAACGTAAACCGAATATTCCGAAGGATTATTCTGAATTTCCTGGTAAAACAGAAGCCTTTTGGCCTAACTTTCTATTGAAGGAATGGTTAGTAGGTTCTGTTTTCTTAATTGGTTTTCTATGTTTAACAGTTGCACATCAACCACCATTGGAGCGTTTGGCAGATCCAACTGATACTGGGTATATTCCATTACCTGACTGGTATTTCTTATTCCTTTATCAACTTTTAAAATATGAGTTTGCAGCTGGTCCTTATACAGTAATTGGTGCAATTATAATGCCAGGTTTAGCATTTGGTGCACTAATGCTAGCTCCATTTTTGGACCGTGGACCGGAACGACGTCCTACAAAACGTCCTGTCGCAGTAGGTATGATGTTACTAGGTGTTGCTGCAACGATTTTCCTAACTTGGGAATCGGTAGCTCAAACAGACTGGGAAGCAAAAGCTGAGATGGGTAAAATCGTTGAGGAGGTTGCCATTGATACAGAAGCAGAAGGATACAAAATCCTTGAAGCTAATACCTGTTTATCATGTCATGGTAATAACCTTGCTGGTGGACCTGCAGCACCAACACTTGTTGGTCTTGATTTAACGGCAGAAGAAATTGCAAATATTGCAAAAAACGGTCAAGGGAACATGCCAAGTGGCATCTTTAAAGGTACCGATGAAGAACTACAAAAGCTTGCTGAGTTTGTTGTAAATATCGGCAAAGAAGAATAGTTACGAAAAGCTGACGATTAACGTCAGCTTTTTTTGACTACAAAGAATCTAGGGTAGAGATTCCAAAAGGAGTGATACTTATGTTGAAATGGTTTCAAATGTTTCTAAGTAAAAAATGGTTTCTTTGGCTACTGCTATTTATAAACATTGGCGGGACCATTTATGGATATGATTGGTATGGGTGGCAACTAGAACAAACCCCTTCTATTTTTTTTATATTTGTACCTGATAGTCCGACAGCCTCATTATTCTTTGTCTTTGTTCTTATAGCCTTTATCATGAAAAAAAATGCTCCTTTATTTGAAGCACTTGCAATTGTGACATTATTTAAGTATGGATTATGGGCAGTAGTGATGAATGTACTCGTATTAATTATACATGGTAGCCTTTCCTGGGCTGGCTATATGTTAATCATTTCTCATGGTGCAATGGCAGTACAAGGGTTATTGTATGCCCCTTATTACCGGATAAAGTGGATTCATCTAGTAATAGCTGGTATCTGGACGTTACATAATGATGTCATTGACTATGTTTTCTTTATGTATCCGAAATATAGATTAGATGACTACATACCCCAAATTGGCTATTTTACGTTTTGGTTGAGTATTACAGCATTAGTGATTACATATTATTTATGTCTTAAAAAAAATCGCACTCAATTAACCTTGTAAAGGTCTACTCTTGTCCTACCCTTCATACAATCTATTAGTAGTTAGGGGGGGGACAAGTATGAAAAAAATGATGATGATATTGGCCATTATATTTGCTATCATGCCTTCAGTTAGTCATGCGAATCATACACATAACTGGGAAGACCTCGATATAGTGGCAGACCAGGCACTTCAGCTTGTTAAACAACAAAAGTATGAAGATGCAAGCAAATTATTATCGTATTTCTCTGACCAGTTTTCAAAGCTTCTGAGTCATGAGTCTATGCTATCTATGGATGAATTACGAATCATAACAGCTACATATGAAGACGCTAGTCTTGCACTTACTACTATTTCAATGCCTCATGAGGAGCGTGTCCAATCTGTAACAACTTTTCGACTAGTTGTCGATGCTATTGAGTCAGAGCACCAACCATTATGGACGGAAATGGAAGGTTCTGTCATGACAACTTTCCAATCGATGAAAGAGGCTGTAAGTGAAGGGAATAGTCAACATTTTAATCACCAGTTAAATGAATTTTTAGGTAAATATCAAATGATTTATCCAAGCGTAAGACTGGATCTAGAGGCTGAGGATTCACAGCGAATCGATAGTTTTGTTACATTTCTAGATAAATATCGAGGTGAATTTTTAACAAACGATTCCAAAATGGATCACATGAATGTAATTGAAGAGGAATTAACGAGAATGTTTAAGCAAATGAAAAAGGACGATGCAGATCCATCGTTAATTTGGGTGATGATTTCAACTGGAAGTGCTATCATCCTTACATTAACTTACGTAGGTTGGAGAAAATATAAGGGTGATAAAGAAAAACATGCAGCGAGAAAGCGATTAAATGACTAATACTGCGAATTAATTGACACTCGTTATCATCACGATTAGAATATAACTAAGTATATTGCTATCATGGAGGATGAACAATGAGTTTTATTATTTATTTTGCCTTAATCATCATAATTCCATTATGGGCTCAAATGAGAGTAAAGAGCGCCTATAAGAAATACTCGAAAGTAAGTTCTTCATCAGGAATGAATGGGGCACAAGTAGCTAGAAAGATTCTTGATGACAACGGATTATACCATGTAGGGATTGAAGAAACACCTGGTATGCTTTCTGATCACTATGATCCACGCTCAAAAACAGTAAGACTTTCTAGTCATAACTATCACGGTGATTCTATTGCAGGAGCTGCAGTGGCTGCTCACGAAGTAGGACATGCAATTCAAGACCAACAAGAATACGCATTCTTGCGCTTTAGACATGCATTAGTTCCTGTTGCTAATATTGGATCTAATTTCTCTTGGATTCTTATTTTAATTGGATTCCTTGCTAGTATAAGTGGTTTAGTATTACTTGGTATCGTATTTATGGCAGTAGCTGTTGTGTTCCAAATAGTTACTTTGCCAGTTGAGTTCGATGCCTCTAATCGTGCAATGAATGAAATGGTATCGGCTGGAATTATTAGAAATGAGGAAGAGCGAGATACACGCAAAGTATTAAATGCAGCAGCGTTAACATATGTTGCAGCAGCACTCGTAGCTGTATTAGAATTAGTTCGACTAATCTTAATTTATACAGGTATGAATAACGAAGATTAAAAAAATGTCCTACTTGATTACCAGGTAGGACATTTTTTTTTGTATAGTATTCATCTTCTAACTTTTGATGATTATTCATCCCTCAGCGGATTTTTATTTTCATCTAAAGTAAACCCTTCTCCTAATACATCATGTACATCCGATACAGCAACAAAAGCATGTGGATCTATGTATGTAATGATGTTTTTTAATTTTACGATTTCATTTCTTCCTACTACACAATAGAGTACCTCTTTATCTAGCTTTGTAAACGAACCTTGTCCTTTAAGGATTGTAACGCCTCGCTCCATTTCCTTCATAATGGCATCGGCAATCTCATTGTTTTTGTCTGAGATAATGGTTGCTCCCTTAGCAGAGTATGCCCCTTCTTGCATAAAATCAATTACTCTAGCCCCAATAAAGACTGCTACTAGCGTATACATTCCTTCACGGTAGGACAAATACGTAACAATGGAAAGCGCAATCACAAATAAATCAAATAGAAACATCGTTTTTCCCATACTCCATCCAATATACTTGTGGGTTAGTCTCGCAATGATATCTACTCCACCTGTTGTACCACCGTATCTAAAAATGATTCCGAGTCCAACTCCAATGAATACACCTGCAAATAAGGCGACTAATGTCATATCATTTTCTAAATGAATCAACATTGGATACCTTTGGAATATCCATAAAAAAACCGATACACTGACAGTACCAATAATTGTGTAAATAAAGGAAGTTCTTCCTAAAATTTTCCACCCTATCACAAATAAAGGAATATTTAATAGTAAATTTGTAATGGATGGATCGAATTCAAATAAGAAGAATAAAAGTAAGGTGATTCCAGTAAAGCCACCTTCTGCTAGGTTATGTTGCATATTAAAAGTAACAAGTCCAAAGGAAAAAATAGCAGAACCTAGTAAAATAAATAGAATATTTACGACTCTTATACGACCAAACAATGCAAAATCCCCCAGTATGTATGAAATAATAGTCCGTCACTATTATAGATGATTTCGTTCTATTATAGCAATTTAACCATTTCTGTAAGTTAAATATTTGTCAAATATCCATCTTTTAGCTAACATGAAAGAAGAAAATGTGAGGTGATTTGTGTGCCTAAAACGATGAAGGAAATTCAACAGGAAGTCGATGATTACATAGGACAATTTAAGGAAGGTTATTTTAGTCCTTTAGCTATGCTTGCTCGTTTAACCGAAGAACTAGGAGAATTAGCTAGAGAGGTAAATCACTATTATGGAGAAAAGCCAAAAAAAACTTCAGAGGATGAAAAGTCGATGGAGCAAGAAGTAGGAGATATGTTATTTGTCTTAACTTGCCTTGCAAATTCTCTACATATTGATTTAGAAGAATCACATGAACTGGTCATGAAGAAGTTTAAGACAAGAGATAAAGATCGCTGGACTAAAAAACAATAAAATTTGGAGTGATATTGATGGAGCCTATTAAAATTGTGATTGCTGGCCCACGTGGTAGAATGGGCCGAGAAGCACTTGAGTTGATACATAAAACGGAACATTTCATACTAGTAGGTGCTGTAGATAGAACAAACGAAGGTAAAAAAATCTCTGATATTGAGGGTCTCCCACCTTTAGATGCCGTCATTTTTACAGACTTAGAACGATGCCTACAAGAAGTAAATGCTGACGTGTTACTCGATTTAACAACGCCAGAAATTGGTAGAGCTCATATAAAGATTGCGATTCAATATGGTGTGAGGCCGGTAGTAGGTACAACTGGATTTACCCAGGATGATTTAAAGGAACTTGAACTACTAGTGGAGGATAAGAAGCTAGGTGCCATTATTGCTCCGAATTTTGCAGTCGGTGCTATATTAATGATGAAATTCTCACAAATGGCTGCTAAGTATTTTCAAGATATTGAAATAATAGAGCTTCACCATGATCAAAAACTAGATGCTCCTAGTGGAACTGGTATTAAAACAGCTGAATTAATAGCTCAAGTTAGAGATTCAAAAAAACAGGGACATCCTAATGAATATGAACACATTGAAGGGGCTAGAGGAGCCGAGTATGACGGCATACGACTACATAGTGTAAGGTTGCCAGGCCTAGTTGCACACCAGGAAGTTTTATTTGGTGGTGAAGGTCAAACCTTAACGATAAGGCATGATTCATATAATCGCGCTTCTTTCATGTCTGGAGTTAAGTTAGCAATAGATACGGTAATGAAAATTGATTTACTAGTATATGGTCTTGAAAATATTCTAGAGTAAAGGAGAAGACCTATGAAAATTGCTTTAATAGCTCATGATAACAAGAAGACAGACCTTGTTCAATTTGCAACAGCCTATAAAAATGTATTTCAAAAACATGAGCTTTTTGCAACTGGAACGACAGGATTAAGAATTATGGAAGCAACAGGCTTACGAATTACTAGACTTCAATCAGGTCCTCTTGGTGGAGACCAAGAGATTGGTGCATTAATCGCCAAAAATGAAATGGATGCCGTATTCTTTTTCCGAGACCCATTAACTGCTCAACCACATGAACCTGATATAACGGCTCTTTTAAGGCTGTGTGATGTTTATAATATTCCACTTGCTACAAATATGGGTACGGCAGAGATATTGATTCATGGGCTTGAAAGAGGAGATTTTGGTTGGAGGACATTGGTACATGAACAAAAATCAAAGGAATCCAAATAAACTAGATATTTTAGCATTTGGAGCACATGCTGATGATGTTGAAATTGGAATGGCTGGAACAATTGCTAAATACAAAAAGCTGGGCTGGAAGATCGGGATATGTGATTTAACAGAAGCAGAGCTATCATCAAACGGTGATGTTGCCACTCGACATGTTGAGGCAGAAAAGGCTGCAGCTATTTTAGGTATAGATATGCGGATAAACATAAGGCTTCCAGACAGAGGGTTATTTCTTACGGAGGAGGCAATTAAACGAGTCGTTTATGTGATTAGGAAGTATCGTCCTACTTTTATTTTTACGCCGTACTCTATCGATCGTCACCCTGACCATGGGAATTGTACACAAATTATAGAGGAAGCAGTATTTTCTGCAGGAATAAAAAAGTATGAAGTATCAGAATCTCTGCCTGCTCATAAGATTAATAACACCTTTTATTATTTTATTAATGGTTTTCATCCTCCGCAATTCCTAATTGATATCAGTAAGAGTATTGATTCTAAAATAGAGAGTTTAAAAGCGTATGAAAGTCAATTTATAAAGACGTCAGAAAGCATTGATACACCATTAATGAATGGCTATATTGAAAGAGTTATCAATAGAGAGAAAATATTTGGTCAAGAAGCCGGTGTATCTTATGCAGAAGGGTTTTTAAGTAAAAAGCCACTTCTTATAGGGGAGGGCATGTTAGGGGAGAGGCGATGAAGCTAAAAATTGGCATTACATGCTATCCGACGGTTGGTGGTTCTGGGGTTATTGCAACAGAGCTAGGAAAGTTGTTGGCTGAACGAGGACATGAAATTCATTTTATATCTTCCAGTGTTCCTTTTCGGTTAAACAAAGTGTACTGTAATATATATTACCATGAGGTACAAGTCAATCATTACTCCGTGTTTCAATACCCACCTTATGATTTAGCATTAGCTAGTAAGATGGCAGAGGTAATTGACCGAGAAGAGTTGGATGTATTACATGTTCATTATGCTGTACCACATGCAGTTTGTGCGGTGTTAGCAAAACAAATGGCGAATAGAGATGTGAAAATTATTACCACTCTACATGGAACAGACATCACCGTTTTAGGGTATGATCCGTCCCTTAGTGATTTAATCAAATTTGGCATTGAAAAGTCAGATAAGGTAACGGCAGTATCAAAACAATTAATCGAACAAACATATGATTTACTCAAACCAGAAAAGGATTTAGTTCCTGTTTATAATTTTGTTGATGAAAGAGTCTACCATAAGAAAGATGTAGGTTATTTAAAAGGAGAGTATGGGATTCTACCTGAAGAAAAGATACTGATTCACGTTTCGAATTTCAGGCAAGTTAAAAGGGTATCAGATGTGATCCAAGCGTTTGAAAAGATACAGGCATTTATTCCATCAAAATTACTCTTAGTAGGCGATGGACCAGAACTAACGGTTGTAAATCGTCTTGTAAAAGAAAAAGGACTGACGAATCACGTATTATTTTTAGGGAAACAAGACAATGTTGAAGAGTTATATTCAATAAGTGATCTAAAGCTTCTGTTATCTGAAAAGGAAAGCTTTGGCCTAGTTCTACTTGAAGCAATGGCATGTGGAGTACCATGTATAGGTACAAGAGTAGGTGGGATTCCAGAAGTTATTGTGGATGGAGAAACAGGGTTCCTTTGCGAGGTAGGAAACATAGGTGAAATTACAGATAAAGCCATTTCGATCCTTTCCGATACTGTTTTACATCGGAAAATGGCGGATGCCTCCCTAAAACGTGTAAAAGAGTTTTTCAATACGACAAAAATTGTTGAACAATATGAACGTCTATATTATGAGACTTTAGGAATGTGATGGATGTGGATAGGATGATTCAGGAAGAATTCCAAAGACCAATGCATATTTTAAATCGTTTAATTGATCAAGGATATGAAGCCTATTTCGTTGGTGGTGCAATTAGAGACATGCTATTAGAGAGAACAATAGGTGATGTAGATATTGCAACCTCTGCGCAACCTGAGGAAGTAATGAACCTCTTTTCTAAAACAGTGCCTGTAGGCATTGAGCACGGAACAGTCGTTGTATTACTACAGGATACGCCTTATGAAGTGACTACCTTTCGCATGGATGAAGAGTATGTAGATTATCGTAGACCTAAGGAAGTTACTTTTATAAAATCTCTTCACGAAGATTTAAAACGAAGAGATTTTACAATGAACGCCATTGCTATGGACCGTGAGGGTGTTCTGATTGATCCTTTTGAGGGACAAGCTTCTATTCAGAAACGATTAATCCAAACAGTTGGAGATCCAAGTGAGCGTTTTCATGAAGATGCCCTGCGTATGCTAAGAGCTGTTCGATTTCATAGTCAGTTATCCTTTCAAGTTGAAGCTGATACATTACTTGGCATAAAAAAAAATGCTGAACATTTAAAACATGTCTCTATTGAAAGGATCACGACTGAATTTGAAAAAATCCTTAAAGGTAAATCGTGTCATACTGCATTAGCTTTAATAATAGAAACCGGTCTAGTCGACTACATAGTAAACGTAAACAACTATAAAGACCAATTAATGAAATGGGAGAAAGTAGACACCTCTCTACTGCTTACACGAGCAGAGTTGTGGGCTCTTTTTTGTTATTTCTTACAAGTAAAAGATTGTGAAAGCTTTCTAATGAGCTGGAAACTCCCAACTAAAGTTATAAAGCAAACCACGCTCATTGTTGATTCGCTTGTTTATATACAAAAACATGGCTGGACGAAAATACTTATGTACAAGTTGGGTATTGACCTTGCATTATCCACTGAGCGAGTAAAATTAATCGTGCAGCATCAACATGCACAAAATACATTGGATATATTCAAAGAAACGTACATGAGCCTGCCAATTTTTTCAAGGACAGATTTACAAGTTAAAGGAACTGATATCATAATGTGGTCCAAACAATCCCCAGGTCCATGGGTAGCTAAGACTATAGAACGTATTGAAGAAGCAGTCGTTAACGGTAAGATAAGAAATGATAAGGAACAAATAAAGGAGTGGCTAAATACGTGCAATCTGCTCTAAGGGAAAAACTATTGCAATTATTTACTCAAGCAGAAGGAGAGTTTGTTTCTGGGCAAAAGCTAAGTGAAGTTCTAGGCTGCTCAAGAACAGCGATATGGAAGCATATTGAGGACCTCAGACAAGAAGGCTATGAGCTGGAAGCGATCAGAAGAAAAGGCTATCGTATTATTATGAAGCCAGAAAAAATTACCTCAAATGAAATACAACTAGGATTAACAACAAATTACTTAGGCAGAACGATCCACTATGAAGAAACTGTTACTTCAACCCAGAAAATTGCTCATAAATTAGCGTATGAAGGCACACCAGAAGGAACCATTGTTGTTGCAGAAGAGCAATTAGCTGGAAAAGGTAGACTAGATCGAGCTTGGCACTCTCCAAAGTATACAGGGATATGGATGAGTATCATTCTTCGTCCAACTATTCCTCCGCAACAAGCTCCTCAGCTGACATTACTTGCTGCAGTTAGTGTGGCACAAGCTATACAAGAAGTTACCTCAATTGAACCGGAAATAAAATGGCCAAATGATATACTTGTGCGCGGGAAAAAAACAGTAGGAATACTAACAGAGTTACAGGCAGAGGCAGACCGTATTAATTCTGTAATAATTGGAATTGGTATAAATGTGAATCAATCCAATGAGGACTTTCCAGATGACTTAAAACATAAGGCAACCTCACTAAGTCTTGAAGCAAAGAAAATAATCAATCGAGCTGAACTTATTCAAGCAATTTTATCAAAGCTCGAAAAGAGATATGAGGAATACCTCCGTACGGGTTTTTTAGGTATAAAATTAATGTGGGAAGCTTATGCAATAAGTATAGGTAAGGAAATAACGGCTAGTACACTTAAAGGGAAAATATCAGGATATGCAAAGGGAATTACAGATGAAGGGATATTAATGCTTGAAGATAAGGAAGGCTTGATTCATTATATTCATTCTGCCGATATTGAAATAAAAAGTGCTGAAGAACAATCATAAACGTTTCGTAGCATATTTTGACAATCATTGTTATAATGAATGTGGGTAGTATCTACTAAGAACTACACCATTAATCATTTGTGTGTAAGAGTAAGATGTAAATAGTTAATTCTGCCTTGATCCTAAAGAAGGACTGGGACAGAGGGATGAATGAAACCGAAGACTTAGTTTACTCTATCCTTCTTTCTCGTGAGAAGGATTTTTCTGTTTTTCTCGGTTTATTCTTTCCTCTTTTAGAAAAAAAAGGAGGAGAAATATGAGACAAACAAAGGACTTTCTTGGAATGAAGCGTGACTTAAACAAAATTGCGATGCTTACGGCCTATGACTATCCGTCTGCAAAATTAGCTGAACAAGCAGGGGTAGATTTGATTTTAGTAGGGGATTCATTAGGTATGGTCGTATTAGGTTATGAAAATACCTTGCCAGTTACAGTAGAAGATATGATTCATCATACAAAAGCAGTTAAAAGAGGTGCACCTGACACCTTTATCGTAACAGATATGCCCTTTATGTCCTATCATATATCGAAAGAAGATACTTTAAAGAACGCTAAACGAATGATTCAGGAGACAGGAGCACACGCACTTAAGCTAGAAGGGGCTGGAGAGGTTATCGAATTAATCTCGTTACTAACAAAAGCAGGGATTCCTATAATGGCTCATTTAGGTCTACAACCACAGTCCGTAGCTGTATTAGGAGGATACTCTGTTCAAGGGAAGGATGCTAATAGTGCAAAACAGCTTCTTGAAGATGCAATAAAGTGCCAGGAAGCGGGAGCATTTGCCGTTGTTTTAGAGTGTGTCCCTATGCAGGTTGCCGAGCAAATATCTGCAAAGTTGACCATTCCAACGATTGGAATTGGAGCTGGAAAAAATACGGATGGGCAAGTACTTGTCTACCATGATGTTATAAATTACGGTGTTTCTAGGGTTCCTAAATTTGTAAAAACGTACACAGACAGTCAACAACAAATTGTAGAAGGACTAAAAGAGTTTGTAACTGAGGTTAAGCAACATGAGTTTCCCACAGAAAAACATTCCTTTACGATGAAAAGTGAAGAGCTGTCTAACTTGTATGGAGGAAAAAAATAAATGCAAATCATCACTGCCATTAAAGAAATGCAAGAAAAAATTGCTCAATATAAACATAATGGGATGACAATTGGCTTTGTTCCAACCATGGGTTTTTTGCATGAAGGCCATTTATCGCTAGTTCAAGAAGCTAAACAGAAAGCTGATCTAGTGGTAATGAGCATTTTTGTAAATCCTCTCCAATTTGGACCAAACGAAGATTATGATCGATATCCACGTGATATCGTACGAGATGAACAATTAGCTAAAAATGCAGGCGTAGATATATTATTTTATCCAGAAGTAACAGAAATGTATAAGGATACAAGATATTTTCACATTTCAGTATCAGGACTGGTGGATGTGCTTTGTGGAAGCAAAAGACCTGGACACTTTGATGGGGTTGTAACGGTTCTCATCAAGCTATTTAATATTGTCTTACCGACTTATGCGTTCTTCGGTAAAAAGGATGCTCAACAAGTTGCAGTAGTAATGAAAATGGTGGAAGAATTTAATTTTCCTATAAAAATTATTCCTGTTGAAACGGTCAGAGAAGAGGACGGACTTGCTAAAAGTTCACGTAATGTCTACCTCACTTCAGAAGAGAAACAGGAAGCTACTGTACTTTATAAGAGTTTACAATTAGCAAAGACTCTTATAGAGGAAGGTGAAACTAATTCACGTTCAATTATTGAGAAAATGACTAGATTTATTCAAAATCACTCACAGGGAAATATTGACTATATAGAAATTTATTCCTTTCCTAATTTGAAACCGTTACCAAACCTACAAGGACATGTTTTAGTAGCTCTTGCGGTAAGGTTTACAAATGTTCGTCTTATTGATAATATACTTTTGGAAATTTAGTTTTTTTGTTCTTATTTAAGGGGGAATCGTAATGTTTCGTACGATGATGAACGCAAAAATTCATCAAGCTCGTGTAACTGAAGCAAATTTAAATTATGTTGGTAGTATTACTATCGATCAAGATATACTCGATGCCGTAGGGATGGTACCGAATGAAAAGGTTCAAATTGTGAACAATAATAATGGACAGCGATTTGAAACCTATATCATTTCTGGGGAACGTGGCAGTGGGGTATGCTGTTTAAATGGTGCAGCAGCTAGATTGGTGCAAAAGGACGACGTTGTTATTATTATTTCTTATGCACTAGTATCTGAAGAAAAAATTGCTTCACATCGACCTAAGGTAGCGATAATGAATGAAAAGAATCAAATTAAACAATTAATTGCTGAAGAACCAGCAGCAACGATGTTATAAACGAAACGAAAGGAAATCTCGGATGAGATTTCCTTTGTATTTTTTTTTCAAATAGTATTTTTTTCAAATATATGATATTTTGAATGATAAATGAAGAATTACCTATTGAGGTGGTAATTAACGTGAACCGATTTGTGATCGTAGATTTAGAGACGACAGGAAACTCCCCCAAAAAGGGAGATAAAATTATACAATTTGGGGCAGTTATTATGGAAGGTGGCCAAATTATAGAGGAGTTTTCTACATTTATTAATCCTCTACAACCTATCCCTGCCTTTATTGAGCAACTTACAGGAATTACAGATGAAATGGTTCTGAATGCACCAACCTTTGAACAAGTAGCTCCTAAAATAGCGACTATGTTAAAGGAATCTTATTTTGTAGCTCATAACGTGTTATTCGATTTAGGTTTTTTACAGGAAGAATTTAAAGGTGCACATCTTGATCCATTTCTAGGTCCGATCTTAGATACAGTGGAAATGACCCGAATATTATACCCTACACTTACCGGCTATCGACTTTCTCATTTGGCTGATAGCTTTAATATCTCTCATGATCGTCCGCACCAAGCAGATAGTGATGCAGAGGTAACAGCCCAAATTCTTTTAAAGCTCATACATAAATTACATAACCTTCCCTCCGTTACATTACGAAAACTCTTACATTTGTCCGTTAATTTTACAAGTGATATAGAGGAACTTATCGAAGGTATATTATTTTTGAAGGAGAGAAGCGGAGAGAATGAAGAACAAAATTTTGACATCATTAGAAATATCGCGTTACGTAAAGATGTAGTGAATCTAGAAGCTAACGAAGATCAATCTCAAACTCAACCTTCATACTCTTCTACAAGAGATATGTTTATACAGAAACTAAAAAATAATGAACTGTTCGAGAACTCTGTATTTAGAGAGTCACAGATTGAAATGATGGATATCATTCAACAAGCCTTTCATAAACATGATCATGCTTTAATCGAAGCGGGTACCGGGCTTGGGAAATCCATTGCATATCTTATCCCTGCCACGATTCATGCTTTAGTTACAATAAAACCAGTTGTCGTCAGCACTTACACTCTGCAACTCCAACAACAACTGTATGATAAAGAAATGGGCCTGATCAACAAGATTTTGGATAGACAGGCTAACGCTGTTGTCGTCAAGGGAAAAGGCCATTATCTTTGTCTCTCCAAATTTGAGGAAACGTTAAGAGAGCTAGATGATAACTATGATAGTAACCTATCGAAAGCAAAAATTCTTGTCTGGCTAACAGAAACAGAGACCGGGGATATGGATGAAATCAATCTTCCATCAGGTGGGCAGCTTTTATGGGAAAAAATATCCGTAGGGCAAATGGATAATTTATATGATGACGCTTGGGAGCATCGTTGCTTTTATAAACGTATGAAGAAAAAGGCAAAAAAAGCTACCATTATAATCACGAATCATGCACTTCTTTGCAGAGATATATTTGAAGAAAATATACTCCCTGCTTACGAAGAAGTGATTATTGATGAGGCACATCACTTTGAAGAAATTGTAAATGAATATTTAGGTCGTTACCTGGAGTATAATTCTATTCATTTTACATTAAATAGAATGGGTTCTATAGAAGAGGGGGGGATTCTTTCAAAATTAAGGAAACTCCTTTCTAAACATAAAGAGCTTATTCCCAACCTAGAATTACTCGAAAAGCAAATTAGTTTCTTAAAAGAGGAGATGGACGAGCTTTTTCGGATGCTAAAAACGTATGTCCTTAAAAGAGCTCCAAGAGGTCAAACGGATTATGGAAGAGTAAGCTATAGGATTTCTTCTACTACGGAAATAGGAAAAAGTTGGCATGCAATTTTAGAATGTGTCAATAGGATAAGGTTTAGTTTGTTTGAAACTAATTCGAACATCGATGCCATTTTGTCAGTTTATAAGCTCCAAAAACAGGCATCAATTAACGAAAATATCACGATTGTAAGTCTTTTTGACATAAATAACAGATTTATCCAGTGGAGAGAGTATTTACAACATTTCTTCGTTTCAGAAGGCGAGGATATGACAACTTGGATGGAGGTTGAAGAAAAGGGTGCAATCAACTCAACCTATCTTTTCCAACAATACTTAAATGTTGATAATTCCTTAGCGGATTTGTTTTTTGCCAAAAAGAAAAGTGTTGTCCTGACTTCAGCAACGCTTACAGTTCGCCAATCATTTGATTACATGGTAAAAAGGCTAGGTTTGGAGGACTTTCTTCCGATTTGTAAAGTGATACCATCTCCGTTTAATTATCATGAACAAGCAAAAATATTTATTCCAACTGATCTTCCTAATATTAAGGCAGTCGACAGCGAGGAGTATATTGGCTCCATTACAATGCACCTTGCCACAATAGCCCGCTTAACAAACGGCAGGATGCTTGTATTATTTACATCTAAAGATATGTTAAAACGTACTTATCATATGATGAAAGAAAGGCGTTACTTGGAGGATTTTACCATTATTGCACAAGGGATTACTGGTGGAAGTCGTTCTAAAATAACAAAAAGCTTCTTACAATTTGAGCGTTCTATTCTCCTCGGGACAAACAGCTTTTGGGAAGGGATAGACTTCCCGGGAGATTCGTTGACGTGCTTAGTAATTGTACGATTACCCTTTATTTCTCCAGAGCTACCACTATTTGCTGCTAGGGCAGAAAAAATTGAACTAGCTGGTGGAAATTCCTTTAATGAATTATCTCTTCCATTAGCTATTTTACGTTTTAAACAAGGATTTGGGAGGTTAATTCGTACAGAAAAAGACAAGGGAATACTAATAGTATTTGATAAGCGAATTGTTACGACTTGGTACGGAAAGTCATTTATTCAATCGTTACCAGAAGTGTCAGTTAAACAAGGCTCATTAACGTCTCTATTAGATGATGTAAAAGAATGGCTATCTAAAGAATAGTTCATATGTTCATAACGATGGTGATTTTGACACACTATAAAGCTAGATGTTTTTGGAGGGATTTGATGAGAAAATTCATTTCGCTTTTGTGTCTTCTTTTAATTGTCGTTGGATTTGAGCAGCCGAAGCCTACTATTCCTACGAAAATTGAGAAAATTAATTTAAAGTTATTAGATGAGGAGTTAGCCATTACATTTTTTAATTTATCTGAAGGGGAAGCAACACTCATACAAAATAATAACGGTGAAGCAGTACTAGTAAACACAGGTAATCAATTTTCACAAAATGAGCTGATTAAATTTTTAAAACTTTATGGGGTTTCAACGATAAATAAAATAATTATTACTAAGATGGCTCCTGATTATGCTGGTAATGTCGACTTTCTTTGCAAATTGTTTGGTGTTAAAAATATCATAGTCCCTCATACAGAAACAAATCAAAACATTTCGTACCCAGCTAGGCTGAATTATTGGGAAGAAGGACGTATTGATGAACTATTTCCCGGCGTTACAACAAAGGTGCTACAGGTGATTGATAGTGAAAATGCTATGAACGTCTCGATGAAATATGGTAAACATCGCTTTTTATTTATGTCGGTTGCGAGCAAGTCTTTAGAGGATGAATTAATTAAGAAGACTGAGCTGAAGGATGTCAATATTTTAAAAGTTGCTGAATTTGCCAGTAATAATGGGACATCTCAGAAGTTGCTTGAAGCCGTAGACCCACAAGTGGCAATAATATTCAATAAAACAAATCTATACCCAAGTGCTGATGTACTTGAACGTCTACAAGGGACGTGGATTGATATTTATTATACGAGACAATTTGGGAATATCACCATAAAATCCAACAAAGAGAGATATGAAGTTATTACCATTACTGTAGAAAGTTTAAAAGAGATGGGAGGTTAAGACCTCCCAGTAACAAAAGGCGCAAGCACTCCGATTAGCCTCAGGCAGAGCGAATGTTCTGTATGAAGAAAAGGGAGGTCTTTACTTTTTCTTCATACTAGGTTATTTGACCTCTGGCGGGCTAGCGCTGGAGTCGGATTTACTAAGCACATCACTTAGTTATTCACGATGATGAGTGAGCTTTTAATTGTTCCTATAACAAAGAAAAAAACCTGATGCAAAAGGCAACAGGTCCTAAGTGTGGGTAAGAGAATATTTTTTTGGTCTGGAATAAAAGTTTAGTGTAATTTATTTTACTTCATAAAAGAACTGATATAATTAATGTTAACAGTAAGTGAAGTGACCTCGCTTTCTGTACTACTATTGTGACCATCTATGACCAATGATATTAGTTACAAATTTTGTGTTAAACGGAGGAATTTATATGGAGAGTAAGATTGAAGTCATTTCAACAGTTACAGTAAAAAACTCATCAGATCTTTATAAAATAGTGGATAGCCTAAATAGGAACCTTAAAGACCGTAACTTAATGTTTGGGCTTGCCTTAGATCAAGAAGATCAAGAGAAGGCGATTTTCACAATTTATCGTACATAGGGGTTCATTCATATGAAGAAATGGATTGTCGTATTACTTTGTATTCTCATTATTGTCATTTGGCAAAGTATTTTTACATATAAATCCGCCCAGGATTACTTAACAAATCAACATAAAAAAGCGATAAGCGCAGCAAAAGGCGTTGAATCCATAATGGAGGTTACGGATATTTCCACCTATCATGGTACTTCTTCCTATTCCATTATATATAGTATATTATCTGATGATAGTGAACGAATTATTTGTGTTCCGAATAAAGATAATTTAGAAATTATTACAATTGATCCTGAAGAAGGAATTTCTAAAGAAGAGGCAATCGAGATTGTTCGAAATAATCGAAATCCTTTATCCATATTATCCGTAACAATTGGAGTTGAACAAAATGTACCAATATGGGAAATTACTTATTTAGATCAACAGGAAAGGTATTCCTATTATTATGTGACATTTAAAGATGGAACCTTTATCAAAAGATACAGCTTATAGGAGGGAATATGAGATGAAATTAGCAAAAAGAGTAAGCGCATTAACTCCATCCACAACTCTTGAAATAACTGCAAAAGCAAAAGCGTTAAAAGATCAAGGATTTGATGTGATTGGTTTAGGAGCAGGTGAACCAGACTTCAATACCCCGGACCATATTATTGAGGCTGCAGTAAAAGCCATGAAGGAAGGTCATACAAAATATACGCCATCAGGTGGATTACCTACTCTAAAAAAAGCAATCATACAAAAGTTTAACCAGGATCAAGCCATCGAGTATGATGCTGCCCAAATTGTTGTATGTTCAGGGGCAAAACATGCTCTCTATACACTTTTCCAAGTTATATTAAATCCTGGCGATGAAGTAATTATTCCAACTCCTTATTGGGTTAGCTATCCAGAACAAGTAAAGCTTGCAGACGGAAAACCAGTATTCATTGAGGGAAGTGAATCAAATCAATTCAAAATTACCCCAGAGCAATTAGAATCAGCCATAACTAAAGAAACGAAAGCAGTTATTATTAATTCGCCAAGTAACCCAACTGGAATGATCTATTCCGAAAAGGAACTGCTACAAATTGGTGAAGTTTGTTTAAAACATGACATTCTAATTATTTCTGATGAAATCTATGAGAAATTAATATATGGTGATCATACCCATACTTCGATTGCTCAATTATCTCCTGAATTAAAGGAGAAGACGATTGTTATTAATGGGGTTTCAAAGTCGCATTCCATGACAGGTTGGAGAATTGGCTATGCTGCAGGAAATAAAGAAATTATTAGTGCTATGACAAATTTGGCTAGTCATAGTACATCAAATCCAACATCAGTTGCACAGTATGCGACGATAGCTGCATATGAAGGATCTCAAGAAATGCTTGAAACAATGAAGATAGCATTTGAAGAACGTTTAAATATTATTTATGAAAAGCTCCTGCATATTCCAGGGTTCACTTGCTTAAAGCCTCAAGGAGCATTCTATCTATTTCCAAACGTAACAAAAGCTGTGGAATTGACGGGTTATGAATCAGTTGATGAATGGGTAACAGCCATTTTAGAGCAGGAAAAGGTTGCCATTGTGCCAGGATCTGGTTTTGGAGCCCCTGATTATGTCCGATTATCCTATGCTACTTCCTTAGATTTGCTTGAAAAGGCAGTTGGACGAATTCATAATTTCATGACAGAAAACATGAAAGGCTAAATAGCCTTTCCTTTTTCTGTTCCAAAATGTATTACCATTCAAACATAAAAAAACAAAAACTGACAACAATCCTTTGTTGTAGTTGGATTATGACTTAGACTATACTATAATAATGAATATTACATAATTTCATATAGCTATTAGGAACGTATCGTTCCACCGAGGTACAATATAAATCCTTCATTTTAGCTATTTATCAAAATAAAAACAAACGAGGATCACCAATCATATAAAAACACATGGTGGTTTGCAAAGGTTTTTAATCTTTTTAGGAGGAAGCTTTGTGAAAACAACGATTGCAGAAGTAGGTAAATACGTAGGACAAGATGTTACAATTGGAGTATGGCTTGCTAACAAACGTTCAAGTGGTAAAATAGCCTTTTTACAACTACGAGATGGGACTGGCTTTATTCAAGGTGTAGTTGTAAAAAATGAAGTAGCAGAGGAAGTATTTGAAAATGCTAAATCTATTACGCAGGAAACTTCTCTTTATGTTACAGGAGAAGTGCGTGAGGATAAACGGTCTCCATTTGGGTATGAGCTAGGGATTAAAAAGATCGAGATCATTCATGATGCTATAGAGTACCCAATTACTCCTAAGGAACATGGGGTCGAATTTTTAATGGATCATCGTCATTTATGGCTACGCTCAAAAAAACAGCATGCCGTAATGAAAATTCGAAATGAAGTCATTCGAGCTACATATGAATTTTTCAATAACAATGGATTTACAAAAGTGGACCCTCCTATTTTAACCGGTAGTGCACCAGAAGGAACGACAGAATTATTCGCTACTAAGTACTTTGATGAAGATGCTTATCTATCTCAAAGTGGTCAATTATACATGGAGGCAGCAGCAATGGCACTAGGGAAGGTCTTTTCCTTTGGTCCGACATTCCGTGCAGAGAAGTCAAAAACAAGACGCCACTTAATCGAATTTTGGATGATTGAACCGGAGATGGCCTTTTATGAATTCGAAGATAATTTAAGAGTACAAGAGGAATACGTGTCATATATTGTTCAATCTGTGTTAAACAATTGTAAGCTCGAATTAGGGGTATTGGAAAGAGATGTAGCCAAATTAGAAAAAATCACGGCTCCATTCCCAAGAATTTCTTATGATGATGCTATACAATTCTTAAAAGACAAAGGCTTTACAGATATTGAATGGGGAGATGATTTTGGTGCTCCACACGAAACAGCTATCGCTGAAAGTTATGAAAAGCCAGTCTTTATCACACATTATCCGACAACACTTAAGCCTTTTTATATGCAGCCACATCCGACTCGTGAAGATGTAGTACTTTGCGCAGATTTAATTGCACCAGAAGGTTACGGTGAAATAATTGGTGGATCTGAACGAATCCATGACCATAATTTGTTAAAGCAGCGTTTAGAAGAACATGGCTTACTCGATGGTGCCTATAAGTGGTACCTAGAATTAAGACAATATGGTTCTGTTCCACACTCTGGATTTGGACTAGGTTTAGAAAGAACAGTTGCTTGGATAAGTGGTGTTGAACACGTACGTGAAACAATTCCATTCCCACGTTTATTAAATCGTTTATATCCATAAGAAAGAAAGGTCCCCTTTGGGGGCCTTTTTAAATTATTAAGAATGTACAAATCTTTTCAGCAAGAGAATGGGCTAGTGACTTGGAATCCAGCTTCAGCAGCACCCAGCCACTCGAGGTTACATAACCTGTCATGATTAAAAGGGAGAACCACCCTTTTTTCATGACAGAACATTTGCTCTGCCTTAGGCTAACCGGGGCGCTTTGAGTCTTTTGTTCATCTAAAAGTCAATACTGTGGAATTACCTAGCCTTAATAATGGGCAAGAACGTCAAGATGTGGAAAAATTAACTACAGAAGAATCAAATCCTGTTCTTGTCATGTACATGTTATAATATTAGGATGAATGAAAGGATTGAGGGGAAATGTCATGAAAAGAGAAAGAATGATTGAATGGCTTGAACAGGGAAGCATAGCACTTCCAAAGCTCCTAGTTAACAACTATTCAAGATTAGGTTTGAACGAAAGTGAGTTTATGTTGCTTGTGCATGTTCACCTTTCAATAGAAAGTGGAAATCCGTTTCCTACCCCTGAAGAGATTTCAAATAAAATGTCTATTACGGAATATGACTGTATGGACATACTTAGGAAATTGATACAAAGAGGGTTTCTAAAAATAGAGATTAATGAACATTCAGAGATGATCGGTGAAAAATACACACTACAACCCCTTTGGGAAAGGATTTTACTTCTTTTTCAACAAGATGAGCAACATGATTTGAAGATGCAATCCAAACATATGGAGGCAAACCTTTATATCTTATTTGAGCAGGAGTTTGGACGACCTTTATCTCCCATTGAAATAGAGACGTTGTCGATATGGGTTGACCAGGACCACCATGATCCAATTCTTATTAAAGCAGCATTAAAGGAAGCTGTTCTATCAGGAAAAATGAATTTTAGATATATAGATCGTATCTTATTTGACTGGAAAAAGAAGGGGATTAAATCTACACAAGAAGCAAAATTACAAGGTCAAAGGGTTAGACAAAACAATACGAAAACAAGTAGGTCAGCTCAAGTAGATGTAGAAAAATCAGTCAATCATTGGTCAAATCAAGAATAAAAAAAGGGTGAAAATCGTCATGTTAACTAAAAAGCAAATTCGCTTTTGCTTAGATACAATGGGAGAGATGTTTCCAGATGCGCATTGTGAGTTAAACCATTCAAATCCTTTTGAACTCGTTATAGCCGTTAGTCTTTCTGCACAATGTACCGATGCTCTCGTCAATAAGGTGACCAACCATTTATTTGAGAAGTATAAAACACCGCAAGATTATTTAGCAGTTTCAGAAGAGGAATTGCAAAATGACATTCGTTCCATTGGATTATTTCGAAACAAGGCAAAAAATATTCGAAAGCTTTCACAATTATTGATGGATGAATACGATGGAATTATACCAAATGATAGAGATGAACTAACAAAATTGCCGGGAGTCGGACGGAAAACAGCAAATGTTGTCGTTTCAGTAGCTTTCAATGAGCCTGCAATCGCTGTAGACACACATGTAGAGCGAGTAAGTAAACGACTTGCTTTTTGTAGATGGAAAGACAGCGTTCTTGAGGTAGAGAAGACATTAATGAGAAAAGTCCCAAAAGATGAGTGGTCTGTTACACATCATAGAATGATTTTCTTTGGAAGGTATCATTGTAAGGCACAAAACCCACAGTGTGATAGTTGTCCACTATTGGAGGTTTGTCGTGAGGGACAAAAGAGGATCAAGGGGGGAAAGTAAGGTGACAAGTCGTATAAACTTGTTGATTCCTTGTCATTTTCAACCTTCTCTATTTTTTAATAATAAAGAATGGATAACGATTAATAAAGGTGAAGAATTACTTTATGAACCGTTTCTTTATGATATAGCATATTACCATAAAATTTCAATCGATAAGCCGTGGGAGAATAATAGGGCTCTTGTTCTAAAATTATATGATAGATGGACTGAAGACAAAGAAATCTTGAAGTTGTTTTTTAACAATAGAAATCGACAAGGGGCTCGCCCATATATGATTAAAAGCTTAGGCTTTTTCATCATGTTCATATGTTGGTCAAATCAACAACCAGTACTTTCTATAACTGATTGGACGACACAAGTATCTAGACTTCCTATTAAGCCCGTTAATATGATTGAAAGACTGAACCATATATTCACTTCACCTGATCATTATCATTCATACCTTCAACTTACCCAGTTATATGAAGAACTTAATAAACAATATCAAAAATCATTCATATTAAAACAAAAAGAAACACCGAAATAATGATATTTCGGTGTTTTCTTTCATTTATTATCTAATTGCCATCTCCATTGGAAGGTGGATTTTGCCCTTGATCTCCTTGATCTCCTTCATTGCTACCTGGATCATTACCTTCATTTTCGTCTTCATTACCAGGTTGGTCCTGGTCATTTTCATCATCAGGAATGATATCAAGGTCTAAATCAATCTCAGTCTCAGCAGGGATTTCTATACGAACCTCTCCAACATCACTTCGATTCTCAATAAAGTCATCGTTATATGCTGTCACCCTAAAGGTATAAATAGCACCTTTAATAGGATTTGTCATATTTAATCCTAAATCTTTTGTTGTTTTTAATACATTAAATGGACCTTCATCCACAGAGTATTGAACTTCAAATGTAATGCCTTCTCGTAATTCTTCAGGATATAGCCACGTTAAAGTTAACTGTTTTAAATCAACGTCATAGTTAATAGATACATCAGTTGGGGCTTCAGGCTTTTGATAAAGTTCTGATACCTCTTTTGGCTCTGTTCCTTTGATAAAGTACTCTTTAACAATTTGGTCTTTAGGTGTAAATTCACTTGGTAGTTTTGGTGGATTTGAGCCTTTCTCTACTTCAACTAATATAACATTATTAGGCTTAACAAAATCTGATTTCTCTTTTCCTTCTGATACATGTTGCACAATTTCTTTAAATAATTGTTTAGCAATCGCTTTTTCTTCACTGCTTAAAATATAATTTGTCTCACTCGTCTTGCTATACCCTGTCCAGACAGCAAGAGTGTAATTGGGTGTGTAACCTGCAAACCATATATCTGGTACACCACCGGATTTAATATTGTATTTTTTCTTTGTATCGCTATCAAAATTTGTAGTTCCTGTTTTTCCAGCTACTTGTAATCCTGAAATATTTGCACTTCTACCTGTTCCTGAACGTACTACTGATCTCATCATGTCTGTCACCATGAAAGCAGTAGATTCTTTCATGACCACTTTTGGCTCAGGTTTCATATCAACCTCTGTCTTATCCATAAATACCACTTTTGTTACAGTATGAGGTTTAATAAACACACCCTTATTTCCAAAAGAACTAAATGCACCTGCAAGCTGCAGAGGTGACACTCCATTGAAGCCACCAATTGAATGAGATTCATAAATTTGGTCGCCAACAGGGATACCTAGATTTGCAGCAAAATCTCTTGCCTTAGATAATCCAACTTCTTGCAATGTTTTAAGAGCTGGTATATTTCTGGAATCAGCTAATGCTTCTCTTATAGACATCTGACCCTTATACTTATTGTCATAGTTTTTCAGTGGTGTACCATTAGAATACGTATGAGCTTCGTCAACGATTTGATGATACGTTGACCATTGTAAATACTCAATAGCTGGTCCATAATCGATTATAGGTTTAATCGTAGAACCGGGTTGACGATTAATATCTGTCGCAAAATTAAAATCTGCAGCCTGTCGGTTTCTACCACCACCAATTGCTCTTACTTCGCCTGTCTGGGTGTCGGTTAAAACAAGCCCTGCTTGGAATTCTTCATTTGGGAATTGAACTACATCATTTGTATTTAATACATTTTCAACATATGCCTGTGCCTCTGGATCAAGAGTCGTATAAATTTGAAGTCCAGCGGAGAATACATCAACGTCTCCAAGTTCTGATACTTCTTTTATCACTTGATCAATGAAAGAATCATATGGTCTCGGATCCTTCTGGACCTTAACTAATGTAGACTCTACTGGAATTTCCTTTGCAGCAGTAGCCTCCTGTTCAGTAATAAATCCGTGCTTTGCCATTAAGGTCAACACAATATTACGTCTCTCTTCGGCAGCCTCTGGGTTCTTAAATGGATTGTATCTGTTTGGACTTTGTGGCATTCCTGCTAGTAATGCTGCTTCATGAAGCTCTAATTCATGTAAAGTCTTTCCAAAATAGGCTTCTGCAGCAGTCGCAACACCATGGACCTGGCCGAAGGAGGTGCTAGAAAAATAGATTTTATTCACATACATTTCAAATATTTGTACTTTAGAAAACTTCTGCTCCAATTTAATGGCTAACCACTGTTCTTGTAGTTTACGATCAATTGTTTTTTCAGGTGATAAAAAGTAATTTTTTACGACTTGTTGTGTGATCGTACTTGCTCCTTCGGCTCCAAAGCCTTCTTGAAAGTTTGCAATGACTGCCCCAACTAAACGCCTTAAATCAACACCGTGATGATCATAAAAACGAATATCCTCAACCGAAATAAATGCGTTTTCAACTAACTTTGGAATATCCTGATATTTCACGTATGTCCTTTTTTCAATCCCTAGTTCTGCAACCTTATTTCCATTCATATCATAAACCTTTGATGAAACAGGGTCTTTCAATTGTGATTCATCAATTGGTGGAGCATCTTTCACTATGGCATAGAATGTTACCGCGCCTGCAACCATTCCAACAATACCAAGTATAAACAGTGCCATGATAAGCTTTTTAAAAAATGAAGATGTAGATTTTTTTTGATTTCCTGTATTTTTTGTTTTTTTATATTGTGATCTCGTTCGATTTTCTGCCATACTTTATTCCTGCCTTTCAACTTCACCTTCTAGATGTCATTTAAAATAGAATGTGTCAATAATAGAGATATAATCAATTCTAGGCTGAAACCCGATAGGAATCATGTGACCTTTTTCAGCAATTTCAGATTTTGAAATCGATTTTCTTCCCCCTTTTTTTTGTCTTTCCCAAAATAAAAAGAGGTGATCAGCTTCTAGAAAAAAGACTTCCTCTGTTGTAGCAAAGCGAAGAATGACAAAGCATATCCCTGACTGAGCTTTTACATTTTTCATATGTAGTATTTGATGATCATGAAAATTTTGAAGAGGAAATGATGTTTTATTCTTTGTCTCTTTTGCTTCAAAGTCGATATATCTTCCTTTATATACCCCATTATAATCAGTAGTTGAAGCTTGTTTAAAATAAGCTTCTTTGATGACTGCAGCACTCCTTTTGGGATAATCAACATTTACAATTTGCACTGGTGTTGGCTTTTTATGAATAACTGCAATTTGTCTTTCTAAATAATAATGATTCGTTACATTTATATCTTCTTCGAGGGTCATTCCGCGATTACTATATGAAAATTTTTTTTTACTTTCTATAGGTATGTTTGAACTACCTTGAAATATTTTACCGTTTGGATACCGTATTGACATGCTCACACTCCTCTTTTGAGGCACAATTATTAGACGTATTGACTTCAATAGAAGTTACATTCGATTTTTTATTGATTATGTACCTTGTTTTAAATAAGCTGGTTGTTTCCTATTCGTATCATATCAAAAAATTGCTTTGAAAGGTTGTAAAAAACATAAAGATGGTTCTTTCAGCCCTTTTTGTACATTCTAATTAGAGAGGATGAGAGAGATGGGGGTGAGGAATATCTTCAATGAAGAGGTAAAAATCATTAATTGTATTAAGGAGAAAACCAGAGAAGGAAATATCGATAATATTACGAGAACAAAAGCCTACGAAGATTTTTATAAACAATATAAAGAAATTAAGTGGTCATTTCTAGCGAGTATGGTTTCAAGGAATGCTGGTTGGAGTATGGGGGATTTACAAGGTAGTTGGCTTCCGAGAGTTCTTTCTCAGGAACTTAGAAGAAGATTATTTCTAACTTATGAGAGAGCGAATTGGCTCATATTTTCAGATGCTTTTCCACAACTATGTCTTTACGCAGCCTCTAAAAAGCTGAACAGACCATTATTTCATTTACTACCTATTTTTCATGTTTCACCATTTATGGTTAAGGAATGGATGAAATTTTGGGAATCACATGATCAAACAAGGCTACTATATTCCTTAATCATAAATGAACAAAATGTAATTCAAAAGCCGGTTATCGAGCATCCTGTATATAGGCGAAGAGTCTTTCATACATGGTTGTTTTTTTTGCAAGACAGATTGCATTTTAGCTTTGTTCTCTTTCCAACTCTTTCGGGTGAATTGTATGGTTTATCTGTACACGAGTTCTGGAAGCTAGATAGTCGAATCAGATTGGGAAAGAGGTTAGCAAATCTCTTGTTTGATCCTTCACTTTACTCACAGTTTGCTGAGTTTTCACTAAAAGTAGACCACTCCGGATCTAGACATGACTATGAAAAATATGTTTATAAGGAAAAAGTTCGAGACACGCCGAGGCTAAGAGAAGCATTTACCGTCGTTCCTCACAGTAGGGACTATTTTTTTCAATGGAGTGCAACGAAAAGACAAATAAACAAATGGTTAAAGCATGAGAAATTACCAAAACAAGTAAAGATAACAAACTGGTATATGAAGAAGCAAGAACAGCTTCATACTGCTGTTGAATTGGATGAGTATTTATTACACTTACTTAAGGCAACATAAAAAATAAGCAAGGAAGGTTCCTTGCTTATTTTTTATGTTGAAGGTCGATTTGGTCCTTCTAGCTTTTTATTTCCATATCCTGGTGAAGTTTCTTCTTGTTTACGTGTATCAGTAGATTTATCCTGCTTTTTGCTCAAGTTGGATGCCACCTCCTTAAATTAGTTTTTACATTCGACTATTTTTCATTCTTGATAATGTTATTGTCGAACGCAAAAAAAAATTTAGCGAAAACCACTTTCTTTGGCGAATAGACACTAGTTTTGTCAGCCTTGAAGGGAGCATCCAACTATATATTGAATACATAAGAAACACTTATTGTAGGAGGGTTTTCAAATGACAAAAGTAGTATCATTAGATTGTATTGAGAAGGCATTTGATGAAGTCCTTATTAGCTTAGACGTAGTTGAGAGAATAATTGAGGAACATATAGAGATTGAAATTAACGAAATGAAGTTAGCCCAGGTGGAAAAGATACATTATATCAGACAGAGGATGAACAAGCTTGAAATGAACAAATCAGATTCGTATTTACCAGTGTATAAGCTTGCAATGGGCAGATAGCTTGAAAATATATATATAGCAGGGGTATGATAGTTGTATTATAAGTTAATGATGGTGATTAAATGGATAACAACCAACTTTATTTAGATACAAAACAATTAATACAATACAATCAGAAGCTAAGTGAAATATTTACACAGATCAAGACCGCAAATGAGCCAGCAGATTTTTTCGGTGTAGTTAAACCTACTGCTGATGAAATATGGCAGGTTCTAGATCGATGGAAGCCACAAGTTCTGGATTGGATCAAAATTGAAAAACCTAAATATTTTCATCCTAATCAAATTGAAAGTACTTGCGAAAATATCCAAGCTGTGTCTGTCCAAGCCTTTTTCCCTGATACAAAGGAGAAGAGGTTTAAAGAACTAATTCGCTCCAATAAATATATTTTCGATACTTTAATTGAACTTCTAGAGAAACAAGAAAAGAGCCAATAAGGCTCTTTTCTTGTTTAGTCCGTATCTTTTTTAACTTCAATTGTTACGGCACGATCCCCGTAGCTTGCGACAGGTTCAATCGCATACTCTACATTTTCTGTATGTTTTGGAGGTACTTGCTTTCCTCTCTTCGGTAATTCATGGTCATGCCCTTTGATTTTATGATTAAATGACTTCCCTCTGCCCATCACAATCACTCCTCATCATAATATGGTGCATTATTAATGTGCGAATTACAGGGCAAAATATGTTGCTTTATCAAAAGGTAACTTCTGTCATGAAATGGGTGTAAAAATTTATAATTGTCCTTCCAATGTGTAATCTGCCTTTACTTCTAATTCTTTTACTATTTCTCGGTATTCTACAATTGAAATATCGTTTCTGATGTAACATACCTTAGCAAATTGAAGGAGTTCTATTGTTTCTATTGGTTCTTGTTGTTTTAGTGCAATAAATTTATTTCGCAGTTCTACTAATTTCATTCGACCAAGCCCCCCAATAAAAGATACATTCATCTTATCAGATAAACTTCTTTTTCATTGATTTTAAAAAATTTTAACTTCCGACAAAAATTTACGTTTTTCTTATAAACTAGTTAGATTTGTCGTTTTCTCAAAGAGTAGTCAACTTTATTTTTAGAAAGTTTAACTTTGGAGATGATAGAAGAAGGTGATTCAAAAATGAAAAAATCAAGAATCATCTTGGTATTTTTTAAAATTAGCACATATTCTCATCATTGTTGGGAAAGATGAGAAGGAATAATCACAATGAATAAAGAGGTGACGTAAATTATGGTGAATGTTTTGCGCCATGAGTTAAAGAAACAAGGTAATGAAACAACCATCATCGTATATTTAGATTCAAACTTAACGGAGTTTGCAGAGGAGTTTGGGTCCAGATCTAATGGAGATCAAGAAGATGTTAGAAAAAGTGTGAAGGGTTATATCAGTCAAAAGTTTCCTAATCTAAAAAATGCAACTGTAAAAGTTATGGTAGGTTCAATGCTAGTAACTTCCTTCGCTGTTGGGGGTGGTATTCTAGCTGGTGCAGGAAAAGCAGAAGCAGCTGCTCCAACTGCTCAAGCTGCTCAAGCTGCTGCACAAAACTTTAAAGATATTTCTGGAACAATGGATGAGGAAACAAGAACAGCCATTGGACAGCTATCTACTGCTGAAGTTATTAAAGGATATGATGACGGAACATTTAAGCCATACCAAGAAATTAATCGTATGCAGGCAGCTGTAATTCTCGTTCGAACTCTTGGGCTTGATACAACAAATGTAACAGATCCAGGGTTTAAGGACATTCCAAAAACTCATATGTATTATAAAGAAATTGCAGCTGCAACAAATGCAGGACTTTTCAACGAAGCTGATAACTTCAATCCAGACGGTGTATTCACAAGAGGACAGGCTGCATCCGTACTAGCACGTGCTTTTGACCTTGATGCCGAAACAAAAACAACGCCATTTAATGATGTTGTTGGTAGTGGCCATGAACAAGGAATTGGCGTACTCTTTAATAAAGGAATGGTTAAAGGAAAGTCAGCCACTTCATTTGATCCAAACGGTAAACTAAATCGTTCACAATTTGCTCTAATGCTTCAACGCTCGTTTAAAGTGGATGAGGTAAAACCTAAGCTATCCGAACAAGTAAGAGATCGATTAGGTATCGAAGTTACACCGGGTGCACCAGTTGATCCAGTCGAACCAGATGATGTAGTAGCGGCAACTGCTGCGGTAGATGCATATGAAGCATTAACTGTTGGAAGCTATTCTGACTACTTAACTTCTGTTGGTTTAGAAACAGCTGCGAGAGCATCGGTTGATGTATTAACGGATGAGACAGTTAAAGCGGATCTTAGTGCAAGAGTTGATGCGCAAGCGGCAACTAACACAGGAATTGTTAATACTGCAGTATCAAACGTGACAGCTGCAACGAATCATGTAGCATTGAGTGGAGCGTTAGGATTCTTCTCTGATGTAAATAATGATTTAATTGCCCAGTATGATACAGCTATTACAAATGATATTGATACAGCAGATGAAATTCAAACGACTATTTATTCTCAAAATCTAATTAGTAAATTTAACACGGCTGTCCCATCAACTGCTGATGATCGAGGAGATATTAATCAGCTAGCATTTTATGCGGCGATTCAATATGGAGCAGATAAGGGATTATTGACAAATGTTGATTTAGATGTATATTTTGATACTTATTTAGATAGTGCTGTTGCATTAACAGGTGCTGTGACAACAGTAGATACGATTCAAGATAGTGTGATTTCACCTGCTGTTAATGCAATCTTAACTGATGCAACGAACAAAGTTGCATCTGCTGAAGGAAACCCAACAGGATTAACGGCCGATAATAGTAAGACGCTTATTCAAGAAGCTCAGAATTCAATTAATGGATTACCTGATGGTATTAGTAATAACACGACTTCAAAAGCTGCTCTTCAAGAACGACTTGATAAAGTGAAGGCTGTTTTACCAGTCATTGATGCTGATAATCAAGTTGAATTATTAGGAGCATTGCAACAGTCAACCTACTTTGACCGTATTAATGTAGACTTCATTGCTGACTATGAATCATCTATTAATGCCATTGCAGGTACAAAATCTGTTGATAACGTTCAAGGTGCCATTGATTCAGTTAACCTGTCAAAAGCACAAACAGCTGTCACAGCTGCTGAAGGTGACACTACATCATCAACTAAAATCGCAACTGCACAAAGTTATGTTGATTTAGTAAAACCTGATGCTGAAAATGTTACAACAAAAGCAGATTTACAAGCACGCGTTAATGCATTAGTCGAAAATCTACCATTAGAAACTGCGCTTGATGATGCTAATGCATTGACTGGTACAAGCTCAAATGACGGTATATTAGCAGCGTTATCTTCATTGTCCGTTTCATCACCGGATTTTGATATTGCAACAGTTGATCACAACTTCCTACCACAGATTGCTGCACAAATTGATGCAGATGGGGCAGGAGGCGACTTAACAGCTGCACAAATTCAAACATCTGTAGAAAAAGCCCTTGTTGGAGTTGTTGGTGGATTAACAGCTGCTTCTGCTGATGCTGATGTACTAGCAGCACTTGCGGGATTATCCAAAGCCTCTACCGCATTTGAATATAATACAGTCATCGAAAATCTGTCAAATGAATATGCAACAGCTATTGGTGGAGCCCTTGCAGCGGATAAGGATAGTGCAGCTGAAATTCAAACGATTATTCAAAGCATTCCATTAACACAAGCAAATGCATTAACTGGTGCGTCAACTAATGATGATATTAGTAAAGCTTTAAGCTCTTTAGCCACATCATCTGCTGATTTAAATGCTGCGACAATTAATAGTGCGCTATTAAATCAGTATGCAACCCAAATTGCTGCAGATAAAACAGCAAAAGCAGCAGATTTAACAGCAGCAGAAATCCAAGATTCACTAGATGTAGTGAATAATTTACATGCAGTAAACACTGTAACAAGTGCTTCTGACATGAGAACTGCATTAACAACATTTGCAGTTGAAACAGGTCATACCACATATCTTGATTTATCAGGAGTGGCGAAATTAGAAGTTGCACAATCGATTCTCGGATCACGTGCTGATCAAACAGATAGTAAGTTCGCTAATACAACGGCTGTGACTTCTGAAATTGATGCGAAAATCTCTGAACGAGCTACTTTAATTGGTAACGTTAATGGAGCAACAAGCATAACGGCAATGAATACAGCTTTAGATGCGTTAAATTATGGTCCGTATGAAGCATTATCATCAACAGAAAAAATCAATACGGCAGAAGCGTTCCTTAACGCAGTTCCTAAGGATGCAAATGGTAATCCAATTGCTTATACTTCCCTAGGTGCGATCCACTCAGCAATTGACACTGCCATTGGAAGATAATATAGAAAAGATTCAACTGCTATGTAGTAGTTGGATCTTTTTTATTCATTTAAAAATACACCTTTCCCTTTCCTTCCTCATAATAATAGTAGTATGAGACATTTACCTAGGGAGGAAAGAAACATGTTTGGACACAAGCATCGAAGAAGAATGGTTCAAAATAAAATTCCTTACAGTGGTTATTCGTATCCTTATCCAAGTGGGCATTCTCAATCTAATCAAAACAATTATATGTACTATCCAAATCAAGGGTTCTATGGTATGCCAAATCAGGCGTCACAATTACCTAGTTATGGGCAACCAAATATGCAGCAGCCGTTCTTTATGCCATATCCAAAATCCATGCAGCAAAGTGCCCCGAAACCACCACAAGGCGGGATGCAATCGATCCTAGCCCAGTTCAAGACGAAGGAAGGTGGCTATGATTTTAATAAAATGGTGAATACCGCCGGTCAAATGATGAATACTGTAAATCAATTAAACGGGATGGTCAAACAAGTCGGAGCACTTTTTAAGACAAAAGTTTAGAATGGGGTGGAAGCCCCATTCTTTTTTCATTTTAGAAATGATAATTTCAGCTTCATAAAAAAATACGCTAGGTTGCTAAAAAACGGAAGATGGGGGTATAGAAATCCTGCTCTGATGTGGAATTCGATCATTTTAACTTTTTAAGATATTTAGAGCGGAAAATCTAATAATCCAACGATTTTCACCATATTCCACCTTTTAGACTATTATGGAAAAACAAAAGCATCTACTCAAGAAATACAGTTCAAAGAATCGGCACTTTTTTATATAAAAAAATACTTTAAATAGTAGTAAAAAAATATATTGCAAGTTTATGAATACAGGAGTAAACTCCTTCTATAAACATTTCGAGTATCGAAGAAAAATTCGAAGGAAGTTGAGCTCCAATGAACTATTCAATGGAAATAATCAAAAAAAATGAAGCATTAAGTAAATGGAATGGTGCAGCATCCATTTTCTCACAAAGCTTTATAAGTAGCTTTATCCCGTTATTTGCGATACAGGTATTAGGCGCAAGTAACTTTCAAGTCGGTCTTATCAGCTCGATGCCGTCCTTTATGACGATGCTTGCGATGATTCCTGGCGCAATATGGATCAATAGACTTGAGTTAAAAAAAATGTTTACGGCCTATACGGTGTTTGCTGCTAGGTTTTGCTTATTTTTAATCAGTTTAATTCCATTCATTCCCATGACAAATCATGCTTGGATCTTAGTCGCTTTTATTGGGTTAATGAATTTTCCAAATGCGCTAGCAACATTGTCTTGGCAATCATTTATTGGAGATTTAATTCCAGATGAACGAAGAGGAAAGTTTTTTAGTGAAAGAAACAGAATTTTGACGATCGTTGGGATGATCGTTACCTTTATCGCGGGAATTTCCTTAAATGTATTTGAAAAAACAGATCCAGTGCCATATCAATGGATTTTTATAATAGGGTTTTTATTTGGAGTACTAGAAGTATATTATTTAATAAAGCATTTTGAAATGAAAAAGACGCAGAAGCAAGTGAAACAAATGAATCCCAATATGTTTTTTGCCATGTTCACATATAAACCATATTTCTACTTTTTACTTTGTGCAATTCTATTCAATTTTGGTTGGCAAATGGCGTGGCCGTTATTTAACATTTACCAAATTAATGATGCCCATGCTAGCGCGTTTTGGATTAGTTTGTTTACAGTGGCGAACCAAGTCTCACAAATTGTCAGCTATAAATGGTGGGGAGTATTTGCAGATCGCTATGGAAATACAATGATGCTCTTTATTGCATCAATGGGAATTGGTACTGCACCTTTTTTAACGATATTATCAACAAATCTTTATTATTTAACTTTTGTTAATTTATGGACAGGAGCATTTGTTGCAGGAACGGTAATGCTCTTATTTAATCAGCTTCTGAGAGTTTCCCCTGATGAAAGAAGAACATCATTTCTTGCTAACTATAATTTACTAATTGCTGTAATTGGATGTATTGCACCGCAAGTAGGAGTATTTTTATTGGAATGGTTTGGTATTCACGTTGCCATGACACTTTCTTCTGTCATTAGATGGTTAGGAGCATTTTCATTCTTACTCGTCTTTTATATAGAGTATAAAAATAAACGGAAGAAGAAGGAAATGAACCCTTCTGTTCCACTTTAATCATTCCTTTTACTTACCATTTGTTCATCATGATATTTTTTAGCTAAAAGTGCAAATACTTCATTATACGATAATCCTGAATTTGCATTTAATCGTTTTACTTCTTCAATATCGGTATTACTATATTGTTTGGTAGAAAATACTTTATCATTTTTCATAAGTTATCCTCCAATTTAAAAGCAAAGTTTATTTGTATCATGTTCCAATAAAGAGAAGGTATTCAAGGAAAAGAGTGACAATGCATCAATTGTTACTCTTCTTTACTATAAGTATAGGTGCAAAATGTTGTAAACACGCCCACAAAAAAAACAGTTAAGCTTGAATATAGGAGCGAGGAATTTTGAATCAGTTGGCTACCTGAAACGACAATAGTGAAATCAAATAGAAAAATGATGAACCCAACATTTAAGGGAATAATGGATGAGAAAAATTGAGCAAGCAAATCTAGTCCACCAGTACTTGTTCTATATCGAAGCATTAATCCAATGCCTATACCAATTAGTGATCCTCCCATTATGGAGCTTACATAAATGGGAAGTTGAAATGATTCTCGAATTGGATATAAAATATCAATAAAAAACGAGGATAAAAGTAAGCCATGAATACTATTTAAGAAAAAAGACCGGTTGTAAAAATAGGTCAAAATATAAATAGGAAAACTCAGAAGAATAATCGTGAGTCCTGTTTCAAACCCCCATTTATATTTCGCTATAAGTCCAAGTCCAATCATGCCGCCCTCCATAAGATGGTGTGGAATGATAAACGCATTAACACCTACCCCAATAAGAAAACTTCCAATTAGAACGGCTAATATCCTTTCAAACAATGGTATCATCCTTCCAAGAAACGTTCATCTAGTCCAATATATGTACAAGCAATACACGAAATTACATCATTTGTATAAAAGAAAAAAGTCGCCATAATAGGCGACTTTTTTAAATGAGTAATTCATAAACGTTGTTTAGTTCTGACATTCTTGTATAGTCTTGTTCTTCTAAAGCATGATTAATTTCATCGGGTAATATTTTATTTAAATATAAGGTTTCTTCTTCGTCCAAAGCTCTTACGAATGCTTGCTCGTTCTCGTATTGAGTGGATTCTAGTTTTTCATATATTTGTCTGGATTGTGCTTGATGATCTAAATAATTTGACAAAATCTCTCTCAAGTAACCTAATGTTTGTTCCATCTTCTCACTCCATTATGATTTGCGGAAATATTGGTTGAATTTTTCTTCTGCGGTGACGGAAAAATCATCATGATGATAATATGGGTTTTCTTCCTTATTACTTTTTGGATCCAAGTTCGTCTTAATGACAAAAGTGGGTTCACTTGTCGGTTCTGCAATAATACGGTCAGATAAAGAATCGAAATCAGGTATCTCTTTGTTTCCTGTCATTTCGCTTTCACCCCCTCATGTTATATTCCTACCTTGTATAACAAACTATTCTAAAAAAAAATGTTTTTAGTTCCATTAACCAAGCATCAATACATACATTGTTATTGTAGTAAAAAAGGGAGGGGAAACGATTGTCAGCTATTCGAAATTATCAATACTTCGGTGGACAACCAGTTAAATGGGGAGAGTATGAACCAATTTTTTATACCGCGCAAAGTAATACGAATCGTGAGTTTCCAGAAGTTGATGTAACATTATTTAATGAATCAGCCAATGCCTTTAAGCGGCTAATGAGGGACGCCTCAATCGTATTAGATGCGCTTGCTGGTTCTAAGCATTTTGATTTTGAGCTCATGTCTGCAGCACAAGTATCCGATAAGAAAAAGGTAGATCAATTAATTCAATCAACTGGGATAAAATCAAAGGTGGATACAACCTATAACCCAGACGGAATCACATTAAATTTCCAGGAAAGTGTTAAGAATACAGAATGCTGTAAACTTACAATGAAGCTTAGGTGGAGATAGGACTTACCAAACGGTAGGTCCTTTTTTTAATTATTATGAAAGTAAAAAAATTTTCAGCAAGAGAATGGGCTAGTGACTTGGAATCCAGCTTCAGCACCCAGCCAAGATGAAATGGCGACGATCTTTGCCATTTCATCCTACTCGAGGGAAAAAGAAAAATCACTTTTTTCCTTAGTCAAATAACCTGTCATGAATAAAAGGGAAAACTACCCTTTTTTTCATGACAGAACATTTGCTTTGCCTTAGGCTAAACGGTGCGCCCTGAGCCTTTTGTTCTCTAATCTCTCACAATGGAGCCAAGAAAATAATATGTTCACAAGCAGGATTTTATGGTATGTTTGAATAAGTTTTGTTCGATAAATTTCTATACTCATATTCGAATAGGATGAGGACTATAAGGATAATTTTGAACTATTACAATTACTAGGGGGCACTTTCACTTTATAGTTTGGAGGGACAACATGGTATTTATTACGAGTAGTATCTTCTTCCTACTATTTCTATCTTTGGCTAGCCGTAAATTCGGTCAACAGTATAGTGATACATTATATCATGATACCTGTTCTTTAGATTTATTTCGCTTTATGACCAATTATGGTGGTCATTCACTATCACATCTTATGTTTTTAAATGATAAATTTGGATATTGGGCAGCAAGAAGATCTGTATATTTCAGTTTTCAGAAAAAAGGGAAAAGAATGATTGTGTTAGGTGATCCGATTGGTGACGAGCAATTATTTCAAGATGCGATGAGGGAGTTGCAGGAAGATTGTGAAAAAAACAAGATTAAAAGTCCTGTTTTTTACCAAATATCAGCGAAATATATGCATTTATATGACCAATATGCTTATCGCACGATCAAAATTGGAGAGGAAGCAAAGGTATCTTTAAAGGATTTCTCTCTTACAGGCAAACAAGGAGCGAAGCTAAGATCTAGTAGGAATAAATTTCAGCGAGAAGGGTTTATATTTAAAGTGGTTTATCCACCATATAGCCAAGTGCAACTGGAAGAAATTAAAGAAGTGTCAGATCAATGGATTGGTAAACGAGCTGAAAAAGGCTTTTCAGTAAGTTTCTTTCATGAAGATTATGTCTCTAAGTTCCCAATTGCACTCATGTATAATTCTGACCATAACTTAATCGCATTCGCGACTTTGCCTTCACATCAAGCAGATCAAGAAAAAACCATTCATATTGACTTGATGAGATATATTCCGAACAGTCCAAATGGTACGATGGATGTGTTATTTACTTCTATCTTTTTTTGGGCAAAAGAATTGAATTATGACTATTGTAGTCTTGGCATGGCACCACTTTCAAATGTAGGGAATTGCGAAGATTCGAACTCATTCTATGAAAAACTTGGACAAGTTATCTTTAATCATGGAGAAGTGTTTTACAAATTTAAGGGCTTAAAAAAATATAAAGCAAAGTTTGCCACACATTGGGAGCCAAGGTATATCGCGTATAAAAATATTTCGATTATAGGAGTATTATTTAGACTTGTTTTATTAGTTCACAAAACAACTTTAATCACAAAACACTGGCCCATTATCATGAAAAGGGCAAGCTAGAAAGAATAAATACCGTTATTTATCAGGATTGTCCTTGACTAAATAGACAAAAATAGTATTGTAAAATCATCTTATACTAACAGAAAGAAGGAATCGATATGAAATCGTTTACGGTCAATTTCCATGCTGAGGATCAAATGAAGCCAATGACTGTTAATAAATTGACAGAAGAAGACTTTCATGCACTTACAGAGGGTGGTACAAGACATTTGTTTGAATTAGATACAAATGTTGGTTTTTTTGTATTTTTTGATGCAGAAGATCAAACTGGTAATGAGCATTATCTTGTTCTTCAATATGAAGAAGGAGAAGAAGACCCAGTGGCATGCTATGAATTTGAGCTCAACGACTTTTATCAATTTACTGCCCTTTACTTAAATGATCTACAGTTTAGTGATGAGTTAAACGAAGAGGATCATGAGGAAGAGGAATACGGTCCTATTCACCATTTGGCACACTTAATGTATCATATTTTTGAAGATGGTAAAAATATAGAAGTTTAAAAGAGAAAGATCCCCATAATTATGGGGATCTTTTCTATTCATATTACTTATTCAGCCTCAGAGATATGTTCCATACAAAACGAAAGAATCATTTCCTCCTCATCCTCTTCAAGGCCGAAATCTAAATAAGCATTCGTCGAACGATTGTGAAACGTATATTGTGATATTCGTGCATGATTCCCTTCTACAGCGAGAATCACTCTTAGACTTACCCCATCATCCAAAAAAAGCTCATCCTCTTCGTCAACCTCTAGGTTTAATATGTACTCAAATCGGTGCCCAGCTAAAATACCGGTAGGATCTTTAATCTCTTCTACTGAATAGTCATGAATTGTAAACATTCTCAATCACCTACAAAAATTTATTATTTACAGTTAGTTTGTTCTATATTATTATACACAGAAGGATATATTGATAATAATATGTTTGATGCTCTAATTGAAAATTAAAGGAGATAAAATAAAATGACTGAAGAAAGAAAAAAAATTAGCCTGCAAGACGCTATTAAACAACAATTAGCAAACAAGAAAAATAACCAAGAATCAGGTAAGGGTTCAAATGCACTAGCAAGCTCCACACCTAAAATGAAAAGCCAACATACAAAAAAACCAAATAATCAACGAAGAAAAACTGGTGCATAAAAAAGATCCTTTCAAGGGATCTTTTTTTGATTATTTTCGTAGTGATTTTAAGGTATTCCGAATATATGAAAAAGGACAGGATGGAGCAGTTGACTGGTCGTCCCGTAGGAAATATTGTTTCCATTCGAAATTATCGTTCTGCCCATACATATTTAGGTTAGGATGTGCTGGGATTGAATCATATTTCTGCAATCTTTTCCGAATTGATTTTTTTACCTTACCTACATGTTTTGAACCTGAATTAAACTTTTCTAGTACCCATCTTGGTGTAATTGCAAGTAGTAAATATGGAAAACTTCGACTTTGTCGCTGAACATGGCCTGGTGTCCCGCAGTAAACAAAATATTGTTCCCCGTGGAAGCAAAACTCCCATATGTGGTGATTAGGATCAGTAGGAATATCGCTTGGCCAGTCTTTTATATCGTGTTTTGTTGTTTCGTTTAGTAACGACCAAAATATATTTTCATAATCAACAATAGTTGATGTTTTGATTAGATCAAGTGGAGTATCACAGAAGATAATAAGTGATGTATAATCTCCAAGTTCTCTGGACTTTTGAGTGTATTTCTTTAATAAATATGCTAATTGTTGTCCACTGGTTTTTTTTCTAGGGTCATCGACAAATCCATAACGAAGTTGATTCGAAAAGTATCCTTGGGTAGCAGGAATACAAGGGAACTTTCTTTCCTTATCACTAAGTTTGGTTGAAAACAAATCAAATGCATTTAGCTGCCAGTCCGTAAGATTAGACAAATTCTGTGTGAAATCTTCTTTGCTATACAAATATCCCATACCCTAGCCTCCTTTACACAATACTGTATTAGAGGGATTGGGCATGGGTGAATGTCCAATATGCTAAAATATAATTAGGTAGGCTTGAATTCCAAAGTATAACCCGAATCCAATTAAGGATAAACCAGACAAAATAGAAATGATTTTAAGTAATTTCGTTGTGAGTAAGTTTCTAAATGAGCTTGATAAAGCTGCCATCGACACGTCCCATAATAGTAATCCTAAAATGATTGCAAAGCTATAGGTTGCTAATTGGTTCATTGTAAAATTGGAGGCGGTCTTAGCGATGATTGAACCATAGATCCCTAGCCAGAATAGGATTGTTAAAGGGTTTGATAATGCCATTAGAAATCCTGTCAAAAAAGTTTTTATCTTTGATTCCACTTCACCTCTTGTAGTTACTCCAATTTGACCAGCACTTATCATACTTTCAATACCTGTATAAGTCAGTACAAAAAAACCGAATGACCACAAAAATGCCTTAACAATTGGTATCTCGATAAAATGAACCATACCTAGATAAACTAAACACATATATATGATATCTGCCACAACCGATCCTAGTCCAATTAACCATGCATGAAAAAAACCGTTTTTTATTCCTCTGTCTAGTTGTGCAGCATTTATTGGCCCAATGGGGGCTGCTAACGAAAGACCAAGAAATATATAGCTTAAAAAAACGCTCATGTTAACACCTCTGAATGATTATTGTATAATTTGATAGTGACTTGTACATATGTATGCACGTAACCGAGGTTGTACAACTAAAAATGAATTCGTCATTCATGGATGGGTAATTTCTTAATGAATGAAGGAGATTATAAACTAAGGGGGAGTAAGCATCTTGTACCAAAAAGCAAAGCTGGTTTCTTTAAATATTGGTCTACCTAAAAAAATTGATCTAGAGAATGAGGAGACAAGACAATCTGGAGTAGGGAAAGTAAGTGTGCCGAAAGCATACCTTACAAAAGAAGGCTTTACTGGAGATGGAGTTCAACTTACTAAGTTTCATGGTGGTCTAGATCGAGCTATCCTCTGCTACTGCTATGAGCACTATGAAAAATGGAATAAAGAATTTAATAAACACCTGAAAATACCAGGTTTTGGTGAGAATCTAACTATTTCTGGATTGTCTGAAGAAAACGTTTGGATAGGAGATATTTATCAAATTGGAGAGGCAAAGATTCAAATAACACAGTCAAGAATTCCATGTAATACTTTATCTAAATATAATGGGGTCGAATCACTTTTATCGAAATTAGTTGAGACAGGCTATACGGGGTTTTTAGCTAGGGTACTAAAAGAAGGATGGATATATGAAGATTCATCAGTGTCATTGATAGAAAGAAATCCAAATGCAGTTTCTGTTCAATATACAAATGAAGTGTATTTTCATGATAAGAAAAATATAGAAGGTATAAGAAAAATCTTGAATAGTAAAGACCTAGCGGTTGCCTGGAAGGATATTCTAATGAGTAGACTACTTAAACTTGAGAAGAAATCCGTTTCGAATGAAACAAAAAGCTGAACATATTGTTCAGCTTTGTTAACGATCCAATAAAGATTGTTCAGCTTCCTCTAGGTGTTTTAAATGCTCCTGTGCTTGGTGCAATCGATGATTTAATCCTGCATTATCTAACGGGAGTTTAGTTTGTGCTGCATGAACCTTTTCTTTTGCTAATTTTACCTTCTGGTCAGCTTGCTGGAAATCTTCTGGATTTGAGTTAGCTTGCGCATGATACACGGCCTCTTCTGCAGAATGAACAGCCTCAAGAACTTCATTAAATTGTTGATTTGATTCCATTTGCTTCTCCTCCATAACCATACTTTTATCATTTATTAATAAAGTGTGTAGAATAGGGAGAAGTTATACTTTTATATCTAGTTGTTTAAAGAGTCTTCATAAGCAGTAATTAATTGCTTGACCAATGCGTAACGAGTATTTTCATCTTCTAGTTTATTATTCTTCATTGCGATAGTTGCCATATCTTTTATCGTTGTCATTTTCAAACGATCAAACATCTGCTTCTCGGCTTCCCATATGGTACTGTGAACCTCACACATGCCAGGAAGAACTTCAAGTCCTCTTGATAAGCCGCGAATATTTGCACATTGAAACATGTGCCCCTTTCCATTTATGGCAGAATACACATCATAAAAGGTTATGTCTTCTGCTGGTATAGCTAGACTAATTCCACCTTTACTCCCTAATGAAGTACTTATTAATCCAGCTTTCCCTAGCTGTGTAAAAATCTTAGCTAAATAAGTGTTGGTAACACCTAGCATGAAAGAAAGTTGTTTTATCGTAATGTTCATATGTTCTGGTAATAATGCCATAGCGATTAAACTATGGAGAGCATATTCGTAACTTAGTGAGTTCTTCAAAAATAGAACCTCCGCACTTTGAGTTTTTGCCATTATATCAAAGAATAGATTTTATGGACAATCATTATACTTTATATAAATGCAACCATTGTACGGATGGCCATATAGGTCATCATGAAAAAGATAAACAATGAAATCCAAGTCATCAGATTTTGAGACTTAGGTGAGATGGTAATTCCCCAATGAACAAAAAATGACCATAATCCATTTGAAAAATGAAAGATGGCACTAATTGTTCCAACAAGATAAAAAACAACCATAAAAGGATTTTCAAAGATATTAGCCATCATTTTATAATCTAATTCGACATGTCCAAGGGCATACTGAACACGAGTTTCCCAAACGTGCCAAACAATAAAGATAAAGGTAATAATACCTGTTATTCTCTGGGCAAAAAACATTTGGTTTCTAAAGTAACTATAGTTTTTGATATTATGCTTTGATTTAAATGCAATGTATAACCCATAAATTGCGTGATATAAGATAGGTAAATAGATGAGAGTGGCTTCCAAGAATAATAGGAAAGGGAATGATTCAACAATTTTAACTGTTTGATTAAATGAATCTTCACCTCTAGTTGCTTGATAATTGATTAAAAAATGAACAAACAAATATCCGCCGACAGGTATAACTCCTAATAATGAATGTATTTTTTGAAAAGTGAAATCGGATTTAGATGGACGCACATGAAATCCCTCCGTTTAATTACGACAATTTATATCCTAATTGTATTATATAATATCTTTAAGTCAAGAAATTTTTGGTAAATTTTAATTTTTAAACGGATAAATAAAGATAAGTAGAAAAAACAGAGCCGAAAAAATCAGCCCCGGTTTCTTCTAATTAATAGCCATATCCACCACCAGAATATCCACCCGCACCTACAATAATTAGGAGGATAAACAATACAACGATTAGTGCAAAGCCTGCACCATATCCGTATCCACTCACTTATATCACCTCCTTTTAAAAGGCGTACTATATGGTATGCATGGAGGAAAAGCTGTGTATAGGTAAGGGTTTAATTATCGGTAGAAATTAAGATGGAAAGTATTTGAAGCATTTCATATCTTTTTATTGTAGAATAAACCTGCAGGTGAATGTTTAATTCAGGAGTGATGAGTATGGAAAACATAAATAAGAAGAATTTAAAAGTAAGTTCTAATTTTGTTAGGGGGAATAGGAAGGTTTAGCTTTTTCCCCTAAGCGGAGGAATGACTAATGGGAAAAACAGCTTTACTTGTTATTGATGCACAAGTTGGAATTATTGAAGGTCCATCTATTGGTCCAATTTACGAAAAAAAACAGACATTAAGAGTCATAAAAGAAGTAATTCATCATGCGAGACATTTGAGTGTTCCAATCATTTATATTCAAGATTTAGATGTTGGAAGTGATAATGAGGAGGAGTTTAAGATTCATCCGAGTATTGCTCCTAGTATGAACGATTGGGTCATTACTAAAAAGGCAACAAATGCATTCCATTTAACGGATCTTCATGAAACATTACAAAACCAATACATTGAACATTTAGTAGTCACCGGAATGAAAACAGAGTATTGTGTAGACACAACATCAAGAGGAGCGACAGTACTTGGCTATGATGTCACACTTGTTAGCGATGGACATTCAACGACTGATAATAAAGAATTAACAGCCGAACAAATTATTGCTCATCATAATGCTCATTTACATGGATTAGATAATGTAAACCACTTTATTTTAATAAGATCTTCAAATGAAAATATATTTGATCATAAGCATCTAGAATATAAATAACAAATAAGCTTGTAGAAAAAAATGAAGCAATTACCAGTCAACTGGTGATTGCTTTTTCAAATGATGAATCAGTTATTTATTAACTTTCGAATGATCTGTCCAAGTTTTTTTATTCCCTTTTCTAAGTCGAACAATGAAGCATAAGAATAGGACAGTCTGAGGTAGTGGAATGATTGTTCGTCATACAATTTTCCTGGATTTAATAATATCCCAAATGCTAAAGCCTCGTAAAATAGCTCCTTTATTGAGATCGTGGGAGGAAGTCTTAGCCATATGTAAAAACCCCCTGATGGAACAGTCCATTCCGCAATATCTACGAACTCATTTTGTAATACACGAATGGCTGTGCTTCTTCTCAATCGTAAAGCTTCTCTCATGCTCTCTAAATGCTTTACATATTTTCCGCTTTCTAACCATTCGGTAACGGCCCACTGAGATAATGAGCTAGAGCCGTAATCTGTTTGCATTTTAATATCTGCAAGTCGATTAATGACCTGTTCTGGACCAACAATCCAACCAATCCGTAGTCCAGGGCTTAATGCCTTTGAAATACTACCTATATACAAAATACTACCATTATTATCCATTGATTTAAGTGCCGGTGGTGGAGGTGTATCAATCCATAATTCCCTGTAAACATCGTCCTCGATGATTGGTAATTGTTCTTCCTCACATACTGTTAATAAATGCTTACGCCTTTCAAGTGTCATCACGTTTCCGGTTGGATTATGGAAGGTCGGATTTGTGTATACCAATGAAGCATTATACCGTCTTTTATACGATTTGATAAAAGAGGTGTCCATTCCATTCCGATCCATTGGTATATTAGCTAATTTTATACCAAGTGATTGAAAAACATTAAGTGAGTTTACATATGAGGGGTTTTCGAGTAAAAGGGTGGAACCACCTCTTAATAATCCTAATGAAATTAATTGAAGGGCTTGAAGAGCTCCCGATACAACTAAGATAGAAGAAGGTGTAGCATTGATTCCAAGTGTCTCAAGATAATGACAAAGCTGCTTACGTAGCTGAGGTAACCCTTTTTCCTCCTCATATCCCATTATTTCTATTTTGGTAGAGAGTGTTTTCAGTACTTCTCCCATTATGTCTTTTGGATACATTTCAGGAGAAGGTTCACCTGTTCCTAAGCGTATAATATTGGTTTGAGGTTCCACTTTATGTATATCTTGTATGGTCGGTAAATTTGGCTTGTAAATCCCATTTTCAACATAATGATTCCAGTTAGGGGGTGAGGTGGTTTGGAATAGTGACCATAGATTGTTTTTTACCCTTGTTCCATTTCCGGTATTCCCCTCGAGAAATCCATCAGCTATTAATTCCTCAAAAGCGTTCATGACGGTACTTCGATTTACCTCGAGTAATTCGGCTAGTTTACGTTGAGAAGGTATCTTCATCCCGACTGTCCATTCACCATTGATTATTTTTTTATGAATATACTCTTTTATCTGTATATAGATGGGTATTTTCGAAGTTTTATCTGGTTTCCAATCAATATTTATTATCATCCTTGTTCTCCCAAGTCATTCGTCATTATATCTATTATATATTAGAGGGTCACAACTATGAATATGTGTTTGAATAGAGACAGATAGATATAGAAACCTGGGGTCATTCGTACTGGTACTGCCCGCGGAAAGTGCAGTACCTGGAGAGCAATTAACAGACAAGTGTAACAACTAAAAATAAGAGGGACTACAAAGGTTAGTCTCCTAGACTTTTTGGTGAGCCCTAGGAAAATCTACACCTCTTTTACTCCTACAAGTAAATGATATTCTCTTTTGAGTTCACATAGCGTATATTTGTTGAGCAGTTCTGTATCTTTATAAACACCTGACTCTACTATTATTTTATATAATTTTCCTCCCTATTTTCTACAGCCTTTCTTAAATGATTTGCCGCTTTCACACCCCTCTTTTCCATGTGAAATATACCATCATTTTATACATTATAAAAAACTTCTTGTTAATTTCTATTACATGTAAAAAAACCTAACACAATAAATGGAATTGTGTTAATATTCATGTAATAAAAACTAACATAGTTCGATGGGGAATTGTATTTTTAATACATAGTGGATATATCATCTTGAAAAGGGGTGGGTTATTGTGGATCCTAGTAAACAATCTTATTTAACGAAAAAAGTCATTTCGATTGGGGTTGTTAGTGAACTTACTGGACTGAGTGAAAGGCAAATTCGTTATTATGAAGAAAGAAAATTAATTTTCCCGAAAAGAACAGATCGCGGAACTAGGAAATACTCTTTTTCTGATGTTGAGATTTTAGTGGAGATAGCGAATAAAATGGAGGATGGGATTCAAACCACTGAATTACGAAGAGAGATGAATAAGCATAAGGATAGAGAAAAAGAAAATAATATTAAAAAGAGTATGATTCGTGGTCAAATGAATGCTCATTTCAATAGAAAAAATAAACCGCTTTAGTTCTAACTTCTATAGTTAGAGCTTTTTTTATAAGTAAAGAAAGCATAAGTTTCTGGTGTTTAGTTTTTGATATCAGATGATTGTAACGGAAAGTAAGTATTCTTAACCATTATTATGGTTATTTAATTATTGGAAATGAAAAACCATGTTAGAAAATCTTACAATGTTGTTGTATCTGAAAATTCTGACTGTATAATGAGGTGCATATATGTAATAAAATCTAACACGAAAGGAAGATATTATGAAGGATGTCATTTTTTTAATGAACAATTTATGGGTATTAATAGCTGGGGTATTAGTCTTATTTATGCAAGGAGGATTTATCCTATTAGAAGCAGGCTCCACAAGAATGAAGAATGCTGGTCACATTGCTGGAAAGACGGTATTTACAGTTGGAGTGGCTTCCCTCGTTTTTTGGGCGGTTGGTTATGGGCTCATTTATGGTGAAGGGAATGCATTTATTGGATTAAGTAGCTTTTTCTATGGTGACTTTACAACAATGGGTGAGGGTTTAGCCGGATCGGTTGATTTCTTCTTCCAGCTAACATTTGCAACTATCGCCCTAACTATTGCGTTTGCAGGATTTGCTGAACGGGCAAAATTATCAACGTATGTACTATTTGCATTGATATTTTCCGCTGCGGTATATCCAGTGGTCGCCCATTGGATCTGGGGAGGAGGTTGGTTAGCGGAATATGGTAAACAGGATTTTGCTGGTTCGACTGTTGTTCATTTAACAGGGGCAATGGCAGCCTTAGCAGCAACCCTTATTCTGAAACCAAGGATAGGAAAATATAATAAAGATGGTTCATCAAATGAATTATCAGGACATAATCAAGTGTTCACAGCACTTGGAGTTTTGGTACTATGGGTTGGTTGGTTCGGTTTTAACGCAGGAAGTACTTTCGGTGTTGATAGTGCCTTTTTTGGATATGTGGCCCTAAATACCCAACTCGCTGCGTCTGCTGGTGCTGTTGCTGCACTATTTACTGCTTGGGCAGTAACAGGAAAAGCGGATATTGTGACAACTCTAAATGGAGCTTTAGCGGGCCTTGTTGCGATTACAGCTTCTTGTGCGTTTGTTGCACCATGGGGCGCCGTTATCATTGGTTTAATCGGTGGGCTCATTGTATTTTATAGCATGAAATTCTTTGAAAAAGCAAAAATTGACGATCCGATTTTTGCGCTTTCTGTGCACGGAGTGGCTGGTGTTTGGGGGACGTTATCTACTGGCATTTTTGCTACTCCCGAGCTTGCAGCAATAAATACAGGATTACCAGGATTATTATATGGTGGTGGATTTACACAGCTAGGAGTTCAAGCCTTAGGGGTGGTAAGCTCTGGATTATATGCATTTGTCGTTTCATATATAATCTTAAAAGTTATGAAAGCTGTTATGGGAAGTATTCGTGTGACAAAAGAAAATGAAATTATCGGTTTGGATTTGAGTGAGCATGGCTCTTATGGATATCCTGAAACAATGATAGAAAGGGAAGTTCAACCTGGTACCTAATTAGTAGAAGTCTAAAGATAAGGGGTATGAGTAGGTAATGAACCGTTACGTTGAATGAAGAATGGCGACATGAGCAAATTTAATTCGTTTTAAGTGACCATGAGAATTAAATGTATTTCATGAAATATTGATGAAAAAGCTTGTTAGTACAGCTGGGAATGATGGTTTCCTTTACTTGGATGAAGAGGACCTCTTCTCACGATTGATAAACAATCTTTATCAAAGGTTAGTAGAAAATATGGGATATCTTAAAAAGGCGATTGGTCCATTAAGTCAATTAACACGAAAGCTGTTTGGAGAAGAAGCAAGGAGTATTTATATAAAAGAAGTAACTAATTTTCCATATGTTCATTCGTTACGGTTACTTGCTCTAAAAGAATAAATAATCGAGCAATCTACATTAAGTCGATTTCAAATGTTATTTAAGCATTAGTGGGTATAACGAAAGAACAACTTTTAAATGCACCAACTATATTGACCTCCAAATAGGTTCAAAAACAGAAGGTTCTTGAATCTATTGGAGGTCATTCCTAGCCATTTAATAATTTAATACCCCGTTTTAATCCCGAGTTTTTTTCTCATTTTCTTCAGCTAACATGAAGAATGAGACTATTCCCGAAAACACCGATCCACCTATTGCAATGAATAGTTTTGTGTCATCTGCTAATTCAGCGTAATTGTGATTAAGTATTCTATTTGCTAGAAAAAATACAATAATCATAATAGGGATTGCATATTTTAAGCGTCTCATTTTGCCACATCCTTCATTTGAAATTAGCACTTTCTACATAATAGCATGATACTATCATATCATTTCGGAAATGAACATGGTTATTGTTGATAGTTTGACACAGTAAAGGTTAGAGTCGAAGCAGATTGTAGACAATTTTGATAGGTTAGAAACAGTTGTAGATCGAAATATTCACTCCGTACAAGTAGATATTAACTAGACCTCACTTATCTTAGCTAAATTTGCGTTAAACCATTCAAACTAGCGGGATTCTGTTCAGAGTTATCTATGAAAATAAACTTGATAACGAATAATGCATCATTTAATATAATAGTTGGTTGTTATTAATGATTTGAATGTTGAGGGTGTTAAAGGTTTTGAATATTCCAGACGAAGAACTAATCGAAGCATATATACAGGCAATCAAACTTGATTTAGATCTAGATTTTATTGCAATGTTGTCAGAAGAATTTGAAGCTAGAAATTTAAAAATCAATAATTATCCCTTTTGGTAAGATTACAATTTAGTAGTCTTTTTTATTTTGCTTTTTTAGGGTTTAGAAAATCGAGAATACCTCAAATATTGTTAGTTTACGAAACGAACATTTATTCGTAAAATAGAATTAGTAGAATGATTGAGGTGAAAACAATGAACCTGTTTGGTAAAAAGTCTATGCAGGATATAATAGTAGAACTTAAAAAGAACAAACACATCGTACATTGGCAAACAATTGAGCCGAGGAAAGCGATTACGAGCTGCATCCCTGAGTCAGTGGATGAAAGGCTGAAAAAAGCTCTACATGACCGAGGAATAAGAGAGCTCTATTCTCATCAAGTATCTGCGTACGAAACGATTAAGCGAGGTGAAAATTTTGTTGCAGTAACCCCTACCGCTTCGGGGAAAACCTTATGTTATAATTTGCCGGTTCTTCAATCTATCCTTGAAAATGAAGAAGCAAGAGCCCTGTATTTGTTTCCGACAAAAGCGTTAGCTCAAGACCAAAAAAGTGAATTAAATGATTTGATAGATCAACTAGGTGTTCAAATCAACAGCTACACGTATGATGGAGATACCTCACCATCAATAAGGCAAAAGGTTCGTAAAGCTGGACATATTGTGATAACGAATCCAGATATGCTTCATTCAGCTATTCTTCCTCACCATACAAAATGGGTTTCACTTTTTGAGAACCTTAAATATATCGTAATAGATGAATTACATACGTATCGTGGTGTCTTTGGTAGTCATGTGTCGAATGTAATTAGGCGTTTGAAAAGGATTTGCAAATTTTATGGAACAAACCCACAATTTATTTGTACTTCAGCTACAATTGCCAATCCGAAGGAGCTAGCAGAACAATTAACCGGTGAAAGGATGGAGCACATTCAAAATAACGGTGCTCCCTCTGGCCGAAAGCACTTTGCCTTCTATAATCCTCCGATCATCAATAAGCCCCTAAATATTAGGAAGAGTGCCACTCTAGAAGTAAAGGATCTTGCTGGAGAATTTCTTAAAATTAAAATCCAAACGATTGTCTTTGCAAGAAGCAGGGTTCGAGTAGAAATAATATTAACGTATTTAAAGGAGCTTGTAAGTCATCAGCTAGGAGAAAAGTCCATTCGTGGTTACAGAGGGGGCTATTTACCTAAACAACGAAGGGAAATCGAAAGAGGCTTACGATCAGGTGATATATATGGCGTTGTTAGTACGAACGCTCTAGAGCTAGGTGTGGATATTGGCCAGCTTCAGGTTTGTATTATGACAGGTTATCCAGGCACAATTGCGAGTGCTTGGCAGCAGGCAGGTAGAGCGGGTAGAAGACAAGGAGAGGCATTGATTATTATGGTCGGGAGCTCTAGTCCTCTTGATCAATATATTATTCAGAATCCCGCCTATTTCTTCGAGCAAAATCCGGAGACTGCACGAATTAATCCAAACAACCTTGTTATTCTTCTTGATCATATTAAATGTGCAGCATATGAATTGCCCTTTAAAAAAGGCGATACGTTTGGTGGTGTTGAGTTAGAAGATATTCTAGATTTCTTAACAGAGGAAAAAGTACTTCATTACAAATCAAATAGATGGTTCTGGATGAATGACTCGTTTCCAGCACATAACATAAGTTTGCGCTCGGCATCACAAGAAAACGTTGTCATTATTGATATTTCGAATGTAGCGGATGTAAAAGTAATTGGTGAGATGGATCGATTCAGTGCCATGACTTTATTACACGATGAGGCTATTTACCTACACCAAGGTATTCAATATCAAGTTGAAAAACTAGATTGGGAAGAGAAAAAAGCATTTGTAAGGGAAGTAGATGTAGATTATTTTACAGATGCGAACTTGGCGGTACAGCTAAAGGTGCTTGAGGAAGATAAGAAGCGAACTATAGCAGATTTGCAAGTAGGTTATGGTGATGTGATGGTTTCAGCTATGGCTACTATTTTTAAAAAGATTAAATTTGAAACACATGAGAATATAGGGTCAGGCCCGATTCATTTACCAGAAGAAGAGCTTCACACAAATGCTGCGTGGATTTCATTTCAAGATAACAAAGACTACTCGGAGCAAAAGCTCGAGCAGGGGCTAATCGGAATTTCACATGCGATGAGACATATTGCTCCATTATTAGTGATGTGTGATCCTGCCGATTTACATATTGTCCCCCAAGTGAAGTCAACTCACAGCGGTGAACCTACGATTTATTTATATGATCGCTACCCTGGGGGAATCGGGTTAAGTGAAAAGCTTTTCGATAGGATTGAAGAGATTGTAATGGAAGCTGAAAATGTGATAAAGCATTGTCCATGTGAGGAGGGATGTCCATCTTGTGTTGGAATTGACCTTCACGTAACGAATACTAAACACGTTTCATTACGATTATTAAAGGAAATGGGGTTTCCTGTTAAGTAAGAAATGAGGTAATTGAATGTCTTTAAAAGCAAAGCTTCAGCGTATGAAAAATCACATCGTTACGGATTCAACTAACTCTGACCTGAATGGTGGAGACGAAAGTAACTCTAAGACAATTCCTTACTTAAAGGAGTGGGAACAATTTGGGGCAAAACCATACTTTTTTGAGAATGAATACATCTTCATTAGGGAGGCGGTGTACTCATTAAATGTTGTGCATGGTTTATACTCTCTTGGGGAATTAGTAGGTGTAGTTCAGGATTGGAACCATTCAACATTTGAACATCCACTATCTTCAAAGGGTTTTCATGCATCTGATCTTTTCTTTTTTGATACTGAAACGACAGGTCTTGGTTCGGGAGTAGGAAATACTATTTTCTTATTAGGATATGCTCAAGTTTTTAGGGATCATGTTTTGGTGAAGCAATTATTTTTACCTAGTCCGAGCTCAGAAGTTGCCCTATACCATTATTTTTTACAAGATATTAATTTTTCAACACTAGTAACCTATAATGGAAAAGCATTCGATTGGCCACAGGTGAAGACAAGACACACATTAATTCGAGATCTTGTTCCGAAATTACCTAAATTCGGACATTTTGACCTCTTACATGCAAGTAGGAGATTGTGGAAAAATGAGTACGATTCCCTTAAACTATCAGTGGTTGAAAAAGATATTTTAAATATTACTAGAAAAGATGATATACCGGGCTTCATGGCGCCGATGATCTATATGCAATATTTGGACGACTCTAATCCTGAAGGTGTTTTTGGGGTTATGGCACACAATGAGACTGATATCCTAACGTTAATTTCCTTGTATATTCATCTATCAAAAAAACTACTGTTTTCGGAGGCTTCGAAGAGTAATGAGAGGTTTGAAGTGGCGAGATGGCTCCGAACATTAGGGGAAGAGAAAGAGGCTCAAAAAGTATTTGAACAGTTGTCATCGACAGATGATATGAAAATTAAATGGTCGTCCAAGATGGCTATGGCCATGCATTGGAAAAAACAAAATAGGTATGCGGATTCAATTCAAATTTGGGATGAAATCCACGTCTCTCAAGAAGCTCAAGATACTATTCGAATACAAGCTGCTGTTGAGCTAGCCAAATATTATGAACATAAAGAGAAAGATATAGACAAGGCTCTTGAGATAACGGAAAGAGCTTACACGATTTGGAAGGAGAAGTTTACTACAATTAGGTTAAGTGAAGAGCCTCACCTCGAAAAGAGATTGAGTCGTTTATTACAGAAGCTAAGAAAATAAGCTCGTACATTTCCTGGGTAAGCGCATAAATCACCAACTTTCGCGTAACTTATGTCGAATGAGACCAAATAACACTCTTTCTAAAAATTTCTTGTTGTTTTTTGACGAAGGGAATTATAAAATCTTCAGTTGTAAACAATCTACAACTAGGGGAGAGCACAATTGAGGAAAGTATTACTTTTTATATTTTTCTTTATGATATGTTTAACAATTCTTGTTTTTTCTGAATTCAAGCAAAGTATTCACTTTCTGTTTTAGTAGGCATTTATCATGAAGAACATTATTTTTTCTAAAAATAGGTGTTTGCATTAGTACATGTATACCTCTTTCTTCATAGGCTATTACTGTAAATACTAAAAAGATGAAAGGAGAAATTAGTATGTACGGAAGACCAAATGTTATGCCACCTATTGTCTACCCAACGAAATGCTGTGTGAAACACGCTTATACAAATACAATCGTTCCACACATTCATCCAAGTCATACAACTAATGTGCTTCACCATAACTATCAACACAATCATTATTTCCCTCATACGGAATCAGTTGTAAATGAGGTTTCAAACCAACAATTTGTATGCCCTGGTCCTTACCCAGGTATGGGCCCAGGTGCCCCAGGAGTTGCTCCAGGTATGGCCCCAGGCATGGCTCCAGGCGCAATGGCTCCAGGCGCAATGGCTCCAGGAAACATGATGAGAAAATAAGGTACTCTGAAACAAGAACTGGCTGTTGTCAGTTCTTGTTTTTTTACATTAGGAACGATAAAAACTCCATTATAGCTTATATTTTTTTCAACATTCTCATCATGATTATTTGGAAAAAACAATGTCCACCTTATTGGTAACGAGCATGGCACTAGCCATCATTTTCTATTACAATATGAATTACTAGGTGGTGAATGAAATGACAAAGGTCGTGGCAATTACAGGCTACAAATCGTTTGAGTTAGGCATTTTCAAGCAAGATCATATAGCCATTCAATACATAAAAAGAGCATTTAGAAAGCGACTTCTTACCTTAATAGAGGGAAATTTAGAATGGATATTAATTAGTGGACAGCTTGGAACGGAACTGTGGGTAGCTGAGGAGATATTTGATCTACAAACTGAATTTCCAAATGTAAAACTTGCTGTCCTAACACCATATTTAGATCAAGAATCGAAATGGAATGATTTCAATAAGGAGCAATATGAGTTTATTGTGTCACAAGCAGATTTTGTTGATAGTATAACCAAGCGTCCGTACGAAAATCCAGGACAATTAAAAGCAAAGAATCAGTTTATAATTCAGAAAAGTGATGCACTTATCGCTTTTTATGATGATGAAAAACAAGGTAGTCCATTATTTATGATTCAAGAAGCAAAGAGAAGAGCAGAACGTGAGGATTACCCGATAATCCTCATTACACCGCTTGATATAGAAGAACTTATTCTTGAAGACAAATATAGTGATCCAGCCAATTGGTCTTCATAAAAAATAATAGAATGAATTAGTGTAACCAGTGATACTAAATCGTAATAATAAGATAAATTGACAATTGTGAAGTTTTTTGAAAAAATAAGAAGAGATGAATGGTATACGTTATAGAGGTGAACAATATGTTATCAGATCGAATAAAGTTAAGTGCAAAAGATATTTTAGAAAAAGAATTCAAATCTGCATTCCGTGGATATAGTCAAGAAGAAGTAGATAAATTTTTAGATTATGTCATTAAAGATTATGAAGTATTCCATCAAGAAATCGAAGAATTACAACAAGAAAACCTTCGTCTAAAAAGACAACTTGAGGATACAAGTAAGCGTCCAACTCCAACAACAGGAAATACAAATTTTGACATTCTAAAACGATTATCTAATTTAGAAAAGCATGTATTTGGAAGCAAATTGTATGATTAATACAAAATGGTAGCTTTGGAATCATTTGATGTTGCGGAATTAACAATAGTGTAATATACTAAATCTTGCTCATCAATGACGTTCGGGTAATCGCTGAATGAGAGATCATGCAGAGGAAAGTCCATGCTCGCACAAGCTGAGATGCTTGTAGTGTTCGTGCCTAGCCAATTCATAAGCTAGGGCAGCCGGGTGTTAAAACCGGTTGACGGCAGGGAAACGACCTACGTCCCTTGGATATGGTCCGACTACCTTGAAAGTGCCACAGTGACGAAGTCTAGCTAGAAATGGCTAGAGTGGAACGAGGTAAACCCCACGAGCGAGAAACCCAAATAATGGTAGGGGCGCGTTCTCTAAGGAATTCAACGATGAGAACGACAGATGTTGTAGACATCTGTAGATAGATGATTACCACCGGAGTACGAGACTCGTCAGTCGATTGTAGTACAATGGTACAAAACATGGCTTACAGAACGTTATTGAGACATCATTAAAAAAGTAAAGCGTTATGTTTTACCATTAGAAGGGTAAAACTATGATTTCTATAGTCGTTAGATAAAGATTTTTTGAAAACGATAGGTAATAACTGTAGCTGAACTTTTCATGAAATTGATTGAGTATAGCTCTCCAATTGGAGAGCTTTTTGCATTATTACTTGTATAAACTTATGTCTACTGCGAAATGATGTTAATATTATATACATAACTAAAGGAGCGACCTATGGGTAAAGTAACCTTAATTGCTACTGCAGCAATGGGAATAGAATCTGTTGTTGCAGAGGAAGTCCGAAGTCTCGGGTATGAAAATTGCGTTGTAGATAATGGAAAAGTAACATTTGAGGCTGATGAACGTGCGATATGTAGAACCAATCTGTGGCTTCGAACTGCTGACCGTATCAAGCTGAAGGTCGGAGAGTTTAAAGCGACAACGTTTGATGAATTGTTTGAGAAAACGAAAAAAATTAAATGGTCAGATTTTATCCCAAAAGATGCTGAATTCCCTGTGATAGGCAAATCTGTTAAATCAAAATTATTTAGCGTTTCTGATTGTCAAGGAATAGTAAAAAGAGCAGTTGTTGAAAGCTTGAAAAATACATATAAAGACGTTACTTGGTTTGAAGAAACAGGTCCTCTTTATAGAATTGAAGTTGCCTTACTTAAAGATATCGTAACACTAACCATTGATACGAGTGGTGCTGGTCTTCATAAGCGAGGATATCGAGTTGATCAAGGGGAAGCTCCGCTAAAGGAAACATTAGCTGCAACTTTAATAAAGCTAACCAATTGGAACGCTGATCGCCCGTTAATCGATCCTTTTTGTGGTTCGGGAACGATTCCTATTGAGGCCGCATTAATCGGTCAAAACATTGCTCCAGGGTTTAATCGAGATTTTGTGTCAGAAAAATGGTCATTTATTGATTCGAAGCTTTGGGATGAAGCAAGAGAGGAAGCAGAAGATTTAGCGAAATATGACCAACCTCTTTCGATTATGGGTACTGATATTGATCATCGAATGGTGAATATCTCTAAAGATAACGCCTTTGAAGCAGGATTAGGGGATCTGCTTACTTTCAAGCAAATGCAAGTAACCGATATAACGTCAAAAGATGAATATGGAGTAATTATTGGAAACCCACCATACGGTGAACGTCTAGGTGATAAACCGATTGTCGAGAAATTGTATAGAGATATGGGAAAAGCATTTGAAAGTCTTCCTACTTGGTCAGTTTACATGTTAACCTCTCATGAAGGCTTTGAGGAGCTATACGGGAAGAAAGCTACAAAGAAGCGAAAGCTGTTTAATGGGTTTATCAAAACGGACTATTATCAGTACTGGGGACCAAGGCCGCCAAGAAGAGAACAATAATCAGAGCCTTTTCCTGATTAGAGAGGCTCTGTAATCGTTATTTTGAATATTTAGCGTGAAACTCTTCGTCTGTTTTTACTAGATAAAGTATACCTTCAATAAGACCGATAATTCCAGGTATCCCTGTCCAGCTAAATAATAGGTAAAGGATGCCTTGCCAAATCTTACCTAAGTAAAATTTGTGAATCCCGAATGAGCCAAGTAAAATTCCTAGAATGCCCGCTACTATACGACTTTTCATGCTCTCTCCCTCCAATACTGGAACTAGAAAGTCTTGAGTAAAAGTGAACGGTCTTTGTTTAAAGTTTCCCGAATTTTTTATGTTTCTATTAAAAAATATGTGCTTTTTCACTCATTCATGATTCTAATTTTATGTATACCTTATTTTTGTCACGCATATACTGTTTACTGTTCAAAATTTAGAATTGTAGGAGTGGAAACAACAATATGCATTGTGATCAACTTGATTTCAATCGAATCTTTAGAGCCCTAAAGGATACATATACTACGTTAGGAGCAGAGTCAGCCTCTAGCCAGGAGTTAACCGGAATGAGTGAGGCACAAGAAAATTATTTACATGCACTGTCACACGCAACCTTAATCGACCCAAAATTACTTAAATATATACAGGACTAAGTAGTTTTCCATAATGGAAAACTTTTCTTTTTGAAGGAATCGCTCCAATCATTAACGAAGTTAACAATTTGATAAATATGCTGGAGGTAGTACATGTTGAATCAGAAGCTTCCGTTTGAAGTTGGTAAAACGGATAATTTTTTTACTAAATTAAATGAATGGGTTGGAGATGTGTTTTATGATATCCTTCCTGATGCAGGATTTGAATTAAGAGATGAACAAATATACATGGCATTTCAGCTTGAGAAAGCGTTTAAAGACAAAAAAGTGATGTTTGCTGAAGCTGGTGTAGGAACAGGTAAAACGATCGTATATTTGTTATATGCAATTTGTTATGCACGTTTCGTTGGAAAGCCAGCTATTATTGCTTGTGCGGATGAAACATTAATTGAGCAGCTCGTAAAGCAAGAAGGAGATATTGCAAAAATTGCAAAATATTTAAATGTAGTAATCGATTCAAGATTAGCAAAATCACCAGGGCAATATGTTTGTCTAAATAAATTAGACGAACGAATTGCTGCTTCACCATCTGAAAAAGAAAATAAGATGTTCGAACAGCTTCCGGATTTTGTTCACGATACAAGTGGATTTCAAAGGTTTTACCACTATGGTGATCGAAAAGAGTATCCCCACTTTACAGATGAAGAATGGCGAAATGTTGCTTGGGATCACTTTCAAGATTGCTTTGCATGCTCGAAGAGGCATCGTTGTGGTCAAACGTTAACTCGCGATTATTACCGTAAAGCAAGTGATATTATTATTTGTTCACATGATTTTTATATGGAGCATATTTGGACAGCCGAATCAAGAAAGAGAGAAGGACAATTACCGCTACTTCCAGATGCAAGTAGTGTTGTTTTCGATGAAGGTCACCTAGTAGAATATGCCGCACAAAAAGCTCTTACCTATCGTGTAAAAGAGAGAACTCTAGAGGATCTACTAACAAGATTACTTGGAAATGATTTACGTGAGGAATTTGCAGAATTGGTTGAGGAAGCCTTAGAGAATAATGCATATTTCTTTGACCTATTAAAGGAGAATAGCAATGAGGTAGCAGGTTCTTCACGAATGGAGATATCTTTTACTGAGGTACTTTTAGATCAATCTAAGAAGTTGTATCAAAAAATTGTAGATATTGGAGAGTCGCTAGTTTTTGAAGGAGAATTACATACAATTAATCATTATGACCTTCGTATTGTAGAGGAACATTTAGACCAGATGGAGTACTCCCTTAAGCTGTTTTTACAAACTGAGAATGTTATATCATGGGTAGAAATAGATATTGACAGCTATCACTTGGTAATCATGCCAAGAACGGTTCAAGAAGTCTTAAGTGAATCGGTATTTTCTCAAAAAATTCCTTTTATTTTTTCTTCTGCAACCTTGTCGCAAAATGGTGATTTTACTTATCTTTCTAACAGCTTAGGAGTGGAGAGCTACCATTCATTTTCAGTTGCATCTCCTTTTGACTATGAAGAGCAAATGAGTATTTATCTAAAAGGAATGACGAGTAGCCACACCTTAGAGGACAAGCTAGCCATCACCCTTGAGCAGTTAGGAAAAACAAATGGACAAGCTTTACTACTTTTCAATACAGAAGAAGAACTTAAGCAGTTTAAAGAGGCAGTAACTCCGGTTTCTAAGTACAAGTTTTTGTTTGAAGGAGACAAAGAAATTAGTGACCTTGTTTCGACCTTTCAAAACGACGTCGAATCTGTTCTTTGTGCCGTACACCTATGGGAAGGGCTAGATATACCAGGGCCATCACTCTCAAACGTTGTCATATGGTCCCTACCGTTCCCACCTAATGATCCTGTTTTCCAATCAAAGCGTAAACAAGTGTCTGATTTCCTGTGGGAAGTTGAGGTTCCTTATATGATTTTACGATTAAGACAAGGTATCGGGCGTTTAATAAGGACAAGTGAGGATCAAGGAATCATCACTTTATTTATTCCAGAAAAGCTCGATACAAAGCTACTTGAGACCATTATTGAAGCATGCCCAACAAGTCCACAAAAAATATAAAAAGGAACTTTCCTATTTTTGGAGAAATTTAACTAGGTAATTAATAAGAGGGGGAAGTATGACAATGATTCAAGATACAGAGAAAAAGTTTTTAGATCATGTAAAAAAAATGGCTGCGTATAATGAAGCGCTAGGTTTAATGTACTGGGATCTTCGCACCGGTGCACCTAAGAATGGTATTGAACAACGCTCAGAGGTTTTAGGCGTTCTATCGTCTGAGGTATTTGCTATGTCTACTTCTGATGAAATGGCAAGCTACATCGAGGTATTGTCTACTCCAGAAGCTCAAGAGCAAATCTCTGAAATCACTAAAATGTCAGTCCGAGAATGTAAGAAAGATTATGAGAAAAATAAGAAGATTCCAGCGATTGAATATCGAGAGTATGTCATTTTACAATCAAAGGCCGAATCTGCTTGGGAACAAGCAAAGGCTGAATCGGATTTTTCAGCATTCCAGCCCTACTTAGAAAAGCTAGTAGAATTTAACAAAAAGTTCATCAACTACTGGGGCTATGAAGGTAATAAATATAATACTCTTCTAGATGACTATGAACCAGGTGTAACGGTTGAAATTTTAGATAAAGTGTTCGGACAATTAAGAGAAAGTATTGTGCCTTTAGTACAGCGTATAGCAGCGTCGGAGCATAAGCCAGTAACTGATTTCTTATTCCAACCATTTCCAAAAGATAAGCAAAAAGATTTTAGTTTAGCTGTATTAAAGGAGTTAGGATACAACTTTGATTCTGGTAGACTTGATGAGACGGTTCATCCTTTTGCCACTGGTCTTAACCCTGGTGATGTTCGCGTCACAACCAAATATGATGAAAATGATTTTAGAACAGCTGTATTTGGAACAATCCATGAATGTGGACATGCACTATATGAGCAAAATATATCTCCTGAATTAATTGGTACTCCACTTTGTGGTGGTACTTCTATGGGGATCCATGAATCGCAATCTTTATTCTACGAAAATTTTGTAGGTCGTGATTTTCATTTTTGGAAGCGCAACTATAGTGTTTTAAAAGAATATGCTAACGGACAATTCGATAACGTTTCTCTTGAGGATTATTACAGAGCTATCAATGAGTCGAAGCCATCTCTTATTAGAATTGAGGCAGATGAATTAACATACTCATTGCATGTAATGGTTCGATATGAAATAGAGAAAGGGCTATTTAATGATGAAATCGAAGTCAAGGATCTGCCTGAAATTTGGAATAACAAAATGGAGGAATACTTAGGTGTCAGACCAGATAATGATGCACAAGGTGTACTCCAGGATGTTCACTGGTCAGGCGGAGCATTCGGCTATTTCCCATCTTATGCACTAGGCTATATGTATGCTGCACAAATTAAGGAAGCCATGTTAAAGGATTTACCTCATTATGATCAATTGGTAGAAGAAGGAAATCTTATTCAAATACGTGAATGGTTAACGGAGAAGATTCACCGTCATGGTGGCATGAAAAAGCCATTAGAAATACTAAATGATGTAACTGGTGAAGGCTTAAACGCACAGCATTTAATCAATTATTTAGAAAAGAAGTATGCTGAGGTATATAAGCTATAAAAGTGTAAGGACCAATTTTAAGTAGTTCCGATTCAGTGGAGAGACATGGAAATAGCATATTCATTAGCAGACCAAGTAGCATTTTACTTGGTCTCTTACTTTTTTCTTATATATCAACGTGGATAATAACATTTAAATTATCTAAAAATCGCAACCGAAATATCCTATTGAGGGTCTATTTAATTTGAAAAGAAAGATCTACCGAAAAAGCTAAGAGGTTCCAGTAATTTTATTATAGGAGTCTATGTTATGTCTATTGGTATAGTGTTATTTGCAATCATTTGAGGTTTTATCAAGTAAACTTAGACTATAGATTGGTATATAAAACCGTTCTTATTATGCTATAGGGTGCTTTGAGATCAGCTAAGGGCTGTTTTTTTTCTTTATGGGTACGTCTTGTTAAGCAAGAAAATGGTACTATAAAGTTATTCCATAAAATAAACTATTAGTTGTTGAAAGGTTGTTATTCTATGCTAAAACCAAATGCTTTAAAAAATGGAGATACAGTTGGAATTATTACTCCATCGTCTCCAGCACCAGTTCTTTTTAAAGAAAGATACCGAAGAGGGTTGACTCAGTTAGAAAAAATGGGATTTAAGATTATTGAAGGTTCATGTTCGAAGGAAATACAAGCATATCGTTCGAGTTCAATCAGAGCAAGAGCCGAAGAGATAAATGAGTTAATTTATAATGACGATGTGAAAGCAATTATAAGTACAATTGGAGGACTAAATTCCAATTCCTTATTACCTTATATTGACTACGAATATTTAAAAAGTAGCCCAAAAGTTGTGATGGGTTACAGTGATGTTACAGCTCTTTTGTTAGGAATATATGCTAAAACTGGTTTAACCACTTTTTATGGTCCTGCTATTGTTCCTTCTTTCGGGGAATTTCCAGAAATGCTTCCAAAAGGAAAAGAGTATTTTGAAGACATAGTAAAATTAAAAAAGAGAGCTCCGTTCTCGCTAGAAGTGCCATTGGAATGGACAGAAGAAAGATTAGATTGGAACTCACAAATTAGAGGGAAAGAAATGTCGAAAAATGAAGGATGGATAACGCTACGTGAAGGAAATGCCACAGGAAGATTGATTGGTGGAAATTTAAATACTATGTCTGGGTTCATGGGCTCAGAATTCTTTCCAATATTAAAAGGAGCTATATTCTTTATAGAAGATTCCTCTAAAGATATGGCTATCCAAGAGCGTTCTTTAAGTATGCTAAAAGTTGCTGGAGTTTTTGATGAAATTGCAGGATTAATTATTGGTAAGCATGAACATTTTAATGATTTAGGTTCACCATTTTCACTTAATGAATTGATCATTGAAATAATTGGTGATACCAATATTCCAATACTTTCAAATGTAGATATTGGACATACATTCCCTTCACACGTATTTCCAATTGGGATTGAAGTGAACCTAGATGCTACAAAAGGAACAATTATGTTCCTTGAAGATGGTGTATATGAATAAATGTGCTGGTTCTGGTAAATGGTCTTTTCAAAAACAGGATATATTACGAACGTGTGCGATGATCTATGAGGATTTTCCCCTCTCATTGTTTAGATAAAGATCCGTATAGTTAAAGAAGGATATTTCTTCCGATTCTAGAATTGATATTTTTGGGAGACTCCACAGCTGTTTAGTAACGAATCTGTAGAGTCGTTTTTAAAAGTCCAAGAAAGAATGGTGGATACAATAAATATAATAATAAAACAACACCCATTCGAAAATGTACTAATTGTTACACATTCTATTGCACTTAAACTACTTATGGATTACTTTGAAAAAAATGAATTGAAGAATCTCTGGTCAACTCCAGCAATCCCTTCAACAAGTTTGACTTTGGTAGAAATTAAAAATAATGAGCAGGAAGTTATATATAAATACGATACACAACATCTAGTGGAGTTAGTGCGTTAATCTTTATGATTAGCACACTTTTGTTACAAAAAGCAATGAACACTAAAATAAAGTACGTGAAATAAATGACTTAATGTAATGGGGCAAAAATGCAATAAGGAATTCTCACTAATGCAGCTCCTGTTTTACTACTAAGGGATCATAATAATTGAATAACTATTAAAGAATTTCTATGGATAAGGGAGGGATTATATGGTTTTTGAAGTATTAACAGGCCAGCTTTCGGTTGTAATTACCCTTGCTTTTGGGGCATTGTTAATTGTGCTATACCCCTTAATACATAAGGAAAATAAATACTTTGCTTGGTTTAGTATGGTAATGGGCGTTATAGTTTTATTACTATTATTATGGTTTACATTTGGCAATGAGGTTATCAGACATCAAATATTAAAATATGGACTTCATTAAGAATAATTCGAGTAACGGGTATCATCTCTAAGAAGGAGATGTTGCTTTTAGTGTTACTAGTATAAGAAATGTATTTGAAGGATATAGGAGAATAAATATTTTATTGAAAGTTGGATTTAAAACAAATGAGAATATGGTTTTTATTAGGAATAGTACTCGTTTTTATTTCAATGATAATTGCTTTGATAACAGGTTATTTTGAGTTATTAGTTTTTTTTAATTTAATTGTAGGATTAATTAGTTTAGTAATTGCATTATATTTGCATATTGGAATGGTTTGGTTTTACCGCTATAACCAATTTAGAAATAATCATGTTCATGCAGATTACAAAGGACGGAATCGTCTTAAGTATAAGTTTGTTTCATTTGGGATACCGAATGTTGTTGTTGGTGAAATAGTAAACAGAGTTTTTGATATTTGGAATTAGTGGAATATATAGTATAGCAAGCTTTGGTATATAGTACTTCTTACTTTAAGTTATCAGTGTTCCTCAACTAAAGGGATCAAGAATTGAATAAGTAATATGATCAGCTGGGGCTCATCATTTTTTTTCATAGGGTCGAATACTTTAGGAAGAAAATGCAACACTATTTTACAAGAAAATTAGGAAGTTTCATTAAAGGCGAAATTTATGAGTGGGATGGCCTTATTCAATCATTTGAACAATAAGATTAAGAAAAAACATATTCTTTCTTAATTATTATAATGGGAGCGAATGTTGAATAGCCAAATGGGATCAGCTACTGCTGATGCCTCTTTTTTATGGGTTCGGAAAGTGGAACAAGAAATCATAAATTTTGAGGAATAATTGGAATTTAACGGTTAAATTTAAATGGATAGTAGTCATTTTCTAATCAAGATAACGTGAGATAAAGTTAGAATTATATGTTTGATAATTTAAGGAAATTCACACCTCCTGAAAAGAGTTTAATGTCTTTAAGCTTATAAAATATAGTTTTGAGCAACAACTGCCCATTTCTACTTTGTCTATGTTAGGTTTCTTTGATGGTTTACACTGCAGGGATATAAAAGGTACTCATTTGAAACTACGGGAGGGCAAGACAGGCAATGCTAAACGCCAGATCATAGGCCCTGCGTTACGTAAAGCTTGTAGGCTTTTCCCTTTAATGGAGGAGAGATCTAGAAGGATTCTCTCTTTTTGTTTGTTTAATATATGGAAATTACTTGGTGATAATAGTAAGGAAGTAAAAAAGTAAGAAAGGGAGGTCTAAGCTTGTTTAAAATAGTAAAGGATAGTTCAAAAAGACAAATTACTTTCCAAAGGAAATTAGACAATGATTAAGTATCTTTCAAGGGGACAATGTTGCACATGTTTTTGAAAATGGAACGGTCAATGTGGAAAAATTAAAGAGTTACTTGAAATCTAAAAGTAGTAAAACGATTTTATTGGAGGTTATTATGTGGAACATAACGTTGAACTTACATCAGCAGAAATAGCAAATCTTTGGAGTCAATATATAAATGATTCATTATCCTTATGTATCCTTACTCATTCTATTGAACAGGCAAAAGATGAAGAGATTAAGGATATACTTGTAATTGCTCGTAGCCTTGCAGAATCCCATATAGAAAAAATCACTGAATTTTTTATTCAAGAGAATTTTCCTATCCCAAAAGGATTTTCAATAAAAGAAGATGTTAATATCAATGCTCCTGCTCTATTTACAGATACATTTATGTTGATCTATATGCATGTTATGACATTGCTTGGATTGACAGGCTACGCAGGTGCAGTAGCGACATCTTCTCGATCTGACCAAATAAAATACTTTGTTCAATGTAATACAGAAGCGATGGAATTATATGAACGCATCGCAAATGTATTGCTGAAAAAAGGGATTTATAGTAAACCCCCACGAATTAATACACCAAAGGAAGTTGAATTTGTAAATAATCAACGATATTTAACTGGTTGGTTTGGTAAAAAACGACCTTTAAGTGCTGTTGAAATTAGTGGTATTAGCTTCAATATGGTAAAGGTTATTGTTAAAGTCGTATTAGAAATTGGATTTGGACAAGTTTGCCAAAACAAAGATGTTAGGAAATATTTTCAAAGGGGCAAAAGTATTTGTGAAAAACAATTCAACAAACTAAGTGATTCTTTAACTAAAGATGAATTGGCATCACCTGCTTCATGGGTATCCGAAATAACAAGTTCAACAGTTTCTCCTTTTTCGGATAAATTGATGTTAAATCATATTGTAATTTTGGTTTCCGCCGCAGTAGGTTATTATGGAGCAGGTATGTCTGTTTCCCAAAGAAGAGACTTAGCTGTTGAATATATAAGTCTTTTGACTGAGATAGGGTTATATGCAGAGGATGGGGCCCAACTATTGATAAAATACGGATGGTTGGAGCAACCACCGTTAGCTGATGACCGAGAAAATTTAGCAAGTGAAAAGTAATGTATGCCTTATGCAAAGTACCATTTTCCATGTCGGATAAAGGTACTTTTTTTGAGCTATGACACTTATAGACGTAAAAAAGCACCTTACAGAAGGATGCTCTATCTTTTGCACGAACTCAATTTATTTCATAAGAAGATTACCACTCATCCTTCATCATCAGGTGTGGGAGTTGTCGAAGCAATCAGTTGTATCAGTCTCATCATCATTCTCTTAAAATGTTTGTCCATCAGACTCGTTTTCAGTAGTACGGTCATAATCATTAGAATCATTTTGTACCATAAATACTGTCACCTCCTTCGTGTATATATTTTATAGTAAATCACTTTAACTTTGCTGAAGCACGCTCCTACAATCAAAATGCCTCTTTGTAAATCCTTATTAATATCGATACTTTTGTTGGTTTTGAGGTGCCATTGGTTACCTTAACTCATCCCACTTTGTGTACATTCCCGTTCCGTTACAGCCTGTACAATCGAGGTTATTATTATAATAGGAAAATTCATAAGCAGAGTAGCCGTAAATCCCTAAACCACCACATTGGGGACATCTCCCCTTTTCCCTCATAGTTGATACATACTTCTCTTGTCTCGAAGCATTCCATTCTGATAGTTTATTAAAAAGCCCCATGACTTTCACCTCATCTTTTTTTACTACTAGGTTTGCCTATAAGTCTAAATTTATCCAAAAAAATTTTAGGGAGAAGTTGAATGACATTGTAAGAGAATAGAAATATAGGTAAGATAGTAGTAGCATTTCTTACACCAATTGGAGGAGGAACAAATAATTTAAATGGATCTTATTATTGATATAGTTCATGCTAATTTATTATCACCAATGATTTTGTTCTTTGTCATGGGTATTCTGGCTGTCATTGTAAACTCAGATTTAAAGGTACCAGAAGCCTTTTATAGCGGATATACAATGATTATCTTATTTACGATTGGTATAAAGGGTGGAATCGAACTTAGAAATATTAGCTTTATGACCATGATCCTACCACTACTTGCCGCCATCTTTTTAAGTCTCATCATGCTTGCAATTGCATTTGTATTTTTACATAAGGTATTTAAGTTTTCATTGACTGATTCAATTGGAACAGCTGCTCATTATGGTTCAGTGAGTGCTGTTACCTTCATTGCTGGCCTTGGTTTCCTTGATAAAATTGGTGTTAGCTATGAAAGCTATATATCAGCCATATTAGTAGTGATGGAAGGACCGGCTATTATAGTAGCGATCATTATTTATAATATGATCAATAAGGGAGCTAATCAAAAAGCAAATTTAACCTTTGCCATTAAAGATGCGTTTTTTGGTAAAAGTATCTTCCTGCTTATTGGAGGAATTGTTATTGGATTAGTTGCACATAAAGAGGGATTACTAAAAATTCAACCTTTATTTGGAGATTTATTTTACGGATTGTTATGTATCTTTTTATTACATATAGGAATGGTTGCAACCCTTCAAATTAGAAAAATCAAAGGGTTTAAAATACATACCTTCGCCTTTGCTTTTATTCTTCCAATCATTGGGGGTGTGATAGGAGTATTTGTTGGTTCTCTTATAGGTATGTCCATTGGAGGTACTTTCATGCTAGGTGTATTGACTGCTAGTTCATCTTACATTGCAGCACCTGCCGCAATAGGACATGCTATTCCTTCCGCAAACTCAGGTATATATTTAGGCTCATCCTTAGGTTTAACGTTACCATTTAATTTAATTGTAGGAATACCGCTTTATTACTGGTTAAGTACTATCTTATAATTTTCAAAATTAGTAGGTAAACTTCATCTATCCTAGTAGTTAGTAAATGCTTCACTGATGGTGGAGCATTTATTTGGTATCTTCTGTTGGTAAGTGTCATAATTTTCATATAAAATAAGCTTAATATAGCAAAAAATGGGGTAAATTTAACGAATCTTACAATATAGTCATGAATTTGTAAAAAGAAAAGAATGCCAGGTGTTTTATACAATAAAGTTTCCGATTAACAAATGGTTGTTTTAACCTGTATTGGGACCTAGACCTAGATTAGTAGAATTACTTCCAAAGGCGATGAATATTCGTAACAGTGATGCCAAAATCATTAAGAATGCAGGTGAGCAGGATCGCATCCATTTAGGAGTATTATGCGAAGTATTTTAGTTGCCGATTATGCTTTGAAGATGAAATCTATGTCATTGGTCATCATGATGGAGAATGGGAGGCATGCATGCAAATCCTGTTTTAGAAAAAGCTATAGAGGCTGGAGTATCTTCAGGAGAATAGATATTTTGCAACATGCAAGAATTAATATTGAGGTATTTTTAAAGTGTAGAAGCGAGTGTCAGTGAGTTTGTTAATATGATAAAAAACCATCCTTTTTTACCAGGGAACATTGTTTCACCTGGATTAACCATTAGTTAGATTTGTGAAGGATGGATATAAATAACTAGTAAAGGAGTCATACATAATGTATTTACCTTCATTTCAGCTAGAAGGAAAAATAGCCATCATAACAGGTGCCGGAAGAGGAATTGGGAGAGCGATTGCTATAGGGATGGCAGAGGCCGGGGCAGATGTTGCTCTTTTATCAAGAACTGAAGAGGATTTAGTAGAAGTGGCAGAGCAAATAAGCAAGCTAAAAAGACGTGCACTCCCTATTATCACAGATGTAACCAATCGAGAAAGCATCCAACATGCGATAAGGATGGTAGAAGAAGAATACGGTAAAATTGATATCTTAGTGAATAATGCAGGCATGAATATTCGTTCAAAAGCGTTAGATGTAACGGACGTGGAGTGGCAAACGATCATGGATACAAATTTAAAATCTGCTTTCATGATGTCACAAGAGGTTGCTAAGAGAATGAAGGGGAGCCATGTAAACGGCAGAATTATCAATATTTCCTCAGTCGCAGGTCACGTAGCTCTTCGGACAGGTGTGGTTTACGCAGCAACAAAAGCTGCTATCATTCAAATGACAAAGGTCCTTGCTCTAGAATGGGGAGAATATGGAATCAACGTAAATTCTATCGGGCCTTGGTACTTCAAAACACCTCTTACTGAGAAATTATTGCAAGATGAAGCATACGTAAGTGATATTCTTTCCGTAACACCACTGAAACGTGTAGGAGAATTACCCGAACTAGTTGGACCTGCCGTTTTCTTATCTTCAGATGCTGGTAACTATATAACAGGTCAAACGTTGTTTGTCGATGGTGGAATGACGATTCACGGATTTTAAAATGAAAGCCTGCCTTTTGGCAGGCATTTTTTAAAAGTTAGGCTCTGTTAAACTTTAATGTTGATAATTGGATAAGAAATAAGGAAAACCATACTCTATCAGGGTTTCCCTAGTTTTGCTACTCGAATAAGAGTACAGTGCTTATTTTATCCTTTTAATTGATACCGAATTGTTTGGAAAATGTAATAAAACATTTCCACCTGATGAAAATAACACTTCAAACGAAATTGTTGATTGGTTAATCGGCAAAAATTCTTGATATAACCAATCGTCTATTTCTCTATTAAACATACTTTTTACATTATCATAATTATGATGCTGATACTTATAGTAAGAGACCTTTTCAAAACTCAATACCCATAATTTTTCATTTTCTTTATCTTCAACATCGTTTGAAACAGTGAAATGTACGTTTAAATCAATAAGACTTTTATGTTCCATCTCCATCTTTTTTAAACGATAGTCGTGAAACCCCCAAGAGTTAAAGTGTTCAAAAACATCGTGAGGTAATCGGTCAGCTAAAGTCTTATATATTTCTTGATATTTCTCAACGTTTTGTTGCCATTTTCTATCATTAAGATTAAATTCTTCGTCACTTATATTGTCCATATTTTGAGCCAAAAGCAAATCATATAAATAATATTTCAATTATTATCTCTCCTGTTCGCCTTTAATTCGTCTACCTCACGTTAATTGAATAAGGACTACACATTGAATTTTGAGAAACGTAAACTATCATAAGTATCTGTCATTTCACATACAAATGAAGATAGTAAAAATCCTTTACTATTGTGTCTGGTGCTTTCGTTACTACGACTATCTACGAACAAAAACCAAGCCAGATAATTGTCAAGGTACTTCGTAGCCACACCTTTAAAACGGTCTATCCATTGCTTCATACGAGAGTGGAGACCATTTACATTTTGAATGTGATACTAGCCTTTACTAACGTAATGACCATCGTTTGATTTAATTCTGTAATGTTCTATCCCTTATTCTTTAGCATAGGTTTTGTAGGCTCTCCAAGCATCAGAAACAAGAACGTTCTCTTTTGGAAGTTTTGAACCAATCATACTATCACCTTAGATGTTACGACGTGCCGCATACAAGCAACTTTGGAGGCTGCTTTTGTACGGTCTCTGGCAACCAGAATGCATACTTGTTCGTTGCTAATACCTCTATATTTAGATTTCCCGCCACGTTTATGAGGTTTGCGTTCCGCAATCCCACGTTGACCTTTTTGAGAGTAAAGGAAATAGCTCTCGTCAACTTCAACGATACCTTCAAATTGCTCAACATCCATTTGATTTAATGCACTTAACAGCTTTTGTCTCCAATAAAAAAAATTACTTTTAAATCCAGCTCCAGCGTGCTCAGCCAAGATGAAATGGCGACGATCTTTGCCATTTCATCCTACTCGAAGGAAACAGAAAGATCACTTTATTTTTGGTCAAATAACCTGCCATGAATTAAAGGGAAAACCACCATTTTTTCATGACAGAACATTTGCTCTGCCTTAGGCTGAACGGGGCGCCTTGAGCCTTTTATAAAAGAATGGAGTGTACTACCCTGTTCAGATTTTACACAATGTTTAAGCAATTGAATTTTTGGGTATATGGGAATGACGTAACAACGAATACATTTGTGAAACTCAGACGGGATACCAGCAACTATTTCCATTATTCTTCACAACTTAGGATTCATTATCGATAACTTACAATTTTCGTAGCTTTACACATTACAGTTTAACTACGCCAATAATAATTTACTAGTCCTCTTTGTCACAAAAAGTGTGATTTCCCATATTTTATGAATAGGCAATCCTCTAAGAATGGCTAAGGGAGATGGTTTTGGGTATGGCAAAAATAAAAAACTATTATGCAGGTTCAAACTCAAGTCAAGGCTTTTACTCACTCTATGAAGAAGCGTTAAAAGGGTTAAATAGGTTATATATCTTAAAGGGTGGACCTGGAACAGGCAAATCAACCTTTATGAGAAAGCTTGGCCTAGTAATGATGGATAAAGGTTATGAGCTAGAGTATCTACACTGCTCGAGCGATAATAAATCAATCGACGGAATTGTTATTCCAGCATTGAAGGTAGGAGTTGTGGATGGAACAGCACCACATGTTATTGAGCCGAAATACCCTGGTGTTGTGGAAAAAGTGATTGATCTAGGGGCATATCGTGATGATCATTACTTAACTCAATATAAACAAATTATTATTTCATTAACGAATGATATTAGTACTAGTTTTAAGGCTGCTTATCAAACCATGCAGGAAGCGAAAAAAATCCATCTAAAAAAAGAAGAGATTTATGTTAGTTCTATGGATTTTGACAAGGCAAATCATGTAACAAATGATTTAATTCGTTCAATCTTTGATTTTCCATTTGAAGCAGAAGATAAGCCAACCTTGAAACGAAGATTTTTTGGAGCAGCTACACCAAAGGGTGCTGTGAACTTTATTGATAATATTACAGAAGATTTGTCACGAAGATTTATTATTAAAGGAAGACCTGGTAGTGGTAAATCAACACTAATGAAAAAAATCGGTAAGTATGCTGAAGAAAAGGGACTTTCAGTTGTATATTTTCCTTGTGCATTTGATCCTGGCAGCATGGATATGGTGATTATCCCATCATTAAGTGTTGCTGTTGTTGACGGTACCGCTCCGCATGTTGTAGATCCGTTTAGGCTAAATGACGTAGTTGTTGATATGTTCAAATTGTGTATGGATACAAGTATTGAAGAAAAACAAAGGGAAAGTATTGAACAATTAAATACAGCCTATCAAAATAAAATGACGCTTGCGACGAATTTTTTATCAGAAGCAAAACGACTTCACGATCGGTTGGAAGAATATTATAAAACTGCAATGGATTTTGAGAAAGTTGATCAAAAGAGAGAAGAAGTATTACAAGAAATTCTAACAATCGAAAAGGAAATAGCCTCCAACTAAAACGATATCAACCATCATCATCAATACTAAACGCGGGTAGGAGGTTTTATAGATCAATATAAAATGTCATTCCAAGATCATCCTCACTCCTGTTCTTGACGAGGATGAGTATGATTTGTGAAGACTGCTGAAGATAGCGTAAAAGATGCACTTTTCTCGAAAATCGAACAGTTACCATAAATTGAGAATGTGAAAAAAGACAGAATGCGTTATAATAAAGAAGCACAACAACAACTATAAATTCTCCCAAAACGTTACTTCCCATCATAAGGTGGGGAGTTTTTTTTTAATGAATAAGAAATGATAAGTTTTTAACTGTATCTAATTACGATGTGCTTAGCAATCCGTTTCCAGCGCCCAGCCAAGATGAAAAGGCGACGATCTTTGCCATTTCATTCCTACTCGAGTTCAGATACTGTGAAGCTTCCATCAGTGATTATTTCTAAAGGTTAGTTGATCCAATCGCCTCCAACTGGTGGAATTGTTTTTTACCGCCAGTTGGAGTGGGATAACCCTATATAATTAATGGGGAAAAGCACCCTTTTCTCATTTAGGAACATTTGCTCTTCTTGAGGCTAATCGGGGTTCTCATAGCCTCTTGTGCTAAATCACAATGCCAAATGCCAAACCATGAAGCTTCGGCTTTGTATATTTCGCTGATAAATGGAAAAAGTAAGGATACCAAATTTAGTGAGAAGGAGAAAGCATTTTGCCAAAACTAGCATCTGTCGGTATAAGTGTACCTCCATACCCATTGGATCAACATACATCTATGGAATTTGCAAACGAAATATTTCAAGATTCTTTCAAAGACATTTCTAGATTACTAACGGTTTTCCATAATGGTGATATAGAAGAGCGTAATTTTGTAAAAGACCTTCATTGGTTCAAACAAGATCATACATTTGAAGAAAAAAATAATGCCTATATAGAAAATGCTATCTCATTAAGTGTTCGTGCGATTAAAAACTGCCTCCGAAGCCATACATATGTACATAACGAAATTGAATGCCATGACATTGATGCCATTTTCTTTATATCCTCGACTGGGATATCGACACCGAGTATTGATGCTAAAATTATGAATATACTGCCCTTTTCTCCTCATACAAAACGCATTCCTATATGGGGATTAGGATGTGCTGGAGGAGCGGCTGGGTTATCAAGAGCCTTTGAATATTGCTTGGCTTTTCCAACTTCAAAAGTTTTAGTGGTTGCAGTAGAGCTATGCAGTCTTACGTTTCAAAAGAATGACCGCTCAAAGAGTAATCTTATTGGAACCTCTTTGTTTGCAGATGGAGCAGCTGCCATTTTACTCATTGGTGATAAAGTACAGACGAAGGAATACTTTAAAAAAAACACTCTACCATCCATTGTCGATACCCAATCTACGCTTATGCCTCATTCAGAAGATGTAATGGGCTGGGATGTAAGAAATGAAGGATTATATGTTATTTTTTCAAAGGATATACCGTTAATTATTCGAGAGTGGTTAAAACCAAACGTAGAAAAATTTTTAAAAAAGTATGAATTAAGCATGAATGAGATTAAGCACTTTATTGCACATCCGGGTGGAAAAAAAGTGATTGAGGCATACGAATCAGCGTTAAACCTAACTCACGAAATGACAGAAAGCTCTAGAAACATTTTAAAAAAGCATGGGAACATATCATCTGCCACAGTTTATTATGTAGTAGATGATTTTATGAAAAAAGAGATATCAGATGGTGAATATGGATTAATTGCAGCCCTAGGACCTGGTTTTAGTTCTGAACTTTTATTAGTGAAATGGGAGGAAGGTGCCTAATGCTCTTTTATCTCTTTTTTTCTTATATCCTCCTTCAACGAGTGTTTGAATTGAAGATTGCCAAATCGAATGAAATGTGGATGAAGGAACGCGGGGCAATTGAGTATGGCAGGCAGCATTATCCGATCATAGTAGTATTGCATGTAGCGTTCCTGTTCTTTTTCTTCATTGAGGTGTTAGCCTTTGAAAGGAAACTTTCGAGCTTATGGCTATTTCTATTGTTCCTTTTCATCGTCACACAAGGATTAAGAATATGGGTACTTGCATCACTAGGGAAATTTTGGAACACAAAAATCATTATTTTGCCAAATGCTACGATTGTAAATAAGGGCCCATATCAATATCTGAGGCACCCTAATTATGTGATTGTTGTACTTGAAATTCTTATTATTCCTCTTATGTTTCAAGCGTATTGGACAGCGATTTTCTTTTCGTTATTAAATTTATGGATGCTGTCAATCCGAATTAAGGTTGAAGAAGAAGCTTTAATACAAGAGACCAATTATACAGAGCAGTTTGAAAAGGTATCGAGATTTTCACCCTTTCGAATGAAACGAACATAAAGACTTTTGAGGACTAAATAATTGATATTAGTCCTTTTTTGTATATTTTTTGTTTAATGATAGGAAAACGAACGTATTTGCAGTAAAATGTATAGTGATAATTCAGCTCAGGTGGATTTACACAAAGGGGAATGAAAGCAATGACTCAGCTAACAACTGGGAGACCAAGTCTATCACATGACGAACTAATGACAAATTTGACTGGTCTTTATGAGGAAATGAAAAAAAGTGATCAAGATCGAGCAAGAAAAATGGTTCAGTTGCTTAAAAAGGTACATGACCGTGAATATAGTATTGGGTTTTGCGGGCACTTTTCTGCTGGGAAATCCAGCATGATTAATGAACTAGCTGGCAATGAAATACTCCCATCCAGTCCGATTCCGACAAGTGCTAACCTAGTGAAAGTTAGAAGCGGTGAGGAGATTGCAAGAGTATACCTTTTCAATGGGGAAGTGTTGGAATTTCCGGCACCTTATGATTTGAATGAAATCAAGAAATTTTGCATGGATGGAGACGAAGTGGAATGGATTGAGATTAGTACAGCATCCTCTTACATTCCAGATGGAGTAACCATCTTAGATACTCCTGGAATTGACTCAGTCGATGATGCACATAGAGTTGCCACTGAATCTGCGCTTCACCTGGCAGATATCATTCTCTATATGATGGACTATAATCATGTTCAATCAGAAGTAAGCTTTCATTTTACAAAGAAGCTACAAGAAATGAACAAGCCCATTTATTTGGTTATTAATCAAATTGATAAGCATCAAGATTCAGAGCTTCCTTTTAACGAATTTCAACAAGGTGTTATTCGTTCATTTAGCGATTGGGGAGTTCATCCTGAAGGTATATTTTATACAAGCTTAAAAGATGAAACCAGTCCAAATAACCAGCTAAGTGATTTGAAATCTCTATTATCCTTAAAGTGGGAAAATCGTGATGAGGCTCTATTAGAGGGCGTGCAACATTCAGCTTCAACCTTAATAATGGAGCATATACAACGGCATGCTGAAGAAAGAACTACTGATTCAGAAAAGTGGTTAGAAAAAATAGCTCATTTAACAAAAGAACAAATAGACGAGCTGTCTAAAACAGTATCTTCTCTCCAGAAACATATTGTTGAAAAACGAGCAACTGTTGAAGAGGCTAAAATTTGGTTTAATAAAGAGTTAACAAAACTACTAGAAAGTGCTTATGTCATGCCATTCCAAACACGCGAGTTGGCAAAATTATTCCTAGAATCCATTCAGCCAGAGTTTAAAGTCGGATTTATATTTTCTAAGCAAAAGACAGAGACAGAAAGACAAGACCGATTACAAGCATTTTATGAAGATTTAATGGAAAAAGTAGAATCTCAAATTAATTGGCATGTAAAGGACCTTTTATCCACTTTCTTATCTAACTATGATTTAGAAGGAACATTTAGTACAGAACTTCATGATTTAAAGGTAGAAATGACGAAAGCAGATTTACACAATCTCGTAAAAACAGGTGCAAAAGTAACAGGAGACACCGTACTTCATTTTACAAACGATGTAGCAAATGAATGTAAGAAGCGATATAAGCATGAAGCTCACAAAATACTTGATACCTGGCTTGATTTTCTTCAGAAAAAAGTGGAAGCTGAGCTGCACGAATCAGAACAAGAGCTAAAAAAGTATGATGAGTATGTAGACGCTGTTCACTACTTAAATAATGTGAGAAGTGAATTAACCTCTCTAGAGAATCGCCTAAAAACGATACTGATGGAAGGACCCATGTCTGATGTACAGGAGGTAAAGCAATCACTACTTCATGCATTCAACGAAAAGAAGGCTACACAAGTCGTAGGGAAATATGAAGTCAAGAAAGAAAAGCCTAAAGCTCCCATTGCTTTAGAGGATAAACAGAATTCTTCAACTTTAACAAGAAATGTTGATCCGATGAAAATGGTTGAAAAAATTGAAGTGGTAACCTCGTCACTTAGAGGGTTAAAAGGTACTCAAACAATTGTTCAGCAATTAACCGATAAGGCAAATCGTTTAAAACATCAATCATTTACCATTGCATTGTTCGGGGCATTTAGTGCGGGCAAATCATCCTTTGCAAATGCATTAATGGGAACAAAATTATTACCTGTATCCCCAAATCCAACAACTGCAACCATTAATAAAATCAAGCCGGTAACAGATGAAATTCCGCATGGAACTGTGAAAGTCCAAGTAAAAGATCAAGAGCAGCTAGAAAAAGATTTACAATTCTCATTAAAATTCTTTGATCTTGCCTTCCACTCTATGCCAGAAGCTCTTAAGCTGATTGAAAAAGTATTACACCTGACAGACATTGAGCCACGTCAAAAACCACATTACAGTTTTTTAAAGGCTGTTCATAATGGTTATCATCAAATGAAAGACCATCTCGGTCAGCTATTATTTGTCGGTCTTGAAAAATTTGAAGAATTCGTGGCAAATGAAGAAAAATCATGTTTTGTGGAGTGGATAGATGTCCATTATGATTGTCCCCTAACGAAGCAAGGAATTACATTAGTTGATACCCCAGGGGCAGATTCTATAAATGCTAGACATACAGGGGTAGCCTTTGAGTATATTAAAAATGCTGATGCTATTCTCTTTGTAACCTATTATAATCATGCCTTCTCAAAGGCTGATCGAGAGTTCCTTATCCAGTTAGGACGTGTGAAGGATGCGTTCGAACTTGATAAAATGTTCTTTATGATCAATGCTGCTGATTTGGCCGCTTCTGAAGATGAGTTATTTCTTGTTACAGATTATGTAACAGATCAGCTTATGAGTTATGGTATACGTAACCCAAGGATTTATCCATTATCTAGTCAGCTTGCCTTAAAGGAAAAAGAAGGGGAGCCAATACATCATTCCGTATTAAAAAGCTCTGGGATAGCTCAATTTGAAACAGAGTTTAAGGATTTTATTAAGTATGAGTTAACGGAGCTTACTGTCGCTTCCGCAAGGTTAGATTTAAAGCGTGTAGAGCATATCATTAGTGAATATATTGAAACGGCTTTAATCGGTAATGAACAAAAAGAGCAACGAAAAGAAAAGTTAGAACAAGATTTTTCTCATATATTAGAATTGATACAGTCTATGTCGACTCAATCGTATGAACGTGCACTTGAGAAAGAAACAAAAGAGCTTGTGTATTACGTAAAGCAGCGAATATTTTTACGTTTTACCGACATGTTTACTGAATCGTTCCATCCATCAGTTTTATCTGATGAATCAAAGAACATTAAAAAAGCATTATCTCAATGCTTAGAGGAATTATTAGAATTTGTAGCATTTGATTTAGCACAGGAATTGCGTGCGACTAGTGTTCGATTGGAAGGCTTCATAAATAAACAGCTAACATCCATTCATCATTATACAAACGAAGAGATTTTAAAGTACCATGAATCATTGCAGCTTTCTTTCGTCGAGGGCGAAAAAATTAAGACACTCGATATACGAAGTGCTCTTCCGAATATAAATCGTGATCCTATTAACAAGGTGTTATCTTCCTTTAAAAATCCAAAGTCTTTCTTTGAAAAGAATGGGAAGAAACAAATGAGAGACGACCTCGAATCTGCTCTACAAAAGCCAGTTACTGACTATTTAGAAGAACGATCTCTAGAAATGGCACAATTTTATAAGGAAGAGTTCTTGAATAAAGTTAAAAACTGGCGAAATCATGGAGAGATAGAAGTTCAACACTATTTTGAAGGTCTTTTTGATATTTTATCTGAGAAAATGGATATTGAAGAGCTCAGAGGAATTCAAAGTAAAGTTTCAAGACTCATCCAATAAAGGGGGAAATGGATATGAACCCTTTTCATGCATGCGCAACTTGCATTCATTATCGTGTGGAAAAAAGTGAAAACTCATCTATTTTTACTTGCTCCCGTTTAGGATATGAAACAAAACCAAATTTTAAATTTAACTGTTGGACACCGAAGGATAACGTATATAAATTAATGGTAAAAAGAGGCATTATAAAGGAAGGAGAATCAATATGAGTGTTCATAAGGAAATAAGTGCTCATTCAAGAAAGCAGCATGCAATCTTAAAGGACTTTCTAAAGCTTGACGCATTGAGAGAAAGTTATATTGAAGAGGCTGTTGGAAGATGTAAGCAAGGATTAGCGTTTTCAACAACGAAAATTAATGAAGTGACAAACAAAATCAATGAGCTCGCCAAACAAGGTGTTGTACCGCAGCGTCAGTTAGTGACTGAAGAGATGATCATAGAATATGTAGAACGTGTAAAAGCAGGAAGCTAAGATGAAGTATATTAAATCAATGGATTGGCTGCTGTCCCATAGAAATGATGAGAGCGTTAGAATTGTCGATTGTCGATTTCAATTAGGAAAAAAGGATGCAGGTTATCAAAGCTATCTTGATGACCATATTGAAAATGCTGTTTACTTAGACCTTGAAAAGGATTTATCAGGTCAGGTTAAGGAGCATGGAGGAAGGCACCCTCTTCCCAATCTAAAAGAGCTTTCTCAAAAATTGGGAGAACTAGGAATTAGTAAGGATATTACGGTTATTGCCTATGATGATCAAAATGGCGCGATGGCATCGAGATTATGGTGGCTGCTTCAATATATCGGACATTCCCAATCGTTTGTCCTAAACGGAAGCTATTCCTTGTGGAAGGATAGGGGATATCCCACTAGCAATCAAATTCCTTCGTTCCAAAAGCATGAATTTATTCCGGTTATACAACCACAGTTACTCGCTAGTGTTTCAAACGTTCAAGGTAGTATAAACTCAAAGGACATCAACATCATTGATTCAAGAGAAGAAAGACGCTATTTAGGAATAGAAGAACCGATTGATCCTGTTGCAGGTCATATACCAGGCGCTAAGCATGCTTTTTGGCTAGATGGTTTTGAGCAAAATGGGTTATGGAAAGATACAGCTTCACAGCAATCAAGATTTTCAAATGTAGAAAAAGAGAAGCCAATCATTGTCTATTGTGGTTCAGGTGTAACTGCTTGTCCAAATGTATTAGCTCTTAAGGAAGCTGGCTTTGAGGATGTGAAGCTTTATATAGGGAGCTGGAGTGATTGGATTAGTTATCCTGATAACCCTATTGAAAAAGAATGAAGAGCTTTTTGGGGAAAATAGCCAAGTAAAGGCGAGACAAGAACCTTATTCACGATAAGGTTTTTTGTCTTTTTTCACCATTCATAATTCGTTCTTCAACAACTCAAACTATAAGGGTAAATAGCAAAAGGAGTTGAATATAATGGGTAGAACGAAGAATGCGAATGCAAATGCACAACGAAATGATAATGTGAAAAAAGGAAATGGACGTGAATTTGCTTCTTATGCAGAAGTTGAAGCTGAAAAAGCGAATGCTAAGGAAAAGCGTTAACTTTATCAACCTCCTGCAATGTTTGTGATTGGATGAATAAGAACAGATGATAACACGGCATTTGTGGGGGAAATTGTACAGAACTGGTCTTGCCGGTGGGCAAGGCTTTTTTTATTTGTAAAAAAATACTGACTATTCCCATTTATCTGTTAAAATGAAAGTAATGAATTTGGAGGAGGATATGGAAATGTATGGGTATACCATTACAAAGCGGAAACAATTTGATAGTACAAAATTCTTAATTTCACTTTCATTTATTTTAATATTATCGTGTTCATTTCTTCCGTTTGTGACCATTTATTCCTATCAAGATATTTTTATTAATCAAGGAGAATCTTGGTTCTTTGGAACACCTAATCAAAATTATCTATATTTTGCGGGTGCATTAATTTACTTTTCAATTTTAATCTTTGTATTCTTATTTTATCGAAATCGAAATTTAATGAATGATAAAAAGGTAAGGAAATTTCCATTTATTATATTATCACTTCCTGGATTTCTGCTCATGTTTATGACGTGTTACCATTTTTATTATTTTAATGATGAAGGGATCTATGTGAGTCCATTCTCACAACTCCATGTCAACCATTACGCATGGGATGAAGTGGTGGATGCTACTCAAATGCAAGAGGTGAGAAACGGAGTTATGTATGAAGCTGATCTTATGTTTACGTTTGAGAACGGTGATATTTTTAAACTCCCCGTTGATAGCGAGGTAAGGCTACACAAGAAACAAATCTATCAAAAGTTAAGGAAGCAAGGTATTGAGGTAAGGCGTGTTATTTCCCAGTAAGAGCAACATACATTAATGGATCTAACTATCATTTTTCTAAAGACCAAAAAAAGCAAAGTACCGAACGTCTAAGTGACGAGGTGAGCTTTGTTTTTCTTATTTTAATTGGACAACCTGCTTTAAGCATTTATGGTATAATAATGAAGCATTAATTTTGTAAGGAGTGTTAGTATGAATGATAAAAAGAATAGCATCCTACTTGTTGATGGGATGGCACTTTTATTTCGAGCATTTTATGCTACAGCGATTAATAACTACTTTATGATAAATAGTAAAGGAATTCCAACTAATGGTGTTCACGGCTTTGTCAAACACCTTTTCTCAGCCATTGATCACTTTAACCCAACACATGTAATTTGTTGCTGGGATATGGGAAGTAAGACTTTTCGAACTGAACAGTTTCCTGAATATAAGGCGAATCGTTCTGAGCCACCTGTCGAATTAATTCCTCAGTTTGATTTAGTTAAAGAGGTTGTGGAATCACTAGATATTCCTAATGTCGGACTTCACGGTTATGAAGCTGATGACTGTATCGGAACACTTGCCAAACAATATGCAACTGACCACTCTGTCATAATTGTGACAGGTGATAAAGATATACTTCAGCTATTGGAAGAAAATATTTCAGTTGCCATTGTCCGAAATGGATTTGGAAATTATGATGTATATGGTCCAGAAAGACTGTTTGAGGAGAAAGGCATAACTCCAAGACAGATGATTGATTTAAAGGCCCTTATGGGTGATCCGAGCGATAACTATCCAGGTGTAAAGGGTATTGGTGAAAAAACGGCGCTAAAATTGTTAATTGAATATGGAAGTGTTGAAGGAATTCTTGAGAATCTCCCAAATCTTACAAAATCACAACGCGGAAAAATTGAAGATGGTCTAGAAATGCTTCAATTATCACACCAACTTGCTCGCATTCATTGTGAAGTACCTGTTGATTGTGCATTAGAAACAGCAGAGTTTAAGGTCAATAAAGAAAGAGCGTTAACTACCTTTAAAGAACTGGAGTTTAAAGGACTCGATCGCTTAATCGGTTAAGGAATGGGGAGACCCATTCCTATTTTGTATTCGTCTTTTTGGCAGCCTCTTCTAAAGTTGATTTAGGATCAGGAGTTGGAACATCTTGGGCAAAACCTTGAGGATTTATTCCGTGCGGAACTTGACCACGACCAGCTTTCTTACTCATTAGTATCACCTCCATTTCATATTGTTTGAGCATGTATTAGCAATTATGTAATATGTGAATAGTTTCTTTCTTCATCTTGAAAACTAACAAAGAGGTGAAGAGAATGAACAAAGGAGTTATGACCGCCCTAACAACAATCGGAATCGCACAATTTCTAAAGATACCTATAAAAAAAATAAAGACAGGTAAATGGGATTGGAAAACATTTACTGAAACAGGAGGCATGCCAAGTTCCCATTCGGCAGGAGTAACATCTCTTGCAACTTATATTGCGCTAGAGCGAGGAACACCTACAATAGATTTTGCATTAGCTTCTGTTTTCGGTCTTATTGTCATGTATGATGCACAAGGAATTAGGCGTCAAACAGGGGAGTTGACGATTGCTGTTAATCAACTTGATGAAAAACTTGAACGTATTCAAGGAGAACGAGAAACTCATCAACATGACAGAAGGCAAAGAAAGTTAAAGGAAATGCTTGGGCATCAGCCTGAAGAGGTAGTGGGTGGAGCATTGTTAGGTGTGTTAGCAGGTGCAATTTCTCACATTTTGACAAATAAACGATAGTCAAAATGAAAATTAACTTGTATCATAAAATAAGAAACTTGTCGAAATAAGGGATGGGGAAACGGTGTCAGTGAAGGTAAAGCAAACAGTGGAAGATTACATTGAATTTTTACAGCAGAAGGGGTTTCATTTTGGGGAAGAAGAGTTAGGATTTATTTCGTTTGGCCAAATGTATTCTGGTACTATGGATGAACAAGTGATTGCAGCAATTGAAATCACGTTAAAAGGACAAAGGTATTTTGATGGAAGTTATTTTATTGCCTTGCTCGAACAATTAAAAGAACATAATATTATTCACAAAAACGATGCATTTCAATATGCCATTCAAAGAGGCATATTCGTAGAATAAATACCCGCCAAGCTAGGCGGGTATTTATTTGCTTAAAGTGGTTGATATTTGCGTTTATGAAGCTTGATGGACCACATTGCTTTTTCGTTTCTTCTTTTCAGGTAATTCCGCAAAAATCATCCCACAGAAGATAAAGATACATCCTACCAATGCCATTATTCCTAATCGTTCGCTTGCCCAAAAATAAGCAGTAACTGCAGCAAAGACAGGCTCAGTTGCAAAAATTAACGCAACTCGTGTTGGAGTGGTGTATTGCTGTAATTTCGTTTGAGCAAAGAAAGCAAAAGCCGTTGCTAAGAAAGATGTTACAAGTAAAGCAATGACAACTTCTTTTTCAAATATGATTTGAGGGTTTAAGGCTAGTTTCCAGTCTTCAAATAGTAATGAAAAAATTATGGACAAAATAGATACAGCTAGAATTTGTCCTAGTGTTAGCAAAAGTGTAGGAAAAGCATTCGTATACTTACTAATTAAGATGATGTGCATAGCAAAAGCAACAGCACAGCCTAAGACAAGGATATCACCCATATTAAATGAAAAATTATCACCAATTGTCAAAAGAAACAAACCAATAACTGCTATAACTGAACCAACAATCGCAACTAATCTAGGTTTTTGTTTCAAAAGAACAAATGCAAATAAAGGAACTAATACAACACTCAAGCCTGTGATAAACCCTGCTTTTGAAGAGGATGTATAGAGTAATCCAAATGTTTGTAAGGCATACCCTAAAAATAAACTGGTCCCAATCACGATACCGGCTAAGAAAAATGGTTTGTTGATAGCTTTTAATTGTTCTCTTTTAAAAAGCAGTAACCAAATGAGTAATAGAAGAGATGCTATTGAAAACCGGATTGCATTAAATGTAAACGGCTCTAAAAATGAAATAGCTTGTTGGACAAGAACAAAAGTTGCCCCCCAAATAAATGCAACAAAAAGTAAAATACTGTCTGCTAGTAGTGCCTTTTTCATGGTTTGTTTCCTCACTATCATTTATTTTGCCTAATGGCTTCCCTTGCGAGTTTATCAGCCATTTGATTTTCTTCACTAGGTATCCATTTGATAAAAAATAAATCAATTTGCTTGGAAAGCTCCATCGCTTTTTCTAGCAATGGAATGAATTGTTTATTTTTCACATATTCTTTTTCCATAGCACGATCAACAAGCTGAGAATCCGTTCGAAACGAGACAAGATGAAACTTTCGAACAATACAAATCTCAAGTGCTTTGATTAAGGAGTAGTATTCTGCTTCGTGATTCGACATAATGCCTAAAGGAATAGAGTGCTTTTCTAAAATGCCATTTCCCTTTATATAAATACCAGCTCCAGATGGACCTGGATTACCTGCGCTAGCACCATCTATATATACTTCAATCAATAGAAAACCCCCTCATTTATTGATTCATGAGTCATACTATAACATTGATTTTATTTTGAGAGAAGAGGAATAATATTATGCCTTGCAGAATTTTGAATAAGCATATGAAAGTAAGGAAAAATGAAAGTACGAAGTTTTTTGGAGGCTGAAGTGGTATGAATGTATATATGGAATGGACATATAAAACGACTAAAAACGTAGAGATTGTTTTAACATCTGACCTCGTACCTGCCAAACAGGCGTTAATCATCGCAAATGATTTTATGAAGACAGGTAGAACAAAAGAACTTTACTTTTATGATGAGAACGATACAAAGTGGTCGAAAAAGGAATTTGAGAAACTCCTCGAAGAAATTGTAGAAGAACCTCATGATATCGAGGTGTATTTTGATGGGGGATATGATGTCGACTCCCAAAAAGCAGGAGTCGGAATTGTTATTTATTACTCAAGAAACAATCAGGATTTTCGAATTCGCTCAAACAATGTTCTCGATCAGTTAGATTCTAACAATGAAGCGGAATACGCAGCTTTTTGGGAAGCTGTGTTGCAGTTAGAGGAATTAGGTGTTCAAAACATTTCGGTGCATTTTAAAGGAGATTCGCAAGTGGTGCTAAATCAGCTCTCTGGCGAGTGGCCATGCTTTGAGGATGAATTTACAAAATGGTTAGACCGAATTGAAGAAAAAATAAAAAATCTTGGTATCAAACCAAAGTACTCCGCGATCTCTAGAAAAGAAAATAAAGAGGCTGATCAACTTGCTTCCCAAGCACTACAGGGTATAGAGGTTACCAGCCATCTGAATCTATCTGAATAAAGAGAGGAGATAGGGGAGGTGGAGCAAAAAAAAGTTTTGCTAGAAGTTAACCATCTACTAGACACTTATTGTGAGCAATGTTTTCTTAACTCCTATTTTAAAAAAGAGTATGGAAAATGCTATGCTCAACGTTTTTGTATTCATGAGTGTACAGTAGGTCAAAAATTAAAAAAATATGGTGAAAAGTTATCATAAAAAAGGAGTGAATTGAATCACTCCTTTTACTGTTTTGCTTCATTCAGTTGTTCTTCGATTTGGGTTAAGAAGGTCTCCTGCTGTTGTAAAAATTCCTCATCAACACCAGTGCCATTGTTCATTGCGTCACGTAATTGCTGCCTGGCATCCGCAATTGCTTGAGTGGCATCAGATAGTTGCTCCTTGTCCATGCTCATTGTAGCGGAGCCAACCATTTTTTGAGCGGCGATTACTGACATTTCTACTTGCTTTAAATCATTAAATGGTTCTGACATTACTTTAGCTCCTTTCGAATCATCAAAATTAGAATCACCCAAAATATTATTTATATTCATTAGAAGGATTTAATATATTCACTAAGATAAAACTGCCTTATGCAGAATACTCTATTATTCTCTCACATAATATGGAATAAATGTATGATGGGAGTGGGAAGATGCTACAAACTTCGATAAATGGCATTCCAGCTGTAATTCGGTTTTCCCTACAATTTATCGGCAAGGACTCAGTCACGACAGAAGAGGTATTGCAAATAGTTAGCCGTGTGAATGTTTTAAATTACAAAAACGAATGCTTTGCGATAAAGGACCCATCCATTGGAATGATTGTCGTATATGTACACGAAGGACAGGACGTTTTAGATGTTCAAATATTACAGGTCATCAAATTAGAACATATCGTAGAGTAGGACGGTGTGTAAGCCGTCCTTCTTTACATACATGATTTCAGTATGTAATCAGCGGGACTCGTACTACAAAGCGAGTTATGATAGTTCTCATAAGAAGTATTTAGTGTAGTGGAGTGAATAATTTGCTTAATTTGTTGTTCCAATTGTGTATAGGAATCAGCTTCATTCATTAATGTAATTAATTTCTCTTGTACAAGAGCGTCCACATTTATTTTCTCTTGCCCGGGTAAGTGTCCATAAACAAGAATCGGTAACCTTTTATGCAAGCACTCACTCAATGTTACTCCTCCGGGTTTTGTTAAAACAGCTTGTACCTGATTGTATAAACGATTTAATGATTCTTTTGAAGAGATATAGGAGTATGGTGTAATTCTTGGATGAGATCGTTTCTTTAATTGGTCGTGGAGACCGGTATTTTTTCCACATAACACGTGAAAGTGTATATCTGCATCATAGGGAACGTTAGAGAGTAATTTATGAATATTTCCAACACCTAGGCTCCCTCCAGAGACAAGGACAGAAGTAATAGAGTTTGAAGGAACATCTGTTTCTCGTTTTACATACTCTTTGTAAATGGGGTGAATCGGTATACCTGTTTGGTAGATTTTTGTTTCATTTACACCCTTTTTCTGTAAAAAATATCTCATGGAATTTAGAGAAATAAAGTGTGCATCTACCTCCTGTATCCCCCAAAGATGATGGATGAAATAATCTGTATATATGTTCACGATTTTACAGGTGCAATATCCTTCCTCTTTCAATTTACAAACTAAGTAAGAAGGTAAAGCGTGTGAGCAAACGATAATATCTGGCTGCTTTTCCTCAAGAAGTCTTTTCATATACGGAATAAACAAAACTTCATATGTACGGAACGTTTTTACTAAATCCAGTTTCGTATATACAGATTTTTGATAGATCCAGTGATACACAGACGGAAAATAGTGGATCCATTTTAAATATAGGGCGGACACGATTGGCTCTATAAACTTGTAGGAATAACTGAGAATATCAACCTTTTCACAAGTTGTTTGTTTATCTCTCATTTTTAATTCATCCATTATGCTATGTGCAACTTGATGGTGCCCTGAGGAAATTTGTAATAAAGGTAAAAATAAAATCTTTGCCATTCACATCACCTAAGGAGAGTATTTTTTATTAGTATGAAGAATTCCTTTACTGTTATGTATGCTTGTTTTTCTCAACCATATATTACCTAACTAAAGTAAAATGGTTTTGGTGAAAATGTTAGTGAAATCGAAATGTTGAAAGAAGGATGAATGGATATGACAAATACATTGCGAGGTTGGTTTGTCTTCTTATGGTACCTCCTGGACCCCATTTATTATTCCTTAACTAGATTGAAGTATGTTAAAGATGAAGCCAAACAAAACTTGATATTTAGGGTTCGATTGACGACCTACAAAGGTAGGCAAGTATTATTATCTGATGGTACTCTCATAAACAAAAATGATAAATTGATTAAAATTCACCTGCATAATGCCAGGTTGTTAAAGGAATTAATGGATGTTCCAAGTGAAGTATCAAGAGCGAGGATTATATTTCAAAAAGTTCTTGAAGGATTACCTGCTCTCGCGGAATATATTGAACAACATCCCGACAAAAATGAGATAAAAGGCATAATAGGGATCACAACGTTACATCGTGGTTGTAGCCGCTTAGGATTTGAAACGGTTCATCTTAGTAACCAAGTGTATAAATTCATCAAAACCGTAACATTTTTGAGCATTTGGTTTCTTTCTTCCAATCAGTTTTCTTTAAAACATTTTTTTAAGCAACAACCGAAATATTTATTTATGTCAAAAACATCCTTAAACAATCGTTATAGGTAATGTTAACAACAACTACCACTATTAATCTCTAAATCCTTTCCCTATAATGGGACTTAAGGAGGGGATATAATTTGGTAGTTGTTTTATTATTGCTTGCCTTACTTGCCTTACTGATTTATGGTTATCGACTAGGGAACCGAAATACTAGTGATATTACCATTCAACATATAAATGCACTAACCTCTGAATCTACTAATTCTCTAAACCTATCTGTTCTTCACCTTTCTGACTTACATTTAGAAAACATCTCCATTACTCCAGACGAGCTATATGAAAAAGTTAAATCAAAACCCGTCGACTTAATTGCTTTAACAGGTGACTTCCTTGATCGTACGAGAACGATTCCAAAGCTAACAGCTTATCTTGAAGTTCTAAAAAGATTAAACCCAACTTACGGAACTTATGCAGTTTTCGGAAATCATGATTATGTGTTACGAACTAAGTCTTTTCAGAAGCTTCAACATTTGCTTGAGGAATACGGTTGTAAAACATTAAAGAATGAGTCCATTGAAATCCAAACAGATCAAGGAATGTTACAAATCATCGGAATCGACGATTTCAGTACGAACAGAAGTGATATAAAATCATCATATAAGAATGTTGGAGAAGGATTTAAGCTCGTATTAACTCATGATCCTAATGTAGTAATGCATATGAAAGACTATCATTTTGATTATTTATTATCAGGTCATTTCCATGGTGGTCAAATTTGTTGGCCAAAGCCATATCACCTTGTGAAGATGGGAAAACTCGTTCGTCTAAATATGGTAAAGGGATTGCATTATTATGATGGGAAGCCATTCTATATAAGTGAGGGTCTTGGACAGACAGGTGTTAACATTCGAGTAGGTAGTAGACCAGAAATTACGTTCCATACATTGCCTGTATCAGAAACAAGAACACTATCGTTTTCTTCTTAAAGCTGTGCTGATGCGCGGCTTTTTATTTTAGTAAGGTTTTGAATAGACCTCATTTGCTCTACTTAGCGAATGATCCTCACACTACAAAGTTGCTGATAATAAGTCAAGTAGATATTACTAGAAAAGATGATAGCCCGGTCGAGTTGATATCGAATAGAAGAGTTGATGATACCAAGTTCAAGGTTGATGATAAAACAAACATAGTTGCCGATAAAAAGGCTAATGTTGATGATAAACAAAAAAGTTGCTGATAAAATTAAAAAGTTGATGATAAACCATCGTAGTTGCTGAAAAAAAAGACAAAGTTGCTGATAAAATTACTAGAGTTGCTGATATAGAGTTCAAACATAAAAAACTAGTTCATCTTTTATACCAGAATGACATAAAAATGAGCACAATTTTTCCCTCTCCATTAAAAAATGGCTATTTTTCTTCTAAAAAAAATAAAAATAGAGCCAGAATTTCATTAAAATCATGGCAAAATCCAATGTCTAGAAATTCTCCAAACAACACTGAAACCTACATAACAAACAATAACTAAACCGAGTGAACTACAAGTATCACTCGGTCGTTAAGACTTATTCTTCTGGGTTTGTTTTATCACTTTTTGCCTTACTGCGCTTGTTTCCTTTATTATTATCGCCAGGGATCTGTTCAGCACTAAACTCTTCTAAATGATTGCCACGCTTTGGCGAATTTTGATTTTCGCTCCCTTTGTTAGGTATCTTGGTCATATGAAACACCTCCTAAAAAGTTGGTAATTGATCCAGATTGTTTAACTTGTCATGGTCAGGGTTGCTTCGGATATACGTATCTCCGTCTCTTCCCTCAAACGTATTAACGCCATCAATGGAACCTGATTGAACTTCCCATACGGCATCATCATAAGGTAGTATGCGCCCCGAGGAAGTTTTAAATGCTATTATATCTCCGTCACTATTTTTTTGAACGGCAACAAATGTTTCACTCATCATAACAATCCTCCCTTATCCATATCTTTACCAGCAATGACAAGATTATGAATAGGAACTACCGAATACTAATATAAGATGAGATAATAGATGAGGAAGAGAAAAGGGAGGTATACATATATGTTTGAATGGCATAAAGAAGCACAAAAAAAATGGGATGATCGTGCTGACTATTGGAACCAAAATAGTCAGGAAATGTGGGATGAAGGAAGTAGAAGCACAATCCTTCCTTTCTTTAAGAAACATGTTCAATCCCCATGTAAAGTATTAGATGTTGGGTGCGGAGACGGATATGGCTCATACAAGCTTAATCAAAATGGATATTATGTAACAGGTCTAGATATATCAGGTCAAATGATAGAGAAGGCAAAAACCCGTGGTGAGACGAATAAATTAAATTTTGTCCAAGGTGATGTAAGGGAGCTAGCTTTTTCCAATCATGAATTTGATGCCATTATGGCAATAAACTCTCTTGAATGGACGGAAGTCCCATTAAAAGCACTACTAGAGTTAAAGCGTGTAGTAAAACTAGGAGGCTACTTATGTATTGGATTGCTAGGTCCTACGGCAATGCCAAGAGCGAATAGTTTTCCAAGATTGTACGAAGAAGAGGTCATTTGTAATACAATGATGCCTTGGGAACTGGAGCAGCTTGCAACTGAGAATGGGTTGACCGTGATTGATGGTCATGGTGTATATAAAAAAGATGTGACCACAAGGCACTTAGAAGGTCTTCCTAATCAAATGAAACAAGCGTTAACGTTTATGTGGGTGTTCATGATGAGGAAGAATGAAGCTTTGGAGAAGTAGGAAATAGGCTACTTAGGAGATCGTAGCCTTTAAACGTTTTTTTATATAGATAACTTTTTCCCGACTTCATTGGGTTGGTGAACCCATCCCATATACGAGGTTGAAATCTCTAGATTTTGGTTTAATTTTACCGAAGCCATAAATGGATAATGGTTTCTTGACCGAAACCGTAAATCGAACCAGCGGACTTCATAACCATTTGGTTGATTGATAACCAAAACATGCGCATAATTAGTACTAGATAGAAAATCGCGTACTTTTTTGTCCTGCCGAGCGATTTGGACCAGTTGGTGATTGGTTATCTCATTGTGAAATGTATGTTTGATTGAGACTACTTTGTTTTTTATTGTCCCCACATAACTTTTGGAATTGGTTTTAATAATAAAATCCCAGTTCACCCATGATTTGGTTGGGATCACTGTATAATGGCCATCAATCCTGCAGTGGGATTGTAAGAATTTGATCGTTCGTTTCATACTTAAATATCTCTCTAACAGATAGATAAACAAGACAATGTATATTGTTAAGAAGGTGAGGCCAGGGTTTAAACCATTCAACCACAAGACGAAGCCTGCGATATGTATGATCATAATGAACGGATCAAATAAAGGAATGCAATTTAAAGCTAACCATTTTCGATTCCATGGTCTTGCTGCTTGCGTTCCATAAACATTAAATACATCGAAAAGCACATGAAGGATGACACTTAGCATTGTCCAAGCAAATAGATGAAAAAAACTTATATCAATAAAGAATAGCCAGACTATACTTGAAATAGCAATCGCCCATAAAGGTAATGCCGGCAAGGTGTGTGATAAGCCCCGGTGATTTCGGTAGTATGCACTATTCCCTTTTAACTTATAAACGAAATCAAAATCAGGGGCATTTGATCCAACTACAGCTCCAATTAAGACTGCATTTGCAAGTTCTGGGTTACTTGAGACAGCGGGGTCTAGGTAGGAAAGAGCTGCTAGGCCAACCCCCATGGTTATGTGTGTACTTGTATCCATTTTCGGCCTCCCGTATGATAGGATGAAAGGGACAATGTCATCAAACTATGAATAAATTGACTGAAGAAGCTCGTTTCGAGTAAACATTTTACTTTCTAGTAAGATGTCATCAATGATTGATTGAGCAGCGTTCTCTTTATGAATTTGTTTCATTTGGCTTTTCATATATAAGAGCTTTTGATCATTCGTTAGAAGTTTTCTAGTTTCATCAATTACTTCTTCTTGTCGATTTACGATAATAGCAGCACCTTTTTTTTGAAAATATAGGGCGTTTTCTTTTTCCTGACCAGGAACAGGCCTATATAAGATAACTGGTAAGCCCATAGCCGCAGCCTCACTTAACGTAATACCGCCAGGCTTCGTTATCATACAAGTTGCCATCCTAAACATTTCATCAACTCGTTCAACATAACCAAATATATGAAGTCTACCTGAAAAATGTGGCTTGATCTCTTCTAAATCTTCTTTAAGAGATTCATTTTTGCCACAAATCACTAAGACTTGTGTAGTTGGATCTGATAGTAGACCTTTACAAAGCTCTTTTGTGTTTTTTAATACGCCATGAGCTCCAGCCATCAATAGGACTACCTTTTTAGATGGATCAAGTCCATATTTTTTATATAAAACTGAAGGCTTTAATTGTTTCTCAAACGTTGATCTGATCGGGATTCCACTAACGAAAACTTTAAAGGAAGGAACTCCGAATCTAACCATTTTTCGTTTTAGATCTTCGTTAGAGACGTAATACTTATCAATTGCATGATGTATCCAAATACGGTGCAAACAAAAATCAGTCAGAACATTAAAGGTGGGAATTACAATGCCGGTGTTGTTCCTAAATTCGGGGACGACGTTAATGGGAAAAGTATTAATAATAATATTAGGCTGCTCTCGCCCAATAATGTGCGTTAATCGCCTCATCCCAAAATTCTTATACCAGCTAGATACTTTCTTATTATGGAATCTTTCAACACCGTAATAAAACATACGGTAAAATTGGGGACCAATCGTAAAACACTTTAAATATAGATACTGGGTAATGTCAGTCATGATTGGATATGTTTCTGCAAAGAAATCACAGATGGTGACATCTCGTATTCCCTTTTCAAAGCATATGTTTTGTAATGTTTTTGCAACTTGCATATGACCATTTCCATAACTTGCGGTGAGAATTAAGATTTTAGGACGATTACTCACTTCGTTCACTCCTAACAAAAAGTTTGAACCTGCAAACCGGCATATCCACGATACCTCATAAGTTAACATATGATTGTAAGGAGAATATGAAAGGACATTGCGAAAATATTAAGAAATGGATAAAATTTTCTTAAATTCATTTACAAATCAGTCATGTTGGTAAATAATACAAGCTCTTGCTTGTATTATAGAAGCTGTTGCTAAAGATTCACAATATAAACTTAGTAAAAGTGAGGAGAAAAACGATGAAAAAACCTGTTCCATCAGATATTGAAATTGCGCAAGAGGCAAATTTACACAAGATTTATGACATAGCTGGAAACATCGGTGTTATGCAAGAGGAGCTAGAGCCTTATGGACATTACAAAGGAAAGCTTTCCTTGCAAATCATGGATAGACTAGCAGCAAATAAAGAGGGAAATCTCGTTTTAGTGACAGCCATTAACCCAACCCCTGCTGGTGAAGGTAAATCTACTGTAACAGTAGGGCTTGGACAAGCATTAAATAAACTTGGAAAAAGGGCAGTTATAGCAATGAGAGAGCCATCACTTGGACCAACGATGGGTATTAAAGGTGGCGCAACAGGTGGAGGATACTCTCAGGTAATCCCGATGGAGGATATCAACCTACATTTTACCGGTGATATTCACGCTATTACAACTGCCAATAATGCACTGTCGGCGTTTATTGATAATCACATCCATCAAGGCAATACGTTAAACATTGACCAAAGAAGAATTACATGGAAGCGAGTAGTTGATTTAAATGATCGTGCATTAAGACAGGTTATTGTTGGATTAGGTGGACCGTTGCAAGGAGTTCCAAGAGAGGATGGCTTTGATATTACGGTTGCTTCTGAGATCATGGCTGTTTTATGTCTTGCCACAGATCTTGAGGATTTAAAACAACGTTTAGGAAGAATGGTGATTGGATACAGCTTTGAGAAAAAGCCAATCACCGTTTCTGACCTTGGAGTAGCAGGAGCACTAACAATGCTCTTAAAGGATGCGATTAAGCCCAACCTCGTCCAAACGCTTGAAAATACCCCAGCTCTTATTCATGGCGGTCCTTTTGCAAATATTGCTCATGGTTGTAATAGTGTCATTGCGACGAAGCTTGCATCCAAGCTAGGAGATTTTGTTATTACAGAAGCTGGATTTGGTGCAGATCTCGGAGCAGAAAAATTTTTACATATAAAATGTCGTGCGGCAAATTTTAAGCCTAGTGCTGTTGTCATCGTGGCTACTATTCGTGCGCTTAAAATGCACGGTGGACAAGTAAAAACCGAATTAAAAACTGAAAACGTAGAGGCATTACAACTTGGTATCCAAAATCTAAAGAAACATATTGAAACGATACAAGCTTTTGGACTTCCGTTTGTAGTCGCCATTAATCGATTCATTACCGATACAGAAGCTGAGATCAATTGGCTATTAAATTGGTGTAATGAAAACAATGTTAGGGTTGCTTTAACAGAGGTTTGGGAAAAAGGAGGAGAAGGTGGAGTAGAGCTTGGAGAACAAGTGTTATCTGCCATCGAAAATGATTCAAATCATTTTAATTATTTATACGATGTGAACGACTCCATTGAAAGTAAGATTAACACGATCGCCAAGAAAGTGTACGGTGCTACATCTGTCGAGTTCAGTCCATCTGCAAGGAAGCAAATGGTTCAATTTGAAAAAGAAGGTTGGGGTCATTTACCAATATGTATGGCAAAAACTCAATACTCCTTGTCAGATGATCCAGTCAAGCTTGGAAGACCAGAAAACTTCTCTATTACGATTCGTGAGCTAAAGGCATCTGTTGGTGCTGGGTTTATCGTAGCTCTTACTGGCACTGTGATGACAATGCCTGGATTACCAAAAGAACCAGCCGCATTAAAAATGGATGTAAATCAAGACGGAAAAATTGTCGGTTTATTTTAAGGAGTGTTCGTGAATGTTTGACCCTACTATTTTTGATAATGTCAAAGTTGTCATGGAGGGTGCTGTTTACGATAAAGATTTAGATGGAGTATTAAACGTAATTGATCGGAAAGATTTCGTAAATCTTGCTGAAATGTCTAGACACTATTCCATTTCCTTTGCAATATATGATCATCCTTCATCTTATTGTAAGTGGCAGCTATCATCTGATGTCCGTCAATTATCGAATGAAATACTGAGACCGTATGATAAATCCGAACAAGGATGTTTAACAAGTATTGAATTCTCCATACTAGTAACAATGAATGAACAAGAATGGAAGGGAATCGAAGAAATCATCTCCAACCATTGGAAGGGGCGGAATATCTCGCTAGAAATCCGGATTCCCTATCCACTTGAAGAAAACGTACGATTACATGCAACTGTTCATTTTGACCGTATTATTATGGAAGAAGATATTGATGACTTAGTTGAAATGCTAACATTCATGTTAAACACCCTTCATAGCCTAAGGGAGCATGGGTATTAATGACAAGGAGATTGGATATGGAATTAACGATTGAACAATTCAGGGAATATATCATTGAGGCATGGAAAATAGCAGGATTTAGTACATTTACAGATGTACAGCAAAAATCGATTCCACTCATGCTCCAAAAGAAAGATGTGATCGTGGAATCGCCTCCTGGAACAGGTAAAACATTAGGTTATCTTCTTCCTATCATGCAGGAGCTTGATAAGGAAGCAAAACATCCCCAAGCAATCATTGTTTCCCCTACAAAGGAGCTTGTCATGCAAATTCATGATGAGGCGACTCGGTTTTTACAGGGAAGTGGGTTCTCTTCGGCGACCTTTATAGGTGGTGCTGATCTAAAGAGACAAATTGAAAAATTTAAAAAGCATCCGCAAATCGTCATTGGAACACCACATCGACTTGTGGAATTAATTGAAATGAAAAAATTAAAAATGCATGAAATCAAAACCATTGTATTGGATGAAGCGGATCAAACCATTAGTTCAGGGATGACAAAAGAAGTTGACCGGATCATTCAAGCTACCCTTAGGGACAGACAATTGGTTGCGTTTTCAGCTACCGTTCCAGATCAGACCGTTGAAATGTTAGAAAAACGGATGAATCAGCCAACAAATATTAAAGTAGAATCATCGGTTGAATTAAAGGAAAAGGTAGCCCACCTTTATGTTGTATGTGAACGAAGAGATAAAATTGATTATTTAAGAAGAATCTTACATACTGAACCTGGTATGAAGGCTATTGCATTTATTAATGATGCCTTTCATCTTGAGGGGCTTGCTGCCAAAATGGCTTACAAGAAAATTAGTGTAGGAATTCTATATAGTCAGTCTACACAAGCAGAAAGAGAAGCTACATTAAAGAAATTTAGAGCTGGTAAGTTTCAATTATTACTCGCAACTGATGTTGCGGCAAGAGGGTTGGATATTGAAGGGATTACGCACGTCATACACTTAGACTTACCAGAAGCCATTGAGTCTTTTGTTCATCGCTCAGGTAGAACGGGAAGAATGGGAGCAAGTGGAACAGTTGTTTCAATTGTCACTTCAGGAGAGGAAAAGCAGCTTAAACAGTTTGAGCGAAAACTGGGAATCACGATGCAACAAGTGACATTGTTTAAGGGGCAGTGGACAGAAGATAAACAAGTTCGTTCTAATCCAAAGAGTCCTACTACTGGTAGCAAAAAGAAAAATTCCTCTAAAAAAGGTACTCATGGTGCTTTTAAACGACCAAATAAGAAGTAGATGGGGATATTCACCAAAAGTTGAAGATAAAGGGGGAAGAGTGAATGTCTATATACCAATTTTCTGCTACGACTATACAGGGAGTGGAACAATCATTAGATCAATATGAAGATCGAGTATTACTGATTGTGAATACGGCAAGTAAATGCGGTTTTACCCCGCAATACAACGAATTGCAGGAACTGTATGAATTGTATAAGGACAAGGGTTTTACTGTACTTGGTTTTCCTACCAACCAATTTATGAATCAAGAACCTGGAACCAACCAAGATATTCAAGAGTTCTGCCAATTAAACTATGGAGTATCATTCCCAATGTTTGAAAAAGTAGATGTGAACGGTAATCAAGCTCATCCGTTGTTCAACTATTTAACCGAGCATGAAAAAGGTTTTCTTGGCTCGAAAACGATTAAATGGAACTTTACAAAGTTCTTAATTGATAAACAAGGGGAAGTTGTTGGTCGATATGCACCAACCACAAGCCCACTTTCTTTAAAAAACGATATAGAAAAATTATTGTAGCCCACATAAGAGTGGGCTTTTTTTTCGTTCAGAATACTTTAATAAACCAAAGAATCATGGTGTTTTATAAATTCTGAAAATTCCTTTACATATCAAGTAAAAGTCAGATATAGTAGAGTTATGGTTATTTAACCATATTTTTCTAGTAGAAAATGGCTGAGGAAGCCTTTTTTGTTTTGGTCATGGACTACTAGAAGGAGTCATATAAAAAAGGAGGAGAGTAGTATGAGTAAAGTGAATAATTGGCCAAGAGGATTTGATGGGAATAGGATTATTGAGACATAGAAAAGAAGAACGAGAGACGGAGGATTTTTAATGGTACAGACAAAAAATCAAATAAAGATTATAGAATATCATGAAGGACTAGCTGCCGAAGTTGCGAAAATGTGGAATTTAAGCCGTGACGGATGGGGCGGGGATGCACATGTCACGACGGAAGAAAAGGTACGTGTACAAGAAGCCAACTCTGGAAATATAAATCTTTATTTGGCAATGGACGGAAATGAGGTAGTTGGGTACTGCGGATTATGTGAGTACCGTGAGGATGAGGGTGCTCTATATATTCCATTATTGAATGTTCGGTCAGACTATCATGGTAAAAAGATCGGAAAACAGCTCGTACTTAAAGCATTAGAGCGTTCAGTAGAGCTTGATTGGCCGAGATTAGATTTATATACATGGCCGGGAAATACAAAAGCTGTACCACTCTATAAAAAATGTGGTTTTTTCTGGGAAGACCGTGATGATACCACTCACTTAATGAACTTCATGCCTACCGTATTAAATACAGAAGCAGTACGTGAGTTTTTTAATGAAGTAGATTGGTATGATGCAAGTACAAGAGTAATAGAAGTAACGCCTGATGGTTATAAGGATAAGGAGTTTACGTACTTTGAATACAAATGGGAAAAAGACAATCGGTCATTAAGAATGGAGTTTGAAAGAACAGGTAGAGGGTTACGACTTGTCGAAACAGACGATTATCTTGTATCTGCGTCGGTTGAGGATTTTAAACTCGTTTGTAATAACGATTATCAAGTCCGATATTTTATTAAAAATAAATCGGGTCTACCACTTAAGGTAGAGTTGTGTGGAGAGAATCACCAAATTGTTTCCTACGAATATCAAAATGTTGTAACAGTAGAAGATGAGCTCACTGTAGAGTCCACCTTTACATTAGAGCAGCTTCAAGAAGAACAGAGTAATTGGAGAACACATCCTTCCGTTGTAACGAATGTCTTGATAAACGGGAAAAAGGCGAAATTCTCAGTTGGAGTTTTACCAAAGCTACCGGCTAACATTACAGGAGTTGTCCCGATTGCTCAAGGTTATCTTGGCGAAGAATCTATTTTTTACGTTGATCTAGAGAACAATTTTAAGGAAAAGACAACCTTTACATTACATTTTCCAGAAGATCAACTTTTACGTTTAGCGAAGTCAACGTTTGAAGTTACACTGGATTCAAAAGGAAAGGAATCTATACCAGTTCCTCATAAGCTTGTTAAGTATGGCTTTTATTCCCCAGTCCTAAAGGTTCAAGCGGTAACGGAGAGTGGAACCTGCCATACGTTCACAAAACAGATAGGAATTGGTTTTAAAGGCTTAGGAGCAAAGTTCAGCGGAGAATGTGATAAATATTGGCACATTTATAATGGCCTTTATCATATGTATCTAGACAAATTTGATAATGACCTACTTCCTGGTAGATTAACAAAAGGAACACAAAAAACGATTGGTTTGTTCCCCAAGCTAGGGAAGCCTTACTCGAGTGAATTTTCTAAAAGAAAACCATCCAAGATTGAGTATACGGAACAAGATGGAGCGATGGCTCTTTATGCAACTTATGTATCTGTCGATTTTCCAGGAACAGAGCTAGTAAGTGTATCTAAGCTTTATGCAGAAGGATTGTTAGAGCAATCTTATATTGTGCGGAATAATAATAAGGATTCGTCACCTGAACCGGTTTGGGTCTACCAACCAATTTATCATGAATTATATAAACCTGTTTTTGTGATGAATCAAAAACTAGTGGAAGTGAATGAACAGGCAAGTGTAGATTATGGTTTGTGGAATAGTCAAAACATTACAGAAAATTGGCTATTTTCACGTTATCAACCATATGCCCATGGAGTATGCTGGCCAAAGGATGTAAAGGTGAACTTTGAGAGTTGGTATATGTATGTAGAACATCATCTAGGCAAGATATCTGCCAACACAGAAGTTGAAACAAAACCTGTTTTCTTTTCATTTGGTGCGTATCAAAGCTATGAGGACTTTAGAGAATTTGCAATTAAATCAAGCAGTAAACACAATGATGTGGTTGAAGATCTCTCAATCTCGATTTCTAAGCAAAATGAAGAAGAATATGAGCTGCGTCTTGATGATAAGAAGGCAAGCTTTTTCCAAGGGTCCGTGCAATTTTCCAAAGAAGGAAGAGCTGAATCTTCTCAATCTTTTTCAGTTCAAGATGAAAAACGTGACGCTACAACAACCATTAAGTCTCTTGATCAATCCATGTTTAATGTGGATGTTGATGTGGAATTAAATGGTGTGATACGAAAGAAACGTGTTCTTTTGTTGAATCCAACTCATGGTGAGGTTGCCATTCAACAAGAGAGAAAACAGGATAAAAATGTATGGATCGCTTCCAATGGATTGATGTCAATCGAAGCTTCTGAGGAATTTTTCCCTGCTATTTATTCACTCAAAGCTAATGGAAAAGAATGGCTAGATACAACATTTCCTAAACTAAAGCCAAAGGCTTGGTGGAATCCATGGAGCGGGGGAATTCGATCAGGCTTCCATGGAATAAATCATAAATCCTTTACCAAAGAGAAAACAAGGGTAGGGGAAGCAGGACTAATTGATCAGTTTGGGCATGTATGGAAAGGATTAAAAATTTCGACCATCCTTGAAGAGAATGAAAAGTACCGAGGACTAGGTATTGAGCAATTTTATGTCATGCTGCCAGGAATTCCAATTGTTGCGTATGTTACGAAATTTTCGCAAAACACTGGGACGTATCTTCATTTCCAAAAATGGTTCTCTGAATGTGCTTTCAATCCTGGCTCTAGCCTGGAGCAGGGTTTCATAAAGAGTAAAAATCAAGAGACGAAGTATATGGCAGGAAGAACAGAGTTTATGACTAGTTTAGAAGAACATGTCTTAATTGGTTCAACTGAGGAGGAAGATGTGCTTCAAGTTATTGCAGAAAAGTCAGCGAGCGATATTGAAGCTTACATGAATAAGGAAATTCTATCCCTTGCGATATGGAGAGATATTCACTTACCGAATGGAGCGGAATTCCTTTCTTCCCCTATGTTTATGATTGCTACCGACCGAATCTTTACAGATGATGAAGTAAAACAGCTTCAAAGTATGACATTAAACGAGGGATAAACATGAAAATTATTGATGCGCATATTCATTACTCAAACATAAAAAGCTTTCATGAAACAGCCCATTCCATCTCGAAGGTTGACTATTCATACGAGGGCTTACAAAACGAATTCAACGATAATAATGTTGTTCTTGGAATTGCCATGGGGGTTACGGAGACAGATGGAGAAGGGTTCCCTGACTCCGCTTCTCCCTCTCCTATGGGGATTGATTTATCCGAACAATTACCTACTAATGTTGTATATTGTGCAGGGATTAATCCATTTAAACTAGATGAATTCGCTTTAAAGCAATTAGAGTTAGATGTTCAAAAGCCTGATTGTGTAGGGATAAAAATCTACTTGGGTTATTACCCGTATTATGCGTACGATGAAGTATATGAGCCTGTTTATAGAATTGCGAAAGAGTATCAAGTGCCAGTTGTTTATCATACAGGTGATACGTATTCTGAACGAGGTAGACTACGTTTTTCGCACCCTCTTGCCATTGATGAGGTCGCTGTAAAGCATCGAGACATGACCATAATGATGGCTCATTTTGGAGATCCTTGGGTGTTAGATGGGGCTGAGGTGGTCTATAAAAATTCGAACGTTTATGCCGACCTCTCTGGACTTGTTGTAGGAGCAAATGGTGATATAAAAAAGCTGCAGGACACAAGATTTTTTGATCACTTATTACACGCCTTAACTTTTACGAACAATTATGAGAAATTTTTATTTGGTACGGATTGGCCATTAACACCTATTAAACCATATATCCAATTCATTCAAGACATTATTCCAAAGGAATATCATCAGGATGTTTTTTACGAAACAGCTATTAAAGTCTTCCCTAAAATAAAGTCGTTGATTGGTGAGTAGTAATCATGGATAAATTCGAAGAAGCCCAAAAATTAAAGGAGCTAGGTGAATTAACGCAATCCATGGAGCTTTTTAAAGAACTAGTCTGTGAAGCTCCTGATAATGCAAGCTACCAATATCATTGTGCTTGTGCACATGACAGGTTAGGATTCGAACGAGAGGCAGTACCCTATTACGAAGCAGCTTTACAGCTTGGATTACACACTGAGGAAAATAGGGGGCTCTTTTAGGCTTAGGGAGTACATACCGTACTCTTGGTGAGTATGAAAGGTCAAAAGATATTCTAGAAAGAGCAATAAGGGAATATCCAAATGCATTAGAATTCCAGTCATTCTTTGCCTTAACACTTTATAACCTTAAAGAATATGAACAAGCTTTTGGTATCATGGTTCGACTCTTAGCAGAAACATCGAGCGATAAAGGGATCGAAAGATATAACAGATCTTTGATGTTTTATTCTGATAAATTGGAACATATTTGGAAGTAATATAAGTCGATAGTCATGAATTATATTTTTTTCTATAATTGGACAATAACAAGGTTCATTTTCACAAGTTTTACTAAAGAAATATTTAAGATAGCTCTATTATTAATTAGAGCTATCTTTTTTCTGTTATGTTGGGAAAGTTGGTACTAAAAAATGCGGATTATTCACTAAAATTTGCAGTAACTTTCCCAACATGCCCTTTAGCAGGAAAATCGCAATATTTAAAGAATTTATACATTGTAGTAAAATTGACGCAGGTGGGGGGACATGATGAAAATAGGAGATCGCATTCGATTCTTTCGAATACAACAAGGAAAAACGCAGGATGAGCTAGCAAATGGAATCATTTCTATCTCTTACTTATCCAAAATTGAAAACAACCAGAGCCTACCAAGTCTTGAGGTTGTCGATATGCTGTGTGAGAGGCTAGGAATTCGTTTTCTAGACGAGGAAGAACCCACCCTTTTAGAGGAGTTGATGGTTTGGTATAAACGTCTTGTTCACGGTGAAATTGAAGCTGTAAAGTCCACATATCCCATTTTAAAAGACAAAGTTATTAGCTCAAATGATTCCACAACTCTTATACACTTTATCCTTTTTGAATTCCGATATTTTTTACATATCGGTGAAAAAGAGGCAGCTAAGAAAACATTAGAAAAGATAACTCAAATATCAGATATTTTCACAGACGATTTAAATTATTACTATCATAAATTTATTGGCCTTCATGAATATATGCAGGAACAATATAGTTACGCTTATGATAGTTATAAAAAAGCAGAGGGTATCTTGCTTAGAAATGTTTTTGAGAAATGGGAAGAAGCTGATTTGTATTATTCACTTGGGTTAACAAGTAGTCGACTTTGGAAGGTTACCCTATGTTTAAATTATACAAATCAAGCATTAGCTATTTATCAAGCACAATATAATTTTAATCGAAGTGCAGAATGTCAAATATTGTTAGGTATCTCTTATAGACGAACAAACGATTTAAAAAAAGCCGAGGAGAGTTATCTCCTTGCTGACAAAATAGCCACCACCTTGAATAATTCTAGTTTTAAAGGTTTCATACACCATAATCTTGGATACCTTTATACCATAGAAGGAAAATCTGAACTTGCGATTAAACATTATGAGAAAAGTATTTTATTTCATGAGCAGCATAACTATAAAAAAACCTTTCCATCTATTCATTGTATTATTATGGAATACTTTAACAAAAGTGACTATTCAAATGGTTTGCGATGGGTAGAAGTTGGCTTGAACAAAATACCTGATTCAATGGACTCTATGGAATACTACTATCATTTTAAGACTTATCAACATCTCATGAGTAATGCAAATGAGGAAAGTAGTGAAATGGAGTTTTTCTTAAAGGAAAAAGTAATACCGTATTTTGAGAGTCATAATAACTACAAGTATATTGCTGAATATTCAGAGATGTTAGCAGGATATTATGAAAAACATTTCAAATATAAAAACGCAAGCTTATTCTATAAACTATCTAATAAATCGTTAAAGAAAATAAATAATATTTAATAGGAATTGGAGTGAAGTATGATGAGTAAAAAGTTAAGTTATCTTTTAGTTGCACTGGTGATCACTTTTAGTTTGTTAAGTATTAGTAACCTTGTATTTAATGTTGTTGCAGGAGAACAGGAACCTGATCCGATTGCAAAACAAGTACAATTTGCAGCAGAACAAGAGCCAGATCCAATTGCAATGCAAAGTTATTTAGTATAATCAATTTTATAAGATTTTGTTTAAAAGCTGTCAAACTACAAGACAGCTTTTTTCTTTTTTGTACTATTATGAAAACATAGATGAATATTTCAAGAAAATTCCGTATAATTTTGTACAAAGGGGGAATACAGATGAAGATTGCTTGGGTGACAGATAGTACGGTTTTTCTGGATGAAGCGTTACAAGGACATCCCGATATATATACGATCCCGATGCTGATTATGTTTGAGGGTGAGGAATATAGAGATGGGGTTGATTTAACTCGAGAGGAATTTTTTTTGAAGCTGGAAGATTCAAAGAGTTTACCAACATCCTCTCAACCATCAGTAGGAACGTTCTTGGAATTATATGAGTCATTAAGGAATCAGTATGACGCGATTATATCAGTTCATGTTTCTAGTAAATTAAGTGGTACATATTCGACAAGTACGCAAGCGGCTAAAATGGTAGATTTCCCAATTGAGGTGATTGATTCTAAAATCTTATCGTTGCCGATGGGGAAGATGATAAGAAGAGGGATTGACTTACAAGCCTCAGGTGAATCGTTCGAAACCATTGTCCATAAGGTACGAGAAATGGCAGACGATCATGAGACATACGTAATGATCGGTAGTCTTGAACAATTACATAAAGGCGGAAGAATGTCAGGGGCACAATTTTTTATAGGATCCGCCCTTAAAATAAAACCAATCCTTGCACTAGAAAATGGAGAATTGCAGACGTTTGAGAAGATTAGAACCGATAAGAAGGCTGAACAGAGAATGATAGATCTATTTAAGGAAGCGCTTACAAACAATCCATCAATTAAAGAAGTGTCTATTTTATATGGAAGGATACCTGATTTAGCAAATGATTGGAAAAATAAACTTAAAGCCTTTAATCAATCCTTGAAAATTGATGTATGTCCACTTGGTTCCGTTATTGGTGTCCATGCTGGTGAGAAAACAATTGGGATTAGCTGGCTTACAAAATAAGTAGGTGAGATTCGATGTCCATAATCCAGGAACATTTTGAAACGGCTCTTGAAGCCTGGTCCATGATGCAAAAAACCACTGATGACGAAGGAGCTGAATGGGCGGAAAGATTTGAAAGGTATTTTTATGAATTTAGTAAAGAGTTAAAAATATGGATTAATAACCTTGATGTTAAACCCACTAGTCTTGAGGAAGCAGAGGCTCTCCCTGAAATTCAATACTGGATGGATCATTTACCAGCACCTGTTCAGCTTAATCTTTTAACAGAGCTAGAAGAAATAATAGACGGAATTGAGACAAAACGGTTTGATTAATCCTTATTTAAATAAAAGATAGTGAATTTCTTTTGGAGGTACAAAGTAGGCTCCGATGATAGAATAGCCAATGCTTACAAAGCGTGCTAGTGTTTCAGCACAATTGTTGGATGGTGGTTCAACCGGTGCATGATCACTTTGATGCATGCCTAAAAATTGATTGGTTGTGGGCTGACAGCGAACGATCACAATATGCCTTCCATACCATGCAGTGCCAATTTCCCGGATTGGAAAATGAGAATTCATTGATTACACTCCTTTTTTTAGGAAAGAGAACATCGTTTCTCTTTCCTTAGTATTTTATTAATAGAACATTTCATTTGCTTCCCATGACTCAACGATTCGATATGGACGATGTGATTCATTATTCGTTCCACCTATAAGTTCACTTAACTGCTTATGCATCCCCATTAATGGAGTATGTGACATTCCATACAGTATATATGGATGAAGGCCTGCTTCTTGTATAATCGGATAAAATAAGGTTCGATTGTAAAAGTACGGCATCAATGAATAAGGAACGTTCATCATATCCCCTCCACAGAATATTTCAACATCAGATTATGTCAAGTACCCAGTTTTGCGATTTGTCCAATAAGAAATTCCACGAATGCCTATTAAAAACATGCTACAATACAAGGGAGTACTTCAAAGGAGAAACCGATGAACCAAACAATAGATCTAACAAAAGACTTTGTAAAAAAGCAATTGGAGAAAGATGCAAGTGGTCATGATTGGTGGCACATTGTGAGAGTCACCAACATTGCAAAGGAATTAGCATTAAAAGAAGAAGCTGATCCATTTATCGTCGAGATGGCAGCCCTTTTACACGACATTGCAGATGAAAAACTAAATGAGTCAGAAGAAATAGGGCTCAAAAAGGTTGATACTTGGCTTACACAATGTAACGTTGACGCCATAGAAAAGGAGCATATCCTTTCTATTATAGGAAGTATGTCATACAAGGGTGGCAATAATCTGTTAATAGATACAATTGAAGGAAAAGTGGTACAGGATGCTGACAGGCTGGATGCAATAGGAGCCATTGGTATTGCTCGTACATTTGCTTATGCTGGTTCTAAAGGGGATATTATGTATGATCCGTCTCTTCCTGTTCGTGAAACGATGACAAAAGAAGAATATCGAACAGGCAAATCTACCCCTATCAACCATTTTTATGAAAAGCTATTGAAATTAAAAGACTTAATGAACACTGAAACCGCTAAAGACATGGCAAGCAGGCGGCATCTGTATATGCTTGATTTTTTAAATCAGTTTATGAAGGAATGGTATGGACAATCATGAAAATGATCACAATTGAGAATGTAACAAAGAGTTATGTTGAAAAAAACTTATTTCAAGATATTTCATTTAGTATCACTGAACAAGAAAGAGTTGGGATTATCGGGATCAATGGAACCGGTAAGTCGACGCTATTAAAAATTGTCTATGGAGTCGAAGTCCCGGATGAAGGTCAGATTGTTACCTCAAAGGACTATTCCATAAGTTACTTATCTCAGCATCCTGTCTTAAATGAAGGTATGACCGTATTAGAGCAGCTGTTTTCAACAGAAACCCCAGTGAATAAATTACTAAAGGAATATGAAAGAATTCTTCGAGAAATTGAATTAAATCCGACAAATGAAGCTCTTCTCACTAAATTGTACCCACTGCAGCAGCAAATGGATGTTATGAATGCATGGGATGCTAGTTCAAATGCAAAGGCTATTTTAACAAAGCTCGGTATCATCAATTTTAATCAACACATTCATGAATTATCGGGTGGTCAAAAAAAACGTGTGGCCCTTGCGCAAAACTTAATCGATACACCTGATTTACTCATACTTGATGAACCAACGAACCACTTAGACGCAGAATCGATAGAATGGTTAGAGGAATGGCTAAGTAAATATACGGGCTCATTATTATTTGTTACCCATGACCGATATTTCTTAGACCGTGTAGCGAATCGAATTATTGAATTAGATCAAGGTAAACTTCACACATATAAAGGAAACTACTCAGCATTTATCGAAGCAAAGGCCATCCGTCTTGAAGAAGAACAAAAATCATGGCATAAGCATCGTCAATTGTATAAGCAAGAATTAGAGTGGATGAGAAAAGGCGCAAAGGCAAGGACAACAAAACAAAAAGCTAGAATCCAAAGATTCGAGGAGCTTGAACAACTAGATGGTCCTGATCACGTAGGAAAAGTAGATGTTAGCTTAACGGCAAATCGACTTGGTAAAAAAGTAATTGAGCTTATTGACATCTCTAAGCAATTCGATAATAGGAAACTAATTAGTCATTTCAGTTATTTAATAAAGCCTCATGATCGTATTGGAATAATTGGAAGGAATGGGACAGGGAAATCAACCTTGTTAAATATTATTTCCGGGAAGTATACTCCAGATCAAGGTGAAATGGAAATCGGATCTACGGTACGAATAGGTTATTACACACAAGAAAATGAAGAGATGAACCTGAGTAAACGAATGATTGATTATATTAGAGAAACGGCATCAGTGGTCCATACAAAGGATGGGTCCACGATCTCCGTGTCTCAAATGCTTGAACGTTTCTTATTCCCACCATCAACCCACGGTACTCCACTTGGAAAACTATCAGGTGGCGAAAGAAGACGATTATATTTATTAAAAATCCTAATGGAAGAACCGAATGTACTATTACTTGATGAACCAACAAATGATTTAGATACCGAAACATTAACGGTACTCGAGGATTATCTTGAAGAGTTTCCAGGTGTAGTGATTACTGTATCACATGATCGATACTTTTTAGATAAAGTAGTGGATCAGCTGTTAATTGTAGAAGGTGAAGGGATGATCTCTACCTATGTTGGTAGCTATAGTGACTACTTAGAAAAGCAGAAGCTGAATGAAAAAGCACAAGCCGAAAAAGAAAAGCAAGCATCTGTAAAAGTGGAACGTGAAGAAAAGCCAAAAAAACGTAAATTATCCTATCAAGATCAAAAAGACTGGGACACAATTGAGGATCGAATTGAAAAGTTAGAAAATAAACTATCATCTATAACGAATCAAATTGAACAAGCTGGTTCTGATTTTGTGAAAATATCTTCCTTAATGGAAGAGGAGAGAAAGGTTAAGGAAGAACTTGAATTGGCAATGGAACGTTGGACCGAGCTTTCACTATTAATTGAAAAAATTGAACAATAAATCGTGCAAAAGGACTTCTTTAGTTGAAGTCCTTTTGTATCATAGAGGTGATGACATGAATGAAAAGATCTGCGGTGTTATTTTAGCAGGAGGAGAATCGAGACGTTTCGGGTCTCCAAAAGCATTTGCTTTGTATGAGGGCAAACCTTTTTGGAGACATTCCTATCATGCATTACGGGATGTAACGTCTTCACAGATCATCGTGAGTCATCCAAGCTTGAAAGTGGAGTTTGAACAAACAACAAACCTTCCCGTTATCTTAGATGAGGAAACGATTAGAGGGAAAGGACCTTTAGCGGGTATATTTTCTGCCATGAATTCTATTGAGGCAGAGTGGTATATAACCCTGTCATGTGATGTTCCTAAAATTACATCCTCAATAATAGAAACCCTACTTTCTTATATTTCATCTGATTTTCAAGCGACTATCCCAGTGATTCATGGCAAAATGCAGCCATTAATAGCAGTTTATCATCGATCCGTCTTCCCACTTATTAAAGAGCTATTAGACAATGACATTTACAGAATGACAGCGCTTTTAAATCAAATAGATACCTTATATCTCTCAGAAAAAGATCTTAAGGTGGATGGTATTTATTTTGAAAATATTAATGACAAAGAATCATTGAAGGATTTAGTGGAAAAGGATAATAGCTAGGAAGAGAAATTAGCGAAAGAAGGTATTGTATAATTATGGTAGTAGGACAGAAAATTTTGTTCTTTTAGAAGTGGGTTCGACCCCGACCACCGGTATCTTTAGGTAAAAATGAGATAAGTTAAGAAACGGTAGAACACTCACAAATGTTGATAAATCAACGTTTATGAGTGTTTTTTGCTTTTTTTTGAGAAAAAGGCTGAAAAAGGTAGGTTTTGAAATCATTGTACACATTTTTTACACAGCAATTTCATAAGAAAATGCTAATTTTTAGGGGCTATATGATAAATAAGTAGCTTTAAATTCGCTAGTTTTTATGTGTAATCGGGCTAGGTTTTGAAAGAACACTTACAAGGAATTTATTTTAAGTATAATATAAGTTGTGAAGAAATGCATTTAACGATCAAAATGCGGATAAGAAAATTGTCACTCCTTAATACGTAGTAGACTTTATACTACGCAACAAGAGTCTTTAATTTTAGTAACTTGTGAAAAAATGCACTTAAACTATAGCATTCATCACAGTGGAAGAAGCTTTTATTAAATATTAGGATATAAAAATTATTATGTAACCTAAATTATAACTTTGTGTGATTTGGAAAGGATAGGTAATACTAATATCCGAAGGAATGGTTACATGTACATTTTAATTAATGCTTTGTATCTTATAGCAGGATTTACATGGGGAGATTGGAGAAACTGGAAAAAGTATTACCCAACTATCCTTTTCTTAATCACTGGAGATTTTTTATATAATTTTCTACTCTATAACAAATCCATGTGGCTTTTCCATGATTTAATCTTACCTAATCATACATTGATTACAATTTTAGCGATGACTGTCTCTTATACTGCAACAGTATTAATTTATCTGGGAAGGTTTCCTGAAGAATGGAAGAAACGTTCTTTATGGTTTTTATTATGGTTTGGAATATATATAACTATTGAGTACATAAACAGTAAATTAGGCTTTATCACATATCATAATGGTTGGAATATGTGGTGGTCTGCCATATTTACAGGGATTATATTTTTTATTTTGCCTATTCATCATAAAAGACCGTTGCTAGCTTGGGGTATTTCAATTGGTATTATAATATCTCTGTTAAGTATTTTTGATGTGAACATAAGTTATATGAAATAGAGTGATTTTATTTTTAAGAAGAAGTATATTTCACATGATAACGGATGGACAATGGGGTGATTGTTTTTATTTAATATGTTCATTTTTGTGGAATATGTTTGAATGAACTTTGATAACATAAAATAAATAAAATTCAGGTGTTTATCAGGAGATTAATTATGCTTTATTTTTTAATGACCATCGTAACATTAACTTGGATTGTATTTTTAAAAAAGGGAACTAATCTTTCTTGGCATTTTCTAATAAATACATATGCAATTGGTGTAATGTTTGTTGATATTGCGGAGATTACTTTTAATCAATTTATGGGATTATAAAAATTCCCAACTAAATTACTATCAGATCCCCTAAAAGATAACCAGTTAGGGGTACTTTTCAGTGATGTTCTTATTTTACCTTTCACTTCTATCTTATTTATTTATTACGCATCTAAATATAAAAAGTGGAAAGTGGTACTTCTATTTACGGTTATTTATATCATAATAGAAATGATATTTTTGAAAACTGGTTATTTAGTCTATATGCAATGGTCTATTTGGTTTTCATTCTTTGCTTACCTTCTTGGTTTTTCTTTATTTTCTTTATATTCAGATCGTCTTCTTTATTACAAGAATCCTTTACCTTACCGTTTTCGACTATTCTCAGTAGTTTACAGTATAACTGCTATAATTGGGGGAGCATTAGGAGGTGCATTAATTGAGCTTTATCAATGGATACCAGGTATATTCGAATTTCCACCTGCCGACGACCGATTTGTCGATCTCGGTTTAAGTTTAGTTTTAGGGGTTTTGATTGGAACAATTATTCCAATCTTTTCATTAAAATATAGACCACTGATGTTTATACTTATTACATTATGCATAATTGCTTTTTCAATATATTCTTCTTTTCAAGGTTGGCTTATTTATCATAATTGGAATCACTTTCTAATGGCAATAAAGTGGTTAGTCCCAATATTCATAGTTGTTTTTTACGATCGTTGGGAGTCAAGGGTTGAATAGTTTAGATATTCAACTATCGGTAGCTTATTTTAAAGATGAATAATAACACAAGAAAGTCATTGTTGCGCAGTACAAATATACTGGTAACTAAATAAAAATCGATAAAGACGATCACTCTTTAAGGGTGATCGTTTCGTCTTATTTGACAACTTATGAGACAAAAAAGGGCAAATAAATGCCCTCAATAAGATTAAATCTGCTTATTATTCTTTATATTTTAAGTAATTAAAGTTTGAAGTTGGAACTTGTTTTAATATGTTTCCTTCCTTATCCTTATAAATTTCATACTCTCTGTAGGTTTCAACAATAAATCCGTCAACTTCTTTGTCTTGATCTTCCTCATGCAAGTATTCCAATTCAATAATGATGGAGTCTAAGTTTTCATCATATGTTTCGGTATCTTGTTGAACAGAGACATTAGTTTCTATAGACCCATTGATAGGAGGGGTTGGTTTTGGACTTAGAGCATTGGCATATACCATGAAAATACAAATCATCATTAGACCAAAAAAAAACAAATAATTGTTTCAACATAATCTACCCCTTTAGGAAAGTTACATTTAACAATATGCTTGTACACAAATTGAGTAGACAAAGGTCTTATCAAGTTTAATCTACTTTCCAGCGAGGGATAAATTGTCTGTCATGTTGTCTGTTAACGTAAGGTTTCCTTTAGATAGCTTAACAATCTTATCTGACTTACTTGCAATCGTTTGATCATGGGTTACAACAATTATACATTTTCCTTCGTTATGTGCTAAAGATTGGAGAAGATCGACAATTTCTTGTGCAGTGTTTTCATCCAGATTACCTGTTGGTTCATCTGCTACAATTAAATCTGTATCTGAGCAAAGTGCACGCGCAATGGAAACACGCTGCTGTTGTCCTCCGCTCAGTGTTAATACTTTCTGGCGAGCTTGTTCAGATGAGATACCCACCCGTTCGAGCATTTGCAGTGCGAACTCCTTTTTATTTTTATGTTTTGTTCCTTTTATTTCAATACCCGTAATGACATTTTGCAAAGCCGTCATGTAAGGTAACAGGTTATACGACTGAAAGACAATTGAAACATATTTGCTTCGGAATTTAGTTAAGCCAATTTTTTTTATTTCTTTCCCTTCATAGAATATAGAACCTTCCTTCGGCACATCAAGTGCACTTGCTAGTGCTAGAAAGGTTGTCTTACCTGAACCGGAAGGACCTACAATCGTATAAAACATACCTCGTTCAAAGCTGATATTGATTTTTTTTAGAATATCGTGTCTTTTATTTTCATGTTTATACCAATAGCTAACATTGTTTAATTCAAGCAACGTCATTTTGTAATCATCTCCTTTTTGAAAATTAATCTTGTCTGCTCAGAATTGTTTTCGGTTGAAGTCTTAACACCGAGAACGTTGGCAGAAGAGAAGATAAGATTGCGATAAGTATTCCAATTAAGGCTAATAATCCTAAGTCATCAGCAGTTACACTCACGTCTAAGTCTTCGATTGTCTCGACTTGTTGAGTTTGTCCTGCTTGCAATCCTGCCATTCCTCCTCCGAACATTCCTCTACCTCTAAATGATGCTGGTGTATTTGTCTGTTCCGCTGTCTCTAATTCTTGATTTAACAACTGATCGCTTACTTGGTTAGCAACGGCGTTACCACTGAATGTTGCAATTCCGAAAGAGATTGCCGCCACAATTAAAATTTCAACAATAAACTGACCCACAAGCTTCCAACGTTGTTCACCGATTGCTAAAAGCACACCCATTTCATATTTTCGTTCACGTATTGACATCATGATAATTAAACCTAAAATAATTGCGCCGGCTATCGAGACAAGATAAACAATGTTATTTGAAAAGCTAGCCACATTATCAATCGGACCAACCATCTGTTGATAAAGTTGATCATTAGCATCTAGTTTGAACGTATCAAAATCAATGCTACTTTCTAGTTGAGCTTGATTTATAAAGCTATCCATTTCTGCAGGATTTTCAATGTAATAAATAGCACTATCAATCGTTCCTTCATATTCCGTTCCTTTTAACGTAGCTGCAGTCGTATACGGAACATATATTTTGTTGTATGGAATTAGTGCAGTAAAATTCATTCCTTGATCCGAACCAACTGAGGTTGTAGAATAAATTCCTTTTACTAAAAGTTCTACTGTAATTGAGTCGTCCAAAGGATTGGTAACCGTTATCGTGTCGCCAACTGTTAAATCATTCTCTTCCGCAAGAGTCTGTTCAATAAGAGCCACATTTTTTCCTATATCTTCTTCATTAATGTGCTCGCCTTCTTCTAAAGTCGATGTTCTGTCCATAAATTCTGTAGAGGAGTCTGTATACGTAACACCCTGGATTGAAATATCACCTTGAGCCATTCCTCTAGACCTACCTTGACCCTGTGTCACATTACTGTCGGTACTTTCATCCGTTGATTCCACAGTTTCTTCGGCACTTTCAATCGGTTCAAAAGTTGTAGCCAATGCGGTTGTGGAAGAGTAAAAATTGTACCCCTTAATTTGTGAAAATGAGGTTAATTCCTCTGCTGAGTTTATTGGAATAGGTGTAGATTGGAAACGTACTCGTTCACCTGATGATTGCTGTTGCGATTGCATGTTCTCCCGTAGTTTCTCCATGTCTACTTGAAGAGTGACATCCGCTCCAAGCTTTTGTCTGGCAAGCTCCCCAGATTTTTGAGCCGCCGTTTGAATAGAAAGACCAGCTAGTACCAAAACACAAATAACAGAAAACACGAATATCTGTAGTAGGCTTTTTCCTTTTCTCGCTTTTACACTCAACAAAGCTCGTTTAATAAAATTCATCCTAGACTCCTCCTCCTGACAGGGAGCACCTCCCTTGTCACTTAATATTTTCTTTATTGGACTGTGAGGAAGGTCGCTCATATTTTAGTGTGTCAGATAACCTATCTCATTGTCCCAATGAATATAGACTACTGGAAATTCATGTCCAAATTATGACGTAAATGTTTCTTTAGTTTTAACAATTTAGGATGATTAATAAATGAAGGTGTAACACTGATTCCTCGAATAGAATGCAAGTTTGGATGGGAATATCTTTATCTTGTTAAAAGCAGAAAATTTAGCAGAAAATGAGATATAAAAAGACGACAAAATAATAGGGTCATGCTGCACAGTACAAATATACTATTCAATAAAAAATATACTCAACACTTGGTGCGATTGTGGAAGAAATAGCCTAACTCCTCGGTAAAGATAAGGGGAATTAGGCTTTTTTTACTTCAAAACCGCTAATATTCTACCATCGGTAACGCGTAAACAGGAAATGGTAATATCGTGACTGTAATAAAAGCTCTGAGCTTACATATCCTCAAAAGTATCCACCGTCTTTTGATCATCTTCTTCCAGCAATTCTTTGACAATGATAGCCTCTAAGCGAAACAATAAGCGTATATTAAAGCAATTAGAAATCGAAGAGCAGGATTTGGAGGAATTGCGTATTGGCTAAGTTAAAGCGACTTGTGATAAGTGAGGATGCAATTGTTGATGTAGTAGTTCCTGTTACCGATGAAGAGTTAAAAGACCGCCAAAAGCAATACTTTCCTCAATTTTTTAAGGAATTATGTAATTTAATATTAAAATAATTGTATGAATAGTTGTTCTGCTTTTTAAAATAACGGGAGGTTTCTTCAATTAGGACAAATGATTTACAATGTTGTTAATATTCTCTTGCTAATCTTGTAAGATAGGCAATAAAGGTAGGTTTAGAAATGAGGAAACCATTAAAAATTTTATCTATTATTTTTTTAATTGTATTTGTAATCTTGTTATCACTAGCCTTTGTAGTGGGTGTTTTTATAAATAAGACACTGGAGAAGGAAACGAATGAGGATTTACCCTTTTTTCAATCTATTAAGATGGCTTTAACATTAAATTTTGAAGGTGAAAATGAAAGACAATTAAAAGAAAATAGGTTGAAAGAACAGCATCATCATATCTCTATTTATTACCCAGATGATTTTTCAGAACTTATTCCAGTTACAAAAGAAACATTAGATTGGGCAATAAATAAAAACGAAGAAATTTTTGGAACAGTAAAAGTAAAAGCTGTTGATTTAATTGTGTTTAAAGACAAGGATGAATTAAATGAGTTATCAGAACTTATAGATATATCAGGATTTTATTCAGATTTTGACAAGTTATTATCAATTAGGTACAACTATAAAGAAATGATTCTAGAAAAAAAAGAGACACCGCTTTATTTTTTCCAAAAATCTATCTTGCACGAATATACTCATTATACCTTCAATCGAATGGTTGAAGGTTCGGAATTTGGTACTTCTGTTTATCCAATATGGTTTCAAGAAGGAATATCTGAATATATAGGGAATGATAAAGCAATCGTAGAATATTCTGATTTTAAATTAGTACCATTTAGTCAGTTAGTTAACGGAGAACAATGGCAAACCGCAAGATTTCAAGAAGGAGCAAATGTTTATAGACAAAGCTACTTTGCAATTAAATATTTGATTGATATATACGGAGAGGAAGTTTTAGGTAAAATTATTAAAGAATCAAATAGTACAGGCGATTTTGAAGGAAGTTTCATTCAAACAACGGGTATTAGTATTCAAGATTTAGAAAACGTTTTTTTGAATTCGTATAAGTAAAAATATACTATTTTCTTTCTTCAACAAACGAGATGTGTTAGTTGAAGAACAGGTCATTAGATTATAAAAAACGCAGAGGATGCTAAAACCTCTGCGTTTTTCTGTGTGATTTTGTTGTCTAAAAGTATGCGATTTCCCTTGATATTAGCCTTGTCAATTCGGTTTTTCTACTTCACAACCGAACTAGTTGTGAAAAAACACTACTACTTTTGTATACTAAATCAATGATAATAGAAACCCACCGATAGCACCAGTTACAACGATTACCCAAGGTGGTAATTTCCAATAAACTAACATGCTAAATAGGAGTGCTGCGAAGGCGAAATCAATTGGAGTAAAGATTGCTTAACTTTATTCTTTGGGTTACTTATATCCTCCCTATTATTAAAGAAGCAGAGCGATAAAAACTATCAAACATTGCGATCCAATTTATCGCAGTACCATAACCAGCTAGAAACTCCTCTTCGGTTAACCAGCCAGTTGGAATAAATTCACGCCATGCAGTTCCTGGTCCTTTATTTACATTTGCGGTTTTTACATCGGTGCTGTCATAGGTGGTTGGCAAGGTGGATTATTAGCTACAGTAGCAATATTCCTACCAGCATTCCTACTTATTCTAGGGACTTTGCCTTTCTGGGGAAAGTTTACGCCGAAACACGAAAGTAAAAGGCGGATTAATGGGTGTAAATGCCGCAGTTGTTGGTATATTAATTGCTGCTCTTTATCACCCAATATGGACTAGCTCCGCCTATGCTTTATCGTAACCAAACAATCGACAACGCTGAAACACAGGGGTAGCATTTCCAATAAGCCGTAGGTTTGGGTATACCCAGCTATTATAATGATGGCTACTTGAGTGATGGCATTTGCAGGTAATGATATTAAAATGGAATTTATGGAATATTATGTTAAAATATAGATAAATGTAATTCAATTATCGAGGTATATAGAAGGCTTTGGAAAACACTGTAAAGTTTTTTTAGTCTTTATTATATATTTTATAAATAAGGGGGGAGAAGATGAAGATACGTTTAATGCTCTTGATTGCCTTATCTAGTATGTTGTTTGGTTGTTCATTAACTACTGAAAAATTCGAGTTTAGTTTTCAAAATGTAAAAGAAAGTTACCCTGAAATAATAGAGAAAATCGAAAAGTTAGAAAGAGAAAGAATTGCTCATGTTAAATTCCCAACTAATATTCCTTTTGAAGCAAAAGATATTTATTTTACAGCTGATGACGTTGTTCAAGAAGGAATAATTGATATTATGAGCTTTCGAATATATGGTGAAGATGAAATCCTCCATGTTACAACAGAAAAATCTACCTTTGAAGGTAACATCTATGAAGAAGTCAAATTAAAAAACGGCATAACCGCTAGTTTGTTAGAAGATGATGATCGCTTAATATTAAGATGGATCGATAAAGAAAAGGAAGTTTCATATGGGATTATGTTAATGCCCAAAGCAGAAAAAGAGTTTAAATACAAGAAAAGAGACATTTTAATGATTGCTAATTCTTTGGTAAACATTCGTGATAATGACGCATCATAATTGCTGTGTTGTTAAAGATTTAAGTTCTCGATAAAAAAATAAGTTCGACTCTCAACAAGGAGAAATAAAGACATCGCTAAGACAGTTTCGTTTTTTACTTAAACGAAATACACACAACCAAGATCTTCGCTAAAACGGGTTTCTCGAATGTTGGAAATAGTTCGGCTATATTTGATTTCTTTGCAAGCTTTAATGAATTGTTTCTTTTCTTCTTCAGGTAAGTCAAAGTAATTTTCGTAAACGTCTATCCACACTTGGGAAATGTACCGCGCGTATGTTCTTATATATAGTATGCGGAATTTGAATAATATCCACAATAATTAAGAAAACAGGCACTATTTAAAATTCCCTTTAGGAATCTTCCTATCCTATGGTCTAGTGAACCAAATTTCTTAGACTTAAGCTCCTTATCTACTTGCTGAAATATCCCCCGTGTCTATCCAAGTATACCCATTTAATTTTACATATCCCGACAAATAAATGGAATTGTTTAGAAAAATGTTGGTTAATACTAATTGACCAACCTGGTCATTTTGTGTTAATTTAAAATTGACCACATTGGTCATTTGTTTTGAAAGGAGTTACGAACCATTAATTCAAAATTTTTCAGTCTGAAACCCGAAAAACAAGAACTTATTATCAATGCTGCATTGAAACAATTTGTAAAAAGTGGTTATGAGAAAGCTTCAACAAATGAAATTGTGAAGGAAGCACAAATTTCTAAGGGGTCATTATTCAACTATTTTAATAATAAAAAAGATTTGTACCTATATTTGATTGATCACGCATGTAACGTGATTGAGTTAATTTATGACAAGATAGACATGAATGAAAGGGACCTTTTTAACCGAATTAATCAGGTAGGGTTTATTAAATTAAAGGTACAACAAACATATCCCTTAGTATTTGACTTCCTAATAAAAATTGGGGAAGAACAAGCATCAGAAGTCAAATCTGATGTTGAGCAAGTAAAAGCCAACATGCTTAAATATGGTTTGGATAGAATCTATGAAAATATAGATTGGTCAAAATTTCGAGAAGATATCGATCCTGAAAAAGCACTCCATATCATTAATTGGACAATGATTGGCTTTGCAGAGGCTCAAAAAAAGAAAATAGTGTCTTTTGAAAATGTTGGAATCGAGCTAATCAACGAATGGAATAGCTATTCAGAGATTCTGAAGCGTTGCTTCTATAAAGAGGGGGAGGAATGAGCGATGAGCTTATTAAAAGTGACGAATTTAACTAAAAAGTTTGGCAAGTTTACTGCGTTAGACGGCGTTAATTTTGAGGTGAATAAGGGAGAAGTAGTGGGGTTTATCGGACCAAATGGTGCAGGTAAATCAACCACGATTCGAGTGTTATTGGGAATATTAAAAGCAACGAGTGGAGATGTTAAAATTTTCGATAAGGATGCTTGGCAAGATGCTGTAGAGATACATAGACGTATTGCTTACGTACCTGGAGATGTGAATTTATGGCCGAACTTAACTGGTGGAGAGGTCATTGATTTATTTGTGAAATTAAATGGTACTACGAATAAATCGAGACGCGAGGAGTTAATCAAAAAATTTGATTTGGACCCATCCAAAAAATGTAGAACGTACTCAAAAGGAAATCGACAAAAGGTTGCTTTAGTGGCTGCTTTTTCATCGGATGCCGATCTATATATATTAGATGAGCCAACGTCTGGGCTTGATCCTTTAATGGAAAAGGTTTTCCAGGAATGCGTGATGGATGTAAAAAGGCAAGGGAAAAGTGTCCTGTTATCCAGTCATATCTTATCAGAGGTAGAAAAGCTGTGTGACAGAGTCAGTATCATAAGACAAGGTAAAATCATTGAATCCGGAACTTTAAGCGACCTTCGTCATTTAACACGAACCCAAATGCTCGTTGAAACAAAACAACCTATTTCGGGGTTACATGAACTGCAAGGAATTCATGAAATGGAAGAAACTAAATATGGTATATCGTTTCAGGTGGATAGTGAAAAAATGGATGTTGTAATAAAACATATTAGTCAATTTGGAATCGTTAAGCTTGAAAGTGCCCCGCCAACGTTAGAAGATTTATTTATGCGTCATTATGAGGGAGCGAAGGATACAGGAGTTGGAGGTGAACATTGATGGCTAGCAATTTAGGAGCTAAAACTGGTTACCTATCTCGTTTCATTTTCCGACTTGATCGGGTACGAATCCCAATTTGGATCATTTCCCTTACTTTTTTTACAATAATCGTGCCAACCGCTTTTATGGATTTGTACAGCTCAGATCAGGAAAGAGAAGCTATGGCACAGACGATGGCAAACCCTGCGATGACCGCCATGACTGGTCCAGCAAATTTAAGCAACTATACACTCGGTGTCATGACCGCGCATCAAATGTTGCTTATGACAGCAGCAGTTGTGGGATTAATGAGTATCCTGCTTGTCACTCGTCACACCCGAGCGGATGAAGAGGATGGACGTCTGGAAATGGTTCGTTCACTACCAACTGGGCGACTTTCGTATTTGAATGCAACTTTACTTGTTGTCTCGGTAGTATGTATTGGATTAGCGTTGATTAATGGGTTCGGGCTCTATGCACTTGGGATAGAAAGTATGGATTTGGAAGGTTCCTTACTATATGGTACAGCATTAGGTGCTACTGGGCTATTTTTCGCTGGGGTAACAGCCATCTTCGCCCAGCTGTCGGATAATTCACGCGGAACAATTGGATATTCGATTGCTATACTTCTAATTGCTTATCTATTTAGGGCGATTACGGATGTTAGTAATGAAGCCTTATCATGGATTTCACCACTCGCATGGGTAACAAAAGCGAAAGTATACGATACGAATAATTGGTGGCCCATTGTATTAATGATTGTTGCTTCATTGGTACTTTATATCGTAGCGAATTATTTGAATGCCATTCGTGACTTAGACCGAGGCTTTTTACCTTCCAAGCCTGGTAAAAAATATGCATCTCGCTTTTTGCAAAGTCCAATTGGTCTTGCTTTACGATTGCAACGAGTAGGAATCATATCATGGGCAATTGGAATGTATGTATTAGGCGTTTCATATGGCTCTGTTTTAGGTGATCTTGAATCTTTTTTTTCCGATAACGAAGCAATGAAACAGTTGCTTCAGCCTGCTGAAGGAGTATCGTTAGTAGAGCAATTTATTCCGATGTTGATGATTGTCATTTCGTTACTAGCAACAATTCCACCAGTTATGGCCATGAATAAGCTTCGTGGTGAAGAGAAGAAGGAACGCATTGTTCATCTGTTAGGGAGAACTGTTTCACGGACAAAACTAATAGGAAGTTACTTCCTCATATCAATTATCAATGGCTTTGTTATGATATCGCTTGCTGCACTAGGACTATGGTCGGTGGGAACCATAACGGTTGAGGGCGGATTGGCCTTTGAGATGATCTTCGGCGCTGCATTGTCCTACTATCCTGCTATGCTTGTCATGATTAGTTTAGCCGTTTTACTGATTGGCTTTTTCCCAAAGCTCACAATCTTTATATGGCTTTATATTCTTTATTCCTTTTTGGTACTGTATTTAGGAGGACTATTCCAATTCTCCGATTGGATTGGCAACATTTCTCCATTTGGTCACGTTCCACAAACACCAATTGAGGACTTTTCATTCACACCACTCTTACTATTAAGTATGATTGCGATAGTGTTGACAATAATAGGGATTATAGGCTTTAATAAACGGGATATTGAGATGTAACGAAAAGTGCCTCCAGTAAAGTGACTTACTGGAGGTTCTTTTTAATGAATAAGAAATGATAAGTTTTTGATTGTATCTTATTACGATATGTTTAGTAATCCAGCTCAAATCGCTTAGCCAAGATGAAATGGCGACGATTTTTGCCATTTCATCCTACTCTAGGTCAGATACAGTGAAACGTGGGTTAGTTGACCAATCCCACTCCAACTGGCGGTTTTGTTCTTTACCGCCAGTTGGAGTGGGATAAGCCTTAATGAGTAAAAAGGAAAAATACCCCTTTTTCTCATTAAGGAATTTGCTTTGCCTTAGGCTAAACGGGGCGCTAGCACCTCTTGTTCTCAATTGCTTACTAGTGTAAAATTCCTACCATTAAAACAAGGCCATTGATAATGGAGTATCAGTATCAATGGCCTTGTTTTAGTTGAATATTATTGGGTAATCTCTAAGATAAAAAACCAACAATCAATTTTGTCGCGATCGCTATAAGGTTTCATTGGAAAGAAGTATAGTAGTTGGTTGTAGTCGTACAATGTTAGATATTTCTCATGGATAAAGTTCATCTATTGATATCTGGAAATTTATAATAAAAATAAAAAAGTTAAATCTTTTTTAATACTATTTCGTCTTAATGGGTGGGCTAATGAAGATTCCTAGGTTTAAAGAAAGAGATTTCAGATTAAAGTTAAGGTGGCCGGCTGGAAAAATGTTAAGACAATAATACTATTTAATCATATAGCGGAGTGAGGTGATGGAATTGGTGGATGATCAGCAGTTAATTAAAGAAATAAATAACGGAAGTGAAGCAGCGATGGAAGTGTTGACGAGAAGGTACTATAAACCAATTTATGGATTTATCTATCGAAAAGTGGGGAACAAAGAAACAGCATATGACCTGACTCAGGAAATATTTATTAAGGTTATCCAAAGAATTCCATCTTATTCCCAAAAAGGAACTTTTAAAAGCTGGCTCTTTTCCATTGCGGTAAATCATTGCCGGGATTATTGGGGGAGTGCACATTATCGGAATAGCTTACAGCATATTGAATTACCGGAATCGTTAGAAAGTAATGGTAGTAGTGTTTCCTATATCTTTGAACGAAAGAAATCAAGGGATCAAGTAAGGAGTGCCATACAAAGCCTTCCAGAGTATCAGAGGGAAGCTCTTATTCTCAAATATTTTCACGATATGAAAATAAAAGAGATTGCAGTAGTCACGAACGCGAGTGTTCCAACAGTAAAATCGAGATTGAAACAAGGACTTGGTAAGTTAGCGAATCTATTAGAGAGGAGTGGGGAAGATGAGCAAGCAAAAGATCAATAAAAATGAATGGGAACTTGATGATGATTTTGAGGAAGATTTAGAACGTTCATTGAATAAGCTTGAATTCACACTGGATGACTATGATATTGAGTATCCGAGTGAGACAGAGATCATGAAGACGATTGATACGCTGAGACCGTATGTTCCAGTCAAAGTAAATAAATGGGAACACTTTAAAACCTATGTCTCTCTAATAGTGAAGCAGTCTTTAACTGAAGTCTATTATATGAGTCCCCTCTTTTGGTTAACGAATGTTGTATTTATATTAATTGCTCTTTCTGCAGTGTATCTATCAAAAGAAAGCCCATACACAGTAATCTTTTTTCTAGCTCCCATTCCAACCTTAACAGGGTTAATTGAAATATTTATAAGTCGGAACAGAGGTATGGCTGAAATTGAAATGTCGTGTAAATATAATTTACAGGAAGTAATTCTGTCGAAAATGGTGGTAGTCGGGGGATTAAACTTACTAGTTAATATAATATTAACCGTTATTATTTCCTTATTTATTCGAGATGCACTAGTTTGGGAATTAATGCTGTATTGGGTTACGCCTTTCACTGTAATTACCTCGATTTCACTAGCGGTTGTGACTCGATTTAGGCAGACCTATACCATAACAATAGGGCTTATCCTTTGGATTGCAATGGGGAGTATCTTAAGCCAAGTATATATTGTGGAAAGGGTACCGGTCCTTTTTTATTTGATTGTGACTGTCCTCGCAGTTGTCGCGATTGTAATACAAATGAAAACTATATTAAAAAGGGGAATTTCGTATGAATTTAACCATTGATCATGTATCAAAAAGGTTTGGGAATAAAATTGCACTCGAAGAAGTGACATTAGTGTTAACAACAGGTGTTTACGGAATCCTCGGCTCAAATGGATCTGGAAAAACGACGCTGATGCGTATCCTTGCAAGCGTCATGAAACCAACTACTGGTACTGTTTATTTAAACGGTCAAGATATTGTTCAAATGGATCATCAGTACCGAGAGTTAATAGGGTATTTACCTCAGCATGTCGGACTTTATAAAAATTTCACGGCTGAGAAGCTATTAAAATATACTGCCGCGTTAAAAGGGCTAGCCAAAGAGGAGACAAACAAAAAAGTTGCGGAAGTACTAACATTAGTTGGTTTAAGTGATGTCAGGAAAGGGAAAGTGGGTAAATTTTCTGGTGGAATGAAACGTCGGATTGGAATTGCACAAGCATTACTTAATGATCCGAAAATATTAATTGTCGACGAACCAACAGCAGGACTTGACCCTAAGGAAAGGATTCGTTTTCGCAATCTATTATCTCAAATTTCGAAGGATAGGATTGTCTTATTGTCAACCCACATTGTGTCAGATATTGAGTTTATTGCAAAAGAAATATTGATGCTGAAGAACGGGAAAATGATTTCACAAGAAACGCCGCAAACATTATTGAAGGGGATTGAAGATAAGGTATGGTCTGTTTTAGTGACTGAAGAAGAAATGCTTTATTACCAAAATAACTTTAAGGTTGGGAATATTAACCGCGTACAGGATAAATGTAATATACGAATGGTAAGTGACTCAAAACCCCATGAAACTGCAGTTCGTGAAGTACCAAATCTAGAGGATTTATACTTGTATTATTTTGATGAGGAGCAACCGGAACATGCAACTACTTAAATTTGAACTCTATAAAATTAGTAGACAAACAAGTATTTGGGTTACATTCATTCTCCTGTTGGGTATGTCGTATTTATCATTAAATTATCCCTATGAGTCCAAATTAGAAAAAGAGATCTATAAACAATGGGAAGGTCCACTTACAGTGGAAAAATTAGAACAAGCCACGACTGAGTACATGGAATTGATGAAGAAGGAGGAACGTGTAAATAATAAGCAAGACGTCTTTACAGATTTCGAGACAATGCAAATCTGGATGTATCAAAAGTTAGGATTATCAAAGCTAGTGAATGAAAATATTGACAAGAAGCTAGGTGAGTTAGAAACAAGAAATACTGTTGCAGCTGAAATGGAAGCTAATATGATTGAAGACATCCGATTAGATGAGTTTTCACATCATACAGGACCGTCTCAAACTGTTGCTTTTGTAGAATTTGGCTCTTTTCTTGTCCTCGGTGTGATGTTAATACTTGGCCTTTCCCAAATCTATTCGAAGGAATATAGTTCTGGTATGGATAACTATTTATTTAGTTCAAAAAATGGCAGAAAACCATTGGCTTGGGCAAAAATGGGAGCATCGCTCATTTACACATTATTTGTTGTTATTGGATGGGAGTTCTTTAACTTATTAGTAAATTTCATCCTCCATGGCAACGAAGGATGGGGAACACCTATTCAATTCTATACACTCTATATGAACCCTGCCTATGCAGAGTCACCGTACGCATTGACGATGCTTGAATATCACTTGATCCAACTCGGAATTCATTTGATTGCAGGAATGTCCTTTGCGTTATTCATTGTTCTCATTTCTTCTTTGTGTAAAAATGCGCTGATCACGTTCTTTGTATGTGCTGCTGTTTTTATTGTACCAGAGTTTTTAGGGATGGTAGAAAGCATACGAAACCTTTTATCCTTTGCTTATATTAACGTTGCAAGAGTGGAATTTCTGTTTAATGATTTTAAAATCGTTGAACTTTTTGGTTATCCTATATTGTATCCAATAGTAGCCTGTCTTTTTATGATTCTTTTAGGAGCTATTTGTGTTATAGGTGTTTTACAAATGATTAAGAAAAGAGAAATAGCCTCTTAGGGACGTGCCAATTAATGCGTTGTACCAGTAAATTATGAACTAAGTTCAAGATAGAAACGATTCGATGGAGTGCAGAGTCAAAAAAATTCAAAATTTTTTTACTCTGTTTTTTGTTTGAACATAACACTTCTTAACCTGAATGAGTAACAACTGCCATTCCGGGTCAAACTAGTAAAAAACGAGGTGAAAAGAGATGAACCACAATCAAGACTATGATCGTGATGGAGCTATGGATGATGTATTAAACGAGAAAGAGTTAATGTCAGTATTAAAAGAATCCTTTGAAACTGAAAATGAACTTATGAGAACATATATACATACCGCGGAAAGAATACATGATAATCCTGTATTGAAGGATAGGCTACGAAATTTTGCAGAAGGAAATGCAAAAAGAACGAAACAGCTACAAGACGAATTAAACTCATTGTAGTCATCTTGCATACAAAAAAACAGATCAAATCACATATTGTGATTTGATCTGTTTTTTCTTATAAAAATAGAAATCAATGATGCGCAAAAAGTCCATTCCAGAAAAAATCTATGATTTTATCAGTTGTCTCCTCGACGGATGAAAAGATTGGCGTTTGATCTAGGTTCCGATAATTTCCGATTTTTAATAAAGCTAAATAGCTGTGAGTCGCAAATCTTGTATTAACTTTTGGAATTTCTTCTTTTGCTATCGCTTCTATAAATGCGTTTTCAAGCAAATCAAACATTTGAATCTCAGCATTTTGCATTTGTAGAAGTTGTTCTTTTGATAAAGTGTTTTTTGTTTCCCTGAGAAATCCATCTAAATCAATGTCAAAAGTTGCTTTTAAATGTGCCATTGTAATTTTATGAAGTCTTGACCGGAATGGTTCATCCTCTCTTAATATGGACTCCATATAATTACGAATTTGTACCATCATTTGAACCATTGCTTCTGTAAATAAGGCTGCCTTGCTTTCGTAATAATAATAGACGGTTGCTTTTGTTACATTACATTCCTTGGCTATATCATCCACTGAAACATCCTGAAAGCCGTTTGTTAAAAACAAATGGGTCGCCCCATGGAGAATGATTAGGTTAGTTGGCTTTTTTTGTTCACTTAAAGGGGGTCTACCTAGTAAACGTTTATTTTTTGCTTTCAAGCTTTCTCTCTCCCTTATGATAATTCGTATGTATTATAGCATAAGCACCAATTGAAATTGCATAATTAACTGACTGGTATATATAATTAACTACAGAGAACTTATGTACATCGTTGTATGAATGGTTGAAAAATGAATTCCACCTATAAGGAGGGAAATTATGAGATCTATATTAAATAGATTTGGGGGATTTGTTGCAGGGCATAAAAGCAGATGGATAACCTTAATCGCTTGGGTGTTAATTGTAGTTTTACTGTCATCAATATGGCCACAGGTAAATGATGAAGAAACAAATTCAAGCAATTTGCTCCCTGATACGGCTATGTCAGTTGAGGCAACAAATATCGCAAATGAGCAGTTTCCAAATGAAACAGGGGTACCTTTATTGCTTGTTTGGTATCGTGACGGGGGCTTAAAGGAGCAGGATTTTCAATATATCCAGGAGCTATATCGTTCTATTCAAGGAGAGCATTTTGGGCCAATTACTATGGTTCCGGATTTTTCGAACTTGCCGATACAGGTCTTGTCGCAATCAGTATCCGAAACTGGTACGACTATTACCACACCCGTTTTTTTTGATTCCGATGCTTCCGTTGATCAATTGCAAGAATCATTAATTGCTTTAAAAGAAAAGATTATTAGTATTACTGAAAAAAATCCATTTGAAGATCTCTCTGAAAAAGGTTTGTTTGTTCGATTTACTGGTCCGGTAGGGATACAGACTGATGCAACTGAATTATTCAGTCAAGCTGACTTCACCTTACTTATTGCAACTGTATTGCTTGTTTTAATATTACTAATCGTGCTATACCGTTCTGTTATCTTAGCGCTAGTTCCGTTAATTGGAGTAGCTTTTGCTTATGGAATCATTAGTCCATTGCTAGGTTTTATGGCAAGCAAAAATTGGATTATCGTAGATGCACAAGCAATATCAATTATGACTGTACTCCTTTTTGGAGCGGGTACGGATTATTGTTTATTTCTCGTTTCGAGATATCGAGATGAATTACAGCTTGAACCGAATCAATATAAAGCGCTTCGGTTGGCAATTGCAAATTCTGGTGGAGCTATTATGATGAGTGCCTTAACCACAGCATTAGGATTATTTACATTGGGCCTTGCTCAATATGCTTCGTATGATCGGTTTGCTGTCCCATTTAGTTTGGCCATTATTATTATGGGGATTGCTGTCTTAACCTTGTTACCTGCAATCCTTGCTCTGTTAGGCCGAGTTGCCTTTTTTCCGTTTATTCCAAGAACGGAAAGCATGATAAAAGAATTGGAACAAAGAAGAGGGAAGCCTGTCCGAAGGTTTAAAAATCGAAGCCGCTTCAGTAAAGAAGCAGGGCGATTAGTAACTGAAAAACCGTGGCCAATCATCATCATTACCATTGTCTTTTTAGTAGGACTGGCAGCTTTTGTACCAAAAATTGAGTTTACTTACGGGTTGTTTGAATCATTTCCAGAAGATATGCCATCCCGTGAAGGATATGCAATTATTTCAAAGCATTATCCAGTTGGTGAAATTGCACCAGTTCAATTGATTGTTGATACTAAAGGTAAGGACCTTGCTATAGAGGAGGAACTACTATCTTTAACTTACGTAGAAAATGTCAGCCAACCTAAGACAGGACAAAGCAATCCAAACATAAAGGAATATAGTGTAGTTCTTTCGATTGATCCCTACTCTTCGGAAGCAATAGAGAAAATTCCTGAAATTCATGAGAAAGTAACGGATGTTCTTATTCAAGCTGGTGTAAAGGAATCTAATAAACTAGTATGGTTAGGTGGAGAAACAGCGACGTTATATGATACAGAGAAGATTACAAGTCAAGATCAAAATCGTATCATTCCTGTTGTCCTTATCATTATCTCGATTTTACTTGTTGTCTACTTACGCTCATTCCCTGCTATGATTTACTTATTAGCAACAGTTGTACTGTCATTCTTGTCAGCACTTGGTTTAGGCTGGCTTATTATTCATTACGGAATGGGTGTTGATGCCATGCAGGGATTAATCCCACTTTATGCTTTTGTATTCTTAGTAGCATTAGGAGGGGATTACAACATTTTCATGATTTCAAGAATTTGGCAGAATCGAAGAAAGTTGCCTTTGAAAAAAGCTATTGCCGAAGGAGTAGAAGAAACGAGTAGCGTCATTACTTCAGCTGGGCTTATTCTAGCAGGGACGTTTGCAGTTTTAGCTGTTCTGCCACTTCAAGTATTGGTTCAATTTGGGACGGTCACGGCAATTGGCGTGTTGTTAGACACATTTATTGTTAGACCACTTCTCGTTCCAGCTATTACTACAATGCTTGGGAAGTATTCTTTCTGGCCAGGTGAACTTTGGAAACAAGAAGATGTAAAAAATCAAGAAGGTTAAATAATATATATGCTTGCTCGGAGAGTCTATATGATAGCTAAACTTTTTTCGTATTAGTTTCATCCCACTCCTTTTTAAAAAGTCATATAAACTCTGGATTTCTTTCTTTATGATAAACGGAATCTTGAACTATGTATGTGACAAAATTTTAGTAAAAGAAACGAGAGCTCAATTTAGTAGCAGGAAATATCCTCTAAGTAACGAATGTAATTAAAACCTTACTTCTCTATATGAAGTAAGGTTTTAATCTGTTTGAAACATTACATTATCATTTAGGAGGGAAATAATACAAGTTTTCATTATCCCCTCATCAAAAAAATGAACGAATGCTATTCAAATTAAATTCTGGCCAACTATTCATGGAATTGAGCTAGAGAGCAGATAAGAGTATGACTATTGTAACTATCCTTCAATAAGCAACAATTGGGTCTAATCATAGTGGGGGAAGATGTTGTTTATGAATTGAGAGGGGGAAACATTGTGGAACTACAAGAACACTTTGTTCAATCTGTTCGATTATATTTTAAGGAGCAAGGTGAAGAGTGGTTAGTTAAATTACCACATATCATTGACTACTGTGAAAACAATTGGAGTTTACGCATAAAAGCGCCATATTCACTATCTATTAATTATGTTGCACCCGCAATAATGCTTGATGGCAGAGAAGTTGTGGTTAAACTCAGTATTCCTGGAAAAGAATTTCTAAATGAGTTAAAAGTATTACAGCTATTGAATAGTAAGGGGATTGTCCAACTTATTGATTATAATATGGAAAAGGGGATACTCATTCTGGAAAAAATAACTCCAGGATACACATTAGCAGAAATGACAGATGACGAAGCGGCGTGTGTAATCGCAGCCGACGTTGTAAAAAATATATCCATGCCAGCACCAGATCATACAGAAATTCCTACTACTAAGGAAAGGGAAGAGAGTCTAAGAAGGCAATTTGAGAAACATAATGATAGTGGTCCCATTTCAAAACAGTCGTTTGAAAAGGCATTAAACATATTTGCATACTTGAATCATACAATTGAGCAACAAATGCTCCTACACGGAGATTTTCATCATTACAATGTGTTAGCTTCTAGTGATGGAAAATGGATAGCAATTGACCCTAAGGGATTAATCGGTGAGATAGAGTATGATTTAATTCAATATTTGTTAAATAAACTTCCTAATGAAGATGCATATAGAGTTATTGAAAGAAGAGTAAATATTTTTACGAGAGAGCTTCATCTAAATAAAAAGCGACTATTACTTTGGGGATATTGTCATGCAGTATTAGCGACTTCATGGACCATTGATGAAAACCAAAACTATGATGAAAGTTTTTATCAAGGTATTGAAATTTTTGAAAGACTTTATGTGACTAATTTCGGAGAAATTAGTAGTCTATTTAAGTAAACAGTGTTACTTACTCAGTAAGATTAAAGAAACAATTTTGAAGCTCAAAGGAAAGGGACCAAGCTATACAGGTTAAATCCTAAAAAAACAAAGCTTGGAGATTACCCAAGCTTTGTTTAGGAACATGATTCTTACCATATTAAGTACTACTTAAATTGAACCAACCTTTTGGCTCCGATATATCGGTTGGACCAGTAGGACGAGCTCATTTTACTAATTGTTACTCCACTAGACGTCCCAGCATGTACAAACATCCCATTACCTAAGTAGATTCCAGCGTGTGAAGGCCCTTTTTTATACGTTTGGAAAAAGACAAGATCTCCAATACTTGGTTTGGAAACGGACACTCCAAAATTCCAAATGTCACTAACGGTTCTTGGTATCGTGAAGCCTTTCTTTGAAAAGACATACTTAATAAATCCACTACAATCAAAACCATTTGGGGAAGTTCCTCCCCACTTATAAGGAGTACCAATTAGTTCCTTCGCATGTTTTACAATCGATGTATCCACAGAAAAAGAGCTTTGAGTCTTTACATTTTTTGATACGATTGTTTTTCCTTTAACATTTTGATTCATAAATAAGTGTTTTAATGTTTCTGGACCTGCAATTCCATCTACCTGTAAGTTGTACTTTTTTTGGTAGTTCCTTACTGCCTCTTTTGTTAATGGGCCAAAAATCCCATCCGAACTATACGAATAGTACCCAAGCTTTTTTAGTTTTTCCTGTAGCTGGCGAACTTGTTCACCCTTATCACCGCTTAAGAGCTTCGTTGTGCTGAACTCTTGATAGGATTTTACCACGTTGGATGTGAATAATTTTTTTAATGTATTAGGTCCTGCAATTCCATCTACTTTTAAATGGTGAATAAATTGGAATTCCTTCACTGCTGCTTGTGTTTTGGGACCATATAATCCATCAACATTTGAGGAATAAAAAGATAATGCTTTTAATTCTAGCTGTAACGTTTTTACAGCATGACCTGCATAGCCATATCGAATTGTTTGATTTGTATCGAAACCTTCTTTACTTTCAATGAGAGGATACGAGTCATTTGCCTTCACATGATCCGGTGTATATAGGACAAAGCCTGCCGCCATTGAAGTAAGGAAAAGGGCTTCTCCAACACCATTGCGCCTTTTCATGGTTAAACACCCTCCTAGATGTTCTTCTTGATGTAAGGATTATCCACGCGCTTATTTAATCGATATTGTAGAAATGAAAAATTATGACATAATTTTTATGTTGATTAAAAATTAGTCGTAAATACGTATAAATCAGCTAAATGGAAACGCTATTTCTAGTGTGATACTATGGATGATAAGAATGGAAAATAGCGAAAGGAGCTAAACTTATGAATATCAAATCAATTGAGCCCACGCCTAGTCCAAATACAATGAAAGTATTATTGGATCGAGAACTCCCTTCAGGAGAACGTAATAATTACACAAAAGAAAACTGCCGGAATGCTCCTTCAATCATTAATGACATCCTGAACATAGATGGTATAAAAGGAATCTATCATGTTGCAGACTTTTTAGCCATTGAACGTAACGCTAGGTACGACTGGAAAGATATTTTGGCAAAGGTTAGGGAAGTCTTTGGGGAAAAACAAGGGATGGATAACAACACTGGCGAACTCATTGAAAGCTACGGAGAAGTAAAGGTATTTGTGCAAATATTTCGAGGGATACCGATGCAGCTAAAGATTTCAAACGGCGAAGAAGAAATTCGAGTAGGCTTACCGGAAAGGTTTAAGATCGCTGCTATGGAGGCTGAAACTTCAGCTTCAAATGTAGTCGTTGAGAGACAATGGAAAGAGCAAGGTATTCGGTATGGTAGTATAGAGGAAGTAGGTAAAGAGGTTGCAGAGGAAATGGAAGCAGCCTACCCAAAAGAGCGTTTAGATCGCCTAGTCTTACAATCACAAAGTAAAGATACGACGACTAAACGTCAAAGCTACACGGTGACACTTACTATGCTTAAAGAAGAGGATTGGACAAAAAGATATGCACATCTTGAGCAAATGACGCCCACAGAAGATGATCTTCCGGTTTTAGAATTAGCCTTAAAAGATGAAAAGCCCTCAATTAGAAGGTTAGCAACCGTGTACCTTGGAATGATTGAGAGTAAATCTGTACTCCCTCTATTATACAAAGCATTAGAGGATAAATCCGTAACAGTTAGACGTACAGCTGGGGATTGCCTTTCTGATATAGGAGATCCTGATGCGATTGTACCTATGGTGAAAGCATTAAAGGACCCAAATAAATTAGTACGCTGGCGTGCCGCTATGTTTCTTTATGAGGTTGGAGACGAGTCAGCTCTATCTGCATTAAAGGAAGCAGAAAACGATCCTGAATTCGAAGTTAGTATGCAAATTAAGCTGGCGATTGAGCGAATTGAAGGCGGGGAAGAAGCGAAAGGTTCAGTGTGGAAGCAAATGACAGAGAGCAGAAAGCAAGATTAATGATTGCGAATTTAATTCGTGCATAGTTTGATTTTACCAAGAATTTTCTTTTTATAGGAGTGATGGATCTATGTCAATGGCATATGAGGAATATATGAAGCAAATGGTTAAACCAATGAGACAAGAACTCGTTAATGCAGGATTTAATGAGCTTACAACAAGTGAAGAAGTAGAGGAATTTATGAAACATACTTCTGGAAAAACACTCGTTGTGATTAACTCAGTTTGTGGCTGTGCGGCTGGACTTGCTAGACCTGCTGCAACACAGGCAGTTCTCCGCTCAGAAAAGAAGCCAGATCATCTAGTGACCGTATTTGCAGGGCAAGATAAAGAAGCAACAGCTACAATGAGATCTTACTTTGATGGTATTGAACCTTCTTCACCATCAATGGCTTTGTTAGACGGTAATAAAGTCGTTCATTTTATTCCAAGACATGAAATTGAAAGCCATGCCATGGAAGATATTATGAATAACCTGTTACATGCATTTGAAGAACATTGTGAATAAGGATGCCTCTAGGCGTCCTGTTTTTATAAGGTAACAAAGTATAAGTTTCTGGTGTTTAGTTTATACAATGTTACGGCTAAATCTAGCTCCT
>NZ_JBHUEM010000045.1:0-33954 GCF_042680805.1 Bacillus salitolerans | reverse complement strand
TTGATTGTAACGACTGCTGGAAGAACAAACGAAAAGTTGAAAAAACTTGCTTCGAACATAGCAATTGATTTAAATGAGGAATATATCCCGCGTCAAAAAGTCTCTGAAAGCCATGCCATGGAAGATATTATGAATAACCTGTTACATGCATTTGAAGAACATTGTGAATAAGGATGCCTCTAGGCGTCCTGTTTTTATAAGGTAACAAAGTATAAGTTTCTGGTGTTTAGTTTATACAATGTTACGGCTAAATCTAGCTCCAGCGCCCAGCCAATGTGAAATGGCGACGACCTATGCCATTTCATTCTACTCGAGGTCAAATACCCTGGCATACAATTAAAGGGAAATTTTTCATACCAGAACATTTGCTCTGTCTGAGGCTAAACGGGGCGCCCTGAGCCTTTTTCCAAATAGAGGGGTTCATACACATAAAAAAGACTAGGCAATCGCTACGTCCAAGTCTTTCTAATAGAACGAAATAGGTGAGCTCTTTGATTGTAACGACTGCTGGAAGAACAAACGAAAAGTTGAAAAAACTTGCTTCGAACATAGCAATTGATTTAAATGAGGAATATATCCCGCGTCAAAAAGTCTCCATTCAATCAATCCAACAACTTACGAAGGAGGATGTCTTAGTCGTAGGGAAAAATCGAATAGAGCTTTATATGGTCAGTCACAATGAGCCTATCTTTTTTCATCCGAACTCATCTATGTTTCGGATAAAACGATTATTACAAGGAACTTATGATCCATTTGTAGAAGCATGTAAGTTGGATGAAGGAATGACGCTTTTAGATTGTACAGTAGGACTTGGGTCTGATAGTATCATTGCTAGTTATAAAGTAGGACATACCGGATCGGTAATTAGTATTGAGGCTAACCAAATTTTAGCTTATTTAGTTCAGACAGGCTTAAAAACATGGGAAACAGATATTCCAGAGATGAATGATGCAATGAGAAGGATTACACTTTTACACTCCAATTTTCAAGATTATTTAAAGCAATGTCCATCAAAATCGGTTGATGTCATTTATTTTGATCCGATGTTTGAAGAAGAGCTAAAACATTCTCAAGGTATATCAGGTATAAAGGCACTTGCTATATACGATACTGTTACAAAACACGATATAGAAGAGGCTGTTCGTGTAGCGAGAAAAAGAATCGTTCTAAAGGACCATTGGAAAAGTGAACGCTTTGACATGCTAGGATTTAAACCGATTCGAAGAAAAACAGCTAGCTTTCATTATGGTGTGATTGAATTGGAAAATAAGTAACCTTGAATTACTGGCATAAACAGAGATAGGATTGGTTAGCTTATACGGTATGGAGGTGACAGTCACATGCCAAAAACGAAAAAAGATCCATCTAAAGGACCATTAAATTCGCCACATGTTGAAGGACAGGGGACTACTAATATCGAAACTGGATCAGTGACTATGGATTCTTCTCGGAAGCAAAAGAAGAAAGTATAGGCATCATACAAGATAAAAAAGACTCGTGAAAACGAGTCTTTTTTAATCTGTAATACATTCATAAATAAAGTACGCTAATATAGCAAAGCTTGTAATCGACAAAATTAATTCTACATTCATGAACTGATTCCTCCAAAGCGAAATATGTAATAATAACTTTAATATTAACATGATTTTACGTTTTTATAAATCATAAGAAGTTTGCGAAAGTTTTGACAGATTAATAGGCTAATATAGTATAATAAAAAGTAGTCAAAACTTAGATGAAACAGGGTGATAATGATGCCAACTTGGATTAGAAAATCCCTTGTGGTTATGTTTACGATCCTAACCTTTGGTCTTGTAACACCGCCACAATTAATCATTGCTGATGCGAAATCACCAGGCTCCCAAAAAGCAGATATTCAAGGTGATGCCATTAATCATGACTCACAATCACACGAACTAACAGCAACATTTATACATAAAGACAGTGAAAAGAATCACTTTCTTGAGCTTGCCATCACGGAGGCTGAACAACAATCAATAAAAAAATTCGGAACGACGATAGAGAAACGAATTGGTGATGAATTTAGAGTTATTATTTTACCTAAAATGGAAGAGGTAATCATGTCATTATCCGATGAACTTTCGGAGGAGCAACTCGCCAATCTTGTGATTACAAAGCAACCAACAGGAGGGACTAGTGAGAAGATTTTTCATATTATCGATGGTCAAACAGGAAAGGATCTCATTCGTTTTCACGTAAGAAGAGACCATCCTCCATTAGATGGATACTATTTTAATTTTCATTACCACACGAGTAAAGATCAATTTCAAGCTCACCATATATTAGGAGAAATATACTGGGATAAAAACACACCACCTAATTGGAATATCCAATAAGAAAAAGCTTTCACTTAAATGTAGCTCGTAGAGCTACGTTTTTTATTTGTTAGAAATGTAATAAAACTGTAATAAAAGGAAGCGAACCATTGATATCAAACTTATTGTGAGAAAATTTACTTTTATTATAAGTGCCTTTTTTCCAATTATTTGTAATGTAGGAAAATCTTAATCTACACAATTCGACAAATATGCTGTTATCATGTTAACTACAACAAAGACGAGACTAACGATGAGGTGTATTATGAAAAAGCTAATTATTACGACGAGCTTGGTTGGAACATTACTCTTTGGAGGACAGGCTCATGCTGATTCTACATATATCGTTCGAAGTGGCGATACTTTATCAGGAATTGCAAAGACATATCAAATTAGTGTAGATTCCATTCTTCAAGCCAATAAGTTGAGTTCGACAAATATATTTGTTGGACAGACGTTAACGATACCTTCTGATCTAGAAATTCCAGGAGTACCACTTGTTGAAGGAAGTACGATTATTAAAACAGGTGAACAATATTTAGGGGCTAGATATTTATTTGGGGCGAGTGAAACAAGAACAGATGCGTTTGATTGTTCCTCGTTTACTATGCGAGTCTTTCTAGAAAATGGAATCATCCTTCCAAGAATGTCGAAGGATCAAGCAAAAGCAGGAAAAGAAATATCCTTATCAGAAGCTAAACCAGGAGATTTATTGTTTTTTGATACGAATCGAAACGGTCAAATTAATCACGTTGGTATCTACGTTTCTCCGAATAAAATGATCAATTCCGCTTCATCTACTGGCGTTGCTTATGTTGATACAAAAGCATATTGGAATGCACGCTTCGTGAAAGCAGTACGTGTGTTACTTCCTCAACCGAATACTCAATATGCAATGACAGCAGCTAATGTATATGAAGGACCGTTCAGAGATATCTCTAACATTTGGAATAAGGAGCAAATTCTTTATCTCTATGATGCTGGGATCATACAGGGAAGTGGAGATCAGTTTCTTCCAAATGCTCAAACCTCCAGAGTACAATTAGCGGTTATGTTATTCAGAGCGTTACAGTTAGAAGAAACAGCATATGACGGAAGATTTTCTGATGTCTCCTCATCAGATTGGTATAGTGGACAGCTTATGACAATCGCTGAGACAGGTATGATTAAGGGTGAGGCGAATGGAACATTTAATCCAAATGGAAGTGTCACAAGAGCACAGGCTGCCAAAATGATTGAAGGCGCTCTAAAAGTAAAAGGGTTCGATGAATCTAAGCTTGATGCTACTAAATCAATCAATCAGTTTAGCGATTATTCTCGAATTCCAACATGGTCAATTGAGAGTGTCGATATTTTAGTAAAAGCGGATGTGATATCTGGTAAAGCGGATGGTTCATTTGATCCAAATGGAAATTTAACTAGAGCCCAAATGGTAAAACTTATTTATAAAATGCTTGAATTGACTAATTAAAGGGTTCCCTTTTAAGACCTATTCATCTTATTGAGTAGGTCTTTTTCCATGTTTTTCTTCTCCTCTAACTTAAAAACATATGTTATAATAATAAATATCAGAATATTTTAATTATTATGTAAAAATTGGATGGAAGGATTTTCAGCAATGAAGAAAATGACCTTTAGCTTACTTATCATAATGTTTCTGTTTATTCCTGTTGTTACAAATAACAAGATAGAGGCCAGTCAAGGTGGCCATCTATTGAAATATAATGAACAACTATCTACCGAACTACTATCTATTGAACATATTATATTACTCGAAGAAATCATTGTGTTACCAAACGAGTCGTTTTATAAAGATGATGCTATTCAAATGATTGAAAATGTATCGAAGATCCATCCTAACATACTCAAAAAAACAGTTGAAAACAAAGTGAAGCTAAAGCTATTTACAGGTTCCTTGACGGATCAACCTGGACTTACTCATTTAAAAGGAATAATGCCAAAAGGTTATGTTCGTTATACATGGGACGATGTTCCTGGAGCGGGTGGGGCTAAAATGGCTTACGCAAAAATTGGCCATAGTCATAAAGGAAAAGGACACGGTTCTATTAATCTTGAATTACATGAATTAGCCCATTCGATTGACAATCATGTTTTTAATTCTTTAAGGGATGACCAAGAATTTTTAAAAATTTGGAAGGAAGAATCCTCAGTTCTATTTCCTGACCAGCCTTATTTTATCAACCATGTAGAAGAATATTTTGCAGAGGTATTTGCTATGTATTATCTAAGTTTTTTTACTCAGACTGAGTTATATATTCATGCACCCAAAACGTACTATTATCTACAACAATTAGAAGCAGAAGAACCGTTTCCATTAGAAATGGCCATGATATTTCATTAAACACCAAATTACTTGGTGTTTTTTATTTTCCATAGAACCCCTTCAAAAATTTTAGTACAATAGATTGTATACATATATGGAGGGTGAGAACGGTGAAACAATATTTGGATTTAGGACAGCACATATTGTCCTCGGGTACAAAGAAAGAAGATCGAACGGGCACTGGAACGATTAGTACATTTGGTTATCAAATGAGGTTTAATCTTCAAGAGGGCTTTCCACTCATTACAACTAAAAAATTGCACTTAAAATCTATTATCCATGAGCTTCTTTGGTTTTTAACAGGCAATACCAATATCCAATATTTGCAAGAACATAATGTGAAAATTTGGAACGAGTGGGCAGATGAGGATGGAAACCTAGGACCTGTCTATGGGCATCAGTGGAGATCATGGACAACAAAAGATGGAGAGACAATCGATCAAATCTCGAATGTCATTCAGCAAATTAAACAGAACCCAGATTCACGTAGATTAATCGTAAGCGCTTGGAATGTTGGCGATGTTGAAAAAATGGCTTTACCACCTTGTCACTGCTTCTTTCAGTTCTATGTGAATGAAGGAAAACTTTCTTGCCAATTATATCAACGAAGTGCTGATTATTTTCTAGGAGTTCCGTTTAACATCGCTTCGTATGCTCTTTTGACAATGATGATTGCACAAGTTTGTGATTTAGAGCCAGGTGATTTCGTTCATACATTTGGAGATGTCCATATTTATTTAAATCACCTAGAACAGGTAAACGAACAATTATCCCGAGAACCTAAAGCACTACCTTTTATGAAAATAAATCCAACTGTTAAGGACATTTTTAAGTTTGCATATGAAGATTTTGAGTTAATGGGATATGAAGCACATCCACATATTAAAGGAGCTGTAAGTGTATGATTTCATTTGTCGTTGCCATGGATGAAAATCAGGTAATCGGTCGTAATAATGAACTTCCTTGGCACATACCCGGTGATTTAGCGTACTTTAAGAGGGTTACGATGGGACATTCTATAGTAATGGGAAGAAAAACTCATGAATCGATCGGGAGGCCACTTCCAGGAAGAGAGAATATTATCTTAACAAGAAATCTAGGCTATGAGTCGGAGGCATGTACCGTTATCCATAGTTTAGATGAAATAAAAGTCCTTGAACAGCATCATAAAGAGATTTTTGTCATAGGTGGAGCAGAAATTTTCAAAGAGTTACTACCAATTGCAGATAGATTGTACCTTACGAAAATTCATCATGAATTCGAAGGAGACACCTTTTTTCCAACTGTGAATTGGGAAGAGTGGTCCATTATTGAGCAGGAGACAGGTATAAAAGACGAAAAAAATCCTTATGATTATGAGTTTATTACGTATGAAAGAATGAAACTTAACTGATAGTTTCCTTCTTTATTTAGTCGAAAATTCTGTCTCCTATCCTAGTAGGCAGTTATGTAAAAATGGAGTCTGAGTCAACAACAAAAAAACCTCTCAATTTGAGAGGTTTTTAAAATACCTATTTTTATGGAAGTAAATAAAGTAAAACACTAAAGAAATGAGCAACTGTTCCACCAATTACGAAAAGGTGCCAAATGGCATGGTGAAATTTAAAACCTCTCCAAACATAAAACACAGCACCTATTGTATAAAGAACTCCGCCTGCAACTAACAGGATTAATCCATTTAGTGGCAAATTTGCCACTAATGGCTTCCATGCAAAAACGATAAGCCAGCCTAGAACAACATATAAAATGGTTGAAGTGAATAAATACTTTTTGACGAAAAAGGATTTGAATACGGTACCTCCGATTGCAAGTCCCCAGACGATTCCAAATAAAGTCCAGCCTAGCCACCCCTTTACAGCAATAAATAAAAATGGCGTATAGGTCCCTGCAATAAAAAAATATATGGAAGAATGATCTAGGATTTCAAAGAAATCCTTTACTTTTCCTTTTGGGAAGCTATGAACTAATGTCGAAGCAGTATATAATAGCACCATAGTAGCACCGAATAGTGTAAAGCTAACAACGTGCCAAGCAGATCCATAAAGGGAAGAATAGACAATCAGTAGAACTAATGCAGCAATACTTAATAAAGTACCTATACCATGAGTAATGGAATTGGCAATCTCTTCACCTTTTGAAAAAGTATGGGTTAGAGCCATTGCACTCATCCTTTCTATCTAAAACATATTATATATATTTTATCACACTAAAGTTTTCTAGAACAGAAATTAAATTAAAGGCTAAGGGGTCTAGACATGTTAACTTTGATTAAAAATGGAGAAGTGTATACACCTAATTATATAGGAAAGAAAGATCTCTTGATTGTGAATGATGTGATCGGTTATATCGAGGATGAGATATCTGCTCCCGAAGGTTTCGTGAAGATTCAGGTCATTGACGCTAGTGGAAAAATCATTGTGCCTGGATTCATTGACTCGCATGTCCACATCATAGGAGGCGGGGGTGAGGGTGGATTTAAAACGAGAACACCAGAACTACAGCTGACAGATGCTACAACAGCTGGTATTACGACCATTGTAGGAGTCATTGGAACAGATGGGACTACAAGATCGATGCCTGATTTAATTGCAAAAGCAAAGGCATTAGCTGAAGAAGGAATTACTTGTTTTGTCCATACCGGATCGTATCAAGTCCCGGTTAAAAGTGTGTTCACCAACATTGAAGATGATTTAATTTTAATCGATCAAATTATTGGTGTTGGGGAGATAGCAATTGCAGACCATCGATCATCACAGCCTACCGCTAGTGATATTGCCAAAATTGCAGCGTCAGCAAGAGTAGGAGGTATTCTATCTGGTAAAGCGGGAATTGTAAATATCCATATTGGTGATAGTCCTACAAAATTATCATTATTAGAAGAAGTGGTCGATACAACGGATATACCGATCAGACAATTTCATCCAACTCATATAAATAGAAATAACGAGCTTTTTTACGCGGGAATTGAATTTGCTAAAAAAGGTGGATTTGTTGATTTCACAACTAGTACAGTAGAGCGTTTTCTCGACAAAGGAGAGATGAAGTGTAGTAAAGGATTAAAAATCATGCTTGATCATGGGGTGCCGATTGAACAAATCACCTTTACTTCTGATGGCCAAGCAAGTTTACCAGAATTTAATGAAAAAGGTGAATTTATTGGATTACAAGTCGGAAAAGTCAGCACTCTTTTTAAAGAGGTAAGAGACGCCATAATCGATGAAAATATTCCTTTAGAAGTAGCGATAAAAGTCATTACATCAAATCCAGCCAAGGTATTAAAACTCATCAAGAAAGGTTCCATAAACGTAGGAATGGATGCTGATTTGGTATTTTTAAATAAAGAAAGTTTGATGATCGATAGCGTCATTTCAAAAGGGCAGATGATGGTCAGAGACGGTAAGGTCGAAGTGAAAGGGACGTTTGAATCATATTAAGTATAGAGAGGAGTTATTTCTAGGATGTGTGGACGTTTTACTTTAACAGCTAAATTAGAAGAACTGATGGAGCGTTTTCAATTTCAAAATGACATACAGGAAGAATACGAAATTAGTTATAATATTTCGCCTAGTCAGTCAGTCTTGGCTGTAGTCAATGATGGGATATCTAACAGAGCTGGCTATATTAGATGGGGATTAGTTCCTTCTTTTGCCAAAGATGAGAAAATAGGTCAGTCCATGATAAATGCAAGAGCAGAAACACTTCATGAAAAACCTAGTTTTAAGCGACTATTAACAAGAAGAAGATGCATCATTGTAGCAGATAGCTTTTTTGAGTGGAAGAGGACAAATGGGAATAAACATCCAATGCGTTTTACACTCGATCACGATCAACCATTTGCTTTAGCTGGCTTATGGGATAGATGGCAGACAGAGAATAAAACACTCGTTACCTGTACGGTTATTACGACCAAGCCTAATCGTTTGGTTGAAGGTGTTCATGACCGAATGCCCGTTATTCTATCGAAGGAAGCTGAACAGCTTTGGCTTAATCCTTCCGAGAAAGATGAGACTAGACTGTTAAGTGTATTGACTAGTTTTCCAGAAAGTAAGATGAACGTGTATGAAGTTTCTTCTATTGTCAACTCACCTAAAAATAATATACCTTCCTGCATTGAAGCGATTTAACTAGGTAGAAGTTCGTTTTCTTTTGTATCAAGTTATGAATGCGCTTTCTTTATTGAAATAACGGAAAAAAATTTATAAAATCTTTTCATGAATCGACAGACTTCTTGATGGTTTTACAGTATAATATAAGAAACGGATAAAAAGAAGGTAGATAATTTGCTACTTAAGAGTCTAGAGTTTATTCATCAAAATGGACAAAAAGTCAAAGTCATGGAAATTCCAGTTTGGGAGGAAGATAATCTTACTTCATTAAGGGTTAAGTTAAGACTTCAGACGTTCATTACGAAGATTAGTAAAGACTCCACTCCAAAAAAAATGTACTCGTTTCGTGATCACTTAAAGAAAACGTTAAAGTGGCATGAGTACTCTGAAATTTATAAAACAGATATTCTTAAAAACAACGCTTAAGTTTTATAAATGGGAAAAACCTCCAATCAGGAGGTTTTTTACTTTGTCATTATCTTACGATTTTGTGACATCCATCATCTTTTTGTCTTTATATAGAAAAATTTGTTATGATAATCATAGTCTTTATGAATTGAGAAAAGGTGAGAAGAATGAAAAAGACATTTATTTTTGTAGTATTAGTAGTAGTATTAACAATCCTTTCTGCGTGCGGTAATTCAGAACAAGATGTGCCAAGTGATGCTAAGGTCGTCCAAAACTTTGAATATACGAACCAAGAAGGTCAAGCCTACGGGTTAGAGAATCTAAAAGATAAAGTTTGGATCGTTGATTTTGTTTTTACAAACTGCGAAACAGTTTGTCCACCTATGACGGCAAACATGGCGAAAATTCAAGAAATGGCAAAGAATAAAGGGTTATCCGTAGAGTTTATTTCTTTTAGTGTTGACCCAGAGTTAGATAAGCCAGAGGTTTTAAAACAGTTTGGGGAGCAATTCCAAGTTGATTTTACAAATTGGAACTTTTTAACTGGTTATACTCAAAAAGAGATAGAGACATTTGCAGCAGAAAATTTTGGTGCACACGTTCAAAAACCTAAATCAACGGATCAAGTAATCCATGGAACTTCATTCTATATGGTCGATCAAGACGGATATGTTGTAAGAAAGTATTCAGGTTTAGAAAATACTCCATATGAACAAATCATTAATGATATTGAATCCTTTCAATAATCCCATTCAAGAAAAACCCCATTTTTTGGGGTTTTCTTTTATTCATATCATTGGTAGAATACTGATTTGATAAAATGGCTTTCAATCCAGTTTGTTCAGAAGTGAACGTGCGTAGGTCGATGATTTGAACAAGTGCGATGTGATTCAAGAAAGAATGACACATTTGAATGGTCATCAAACGACTTTGTCCAAAGTACAATATATATATAAGCAGAAGAAGGAGGATAAACATTGCTTAGATTGATATTATTATTAGTTGCAGCTATTGTGTTTACAGTAATATCTAAGCCAAGTGACGGTTTCAATCGCCAATTTCTGATAAACGATTATCAAGTAACCAACATACAATCTTCAACCGTTATGAAACAAGTAGATGCAAATTTTTTTCCAATGGATATACATATTGTTGCAATCGGTGATTCATTAACCATCGGATATGGTGATTCCGACAACGGGGGATATTTAGCCACTTTAGAAGCAGAATTATTAAAGCAAAGGGAAATTAAGAATGTGACCATCGAAAATTATGGAGTAGGTGGCTTTCGCTCCACGCAGCTTGTTGATAAACTTGATCAATCCTCCGTTAAGTATGCGATACAAGATGCAGATATCGTTTTAATTACAATTGGAGGAAATGATATTATTCAAGTGGTACAGGAGAACTTCTTCCAGTTAAATCATGCACACTTTGAAGAAGCAAGTAAAAAGTATGTAAGCAATATACATGGGATGGTTGGAAAGATTAACGCCATCAATCCTAACAGTCAAATTTTCCTACTAGGTGTTTACAATCCTTTATCCGGGTTATTTCCATTTATTCCTGAGATTGATCTCATTGTTGAAAATTGGAATGAACAAACAGCACTTGAATTAGGAAAATATGAAAATACTCATTTTGTCCCTTTATTTGATGTTTTCAAAGGAAACGAAGAATTGTATTTATATGAAGATTATATACATCCCAACAATAATGGATACGAACATATAGCGAACCGAGTGTTTTCGTATTTGGAACAATATCAACATGAGTCTACTTATGTAAATGGGAAAATGGACTAAGCATATTGTAAAGTTTTTGTATGAATCATGTAAATTTTATAGCTTCTTGCAGGAAAAAGGATCAATACCATTTAATTATTTGTGGTGTAATAGGAGAGAGTCTATTTTAGTTGTAGGAGGCGTATTCCCACTTTATGATGGAAGCTAAAATTGAAAAGAAATTACTATACGAAAAATGGTGGAATAAATATCCTCGATTGAAAGATGTATTATTGAAAACGGGATTGTTTTTAAAATATCGAACCTTGAAAGTGTGTAAACTACCAAACAAGATATTTTTACCATCTTCCAGAATTCTCTATATCAATCCAACGGAGAATAGAGGAAAAGCACTATTGTTAACAAATGGTGTAACACAACAGCGATTAGCTAATTTTTGGCAGAAGGCAGTAAATGAACTGCACCCCACATTTGTTGTAGATATCGGTGTTAACTATGGGGAATGTCTCTTTTCCACAACGTATGATGAAATGACTAAAGTCTATGGGATTGAAGCCAATCATCAGCTATTACCCTTTTTAGAACAATCTAGGATTGAGCATCCTAATAGAGAACAGATTCAGATTGTGTATGCTTTTGCGACTGATCAGGAAGAAGGCACCCATTCTTTCTTTGTAGACAAAAATTGGTCTGGTACATCTTCAGGAACGAGAATAGTAGAACATGATATGGTCGAAGAGTACCAAGTCCCCTCAATTACAATAAACCAGTTGCTAGCAGATCAACTAACGAGTGAGGATACGCTATTATTTAAGATTGATGTTGAAGGCTTCGAGGCCTATGTGTTAAATGGTATGAATAAGGTGATTCAAAAGGCGAATCGTGTTGTGGGATTTATAGAATTTGATAGTGGCTTTATGAAACGGGCGGGAACAGACATGGAAGCCTTTTTCTCCCGTGTAAAAGAACATTTTTATGTGTATGCGTATATCCAGGAAAACCATATTCAAGATATTAGTTTAGTAACCTATGAGGAGTTAGCAGCTTGGTGGGAGACTGACGAAATTCATACAGATCTACTATTATCTACATTTCCACTGCCGGATCTATTAAAACAATTACGATATAATTAAAACGTAAGCAATGACCAAGTTTTTGGGCATTGCTTACGTTTTGTCTTTTTGTTATATGTGGATATTGTGTAGAACCTTTTTATCTTCCAATCTATTTTAAGGATTGAAATGCTTGTTGCAATTGTTTTGTAACCGTATGATCGGTTGGAAGTAGAACATCATCAACCTTATTGATTGGGAGTATCTCCGCCGTTGTACTTGTAATAAAGGCTTCATCGGCTGCTTTTAGAAAGGATGGGGAAAAATGTTCTTCCTTAACCTGTATCTTTAGCGTGTTAGCAAGCTGCAAGACAGCCTTTCTTGTTATTCCGTGAAGGATTCCCTTTGTTGCAGGTGTTGTGTAGAGAATTTCATCTTTTACAACAAATAGATTACTACTTGATCCTTCGGTTACAAAGCCATCCTTTACTAATATTGCTTCTTCACAACCGTTTTTAAAAGCGTGCTGTTTCGCAAGTACATTCGGCAATAAATTTAATGACTTTATATAACAATTTGCCCAGCGCTCGTCTTCGAGCATAAGAACTGGTACTCCATTTTGTTTCTTTTCAGGTGCAAGTTCTCGAGCGGGTCTAATAATCATGGAGAATACGGCAGGCGTGTCAGGAAATAAATGGATACGAGGAGCTATTCCTCTTGTAACTTGGAAATATACGTCAACATTATCTAGGCCTGAACGCTGAATCCCATCTAGAATAATGGCTTTCATTTCTTCTCTAGAATACGGAAGCTGGAGCATTATGGCATCAGCACTACGTTCAAACCGCTTTAAGTGATCTTCCATCATAAATGGTTTTTGATTATACACTCGTACAACCTCATAAATTCCATCACCAAATTGGTGGCCTCGTTCTTGAATAGGTATTGCTAATTCATCAGTTGAAGACAAAAAACGATCTTGATAATATGCAACCTCCATAATAAACCTCCCAAAATTGAACTTATCTTTACATTAAACGATTCATAAAATCTCGTAAAGAGTGAATTTTCTGTCCGTTTCGAGCGATTGTTGTAGTCGATGTGACTAATGAGTTTAAGATAGCTTCTTCTGTTGCATCTGCTACCGCTTGAAATACCTGATCTAAGTAATGATCTTGAATGATTGTTCGGTTTGACAGTGGTTCATCTTGTTCATGTTGTACTTTGTTTGCAGTTGTAAATCCAAGAACGATATCACCACTGCCATTGCCAATATATGATCCAGTTTTGGCAAGACCAACTGTGGCTCTTTTTAAAATCCGTTTTAATTGTCGTTCGGAGACAGGAATATCTAAAGCAACAATGATAATTATCGATCCCTTCTCAACTTCATTTCGAGTATCATTGATGAACTGTTTAATGGAAGGACCGATTTTTTTTCCATTAAGGAGAAGCTGCTCCATTTTTCCAAAGTTCGTTAGTGTAAGTACACCCACTGTAAAGTCAAAATCTTTTATAGAAAGAACCCTTGAGGAAGAACCAATCCCTCCCTTTAATCCAAAGGAAACCATACCGGTTCCAGCGCCAATGTTACCTTCTTGAAATTCTTCTGATGCATCATGAATACTTTGTAATACATCCTCTTTTGTAATTGATACATTCCGTATGTCATTAATAAGCATATCATTACACTCACAAACAACGGGGTTTACCGTACCAGTTGTTCGTCCAATTTCTGGATTTTGTTCTAATGAATAGTCAACTAGTGCTTGAATCCCAATGCCAATAGATAGCGTGTTTGTTAAAATTATCGGTGTTTCAATCGTTCCCATTTCATCAATTTGGATGAAACCAGTTGTTTTACCAAAACCGTTAATAGAATAAATAGCACTCATCACTTTTTCTTTAAATACATTTCCTGAATGTGGAAGTACAGCCGTAACGCCTGTTTGAATAGTCCCATCCTGGATGGTTTTATGTCCAACCTTGATACCAGCAACGTCTGAGATAGCATTTAATCGACCTGTTTTAAGCTGGCCTATTTCAATTTGATAGTCTCTTAATCTTTTTTGATTTAACATATTTAAACCCCATTTTCTCATTATTTACAAAGGATATTTTACAATCGTTTTAGGTTATTCATTAGTATTTTACCAAATCGAGTGAATACGTTCTACGATGAAAAAAATAGTTGTGTTTGTCCTAATTGGAGAATAAAATGGATTATCGAAAACTTTTTCAAGGGGATAATTTATGACGAAATTAGAGGCATTTATTCTTGGTTTAATCCAAGGTTTAACCGAGTTTTTACCAATTAGCAGTACAGGTCATTTGTATTTAGGACGACATTTATTTGGCTTAAACGAAGCAGGGCTATTTTTGGATACGATGCTTCATATCGGAACACTTGTCGCAGTCTTTGTTTTTTATAAGAATGAGTTTGTATACATGCTTAAACGGCCATTTAGTAAGCTTACATTCCTTTTAGTTGTAGGTACCATACCTGCAGTTGTTGTAGGATTAGCGTTTAAAGATTATTTCGAACAGATCTCTAAGACGGGGATAACAATCGGATGGGAATTCTTGGTGACTGGACTATTTTTATGGTTTGCAGATAGTATTAAAAATGGTTACAAAAAAATGGATGATATTTCATATACAGATGCATTTTTCATCGGTACGTTCCAGGCTGCGGCTATTTTCCCAGCAATCTCTCGCTCTGGGCTAACAATCGTTGCCGCTCTTATTCGGAAACTAGATCGTGAAACGGCAGCGTATTTCTCCTTCTTACTATCGACACCGGCTATCGTTGGAGCCATTTTATTACAATCCTTGGATTTATTTGAAGGGACTGTCGAAAACATTAGTGCTGGTTCATTAATGATTGGACTTATATCATCTGCAGTATTTGGATATATTGCTGTGAAATGGATGATTAACTATTTGAAGAAGCATTCTTTAAAAGTATTTGCCGTATATGTATGGGCACTAGGTCTATTAATCCTAACTCTGCAGTTTACAGGTATTTTTTAAAGATAGATGAAGCTTACTCTTTATAGGGTGAGCTTTTCCTATGATTTCCTTTATGGACTTTAATCTATATAATGAAATCAAAACTGGACGGGGGAATAGTGGTTTGTTATCAATTGATTTCATTAATCATAAATTCGATAAACAGGGGGATGTTACAAGCTTATTTATAAAAAGAGATATACTGACACTACATGAGGCGATATCATTTGTATGGAAACTTCCATATGGTAGAAATAGCCAGAGAGATCAATATTCACTCGTCCTGACAGAAAACCGAGGCACTTGCAGCACAAAGCATGCATTATTAGCAGCTCTTTGTTTAGAACAAAAGATTCCGATCACTTTAATGTGCGGAATTTATGAAATGAATGAAGAAAATACAAAGGGAGTAGGAGGAGTATTAGATTCTCATCATTTAAGTTATATTCCAGAAGCACACTGTTATTTGTACTACGAAGGAGAACGGATAGATATAACTACCTTTAATGATAATCCATTAAACTTTCCCTACATCATAAAGAAAGAAATTTCCTTACAGCCTGACGAAATTGGTGAAAAAAAGCTCGCCTTCCATCAAGCATACGTAAAAGAATGGCAAAGTAGCATGACGAGTTTATTTAGCTTTGAACAATTATGGAATATAAGGGAGCAATGTATTAAAGCGTTATCACAATAGCATTTTCATAAACCATAAAGATAATCCTTGAAAATAGGCATATGCACATACGATACAAACCCAATGGACATATGTTGTAAGTGTAAGGTGAAATAAACAAAGGAGTGAGCAACTATGCATTACGGTTATGACACTTGCAACATGGGATATGGATATGGTTATCCAGCATACGGATACAGAAATAACTTTGCGCTGATTGTAGTATTATTTATTTTATTAATCATCATCGGCGCAGCATATGTAAAATAATAGAGGTAGAGGAAAGGAGCCCGTTCATCATCACTGATGGGCTCTTTTTTAAATTTGTACAGAAAAACAAAAACACGAATGTTTAATGAGGTTTTAAAATAATTGTTCGCGATTACTGTTGACCGTGTGTAGAAGGTCTGATATAGTACTTAATGGTGTTAGAAAATAACTATATGTAGCCTTCTTACAAGGAGTGAAGATCATGAATAACAACTATGATGTAATTGTTGTAGGTGCTGGTCCAGCAGGTATATTTACTTGCTATGAATTAACATTGAAAATGCCTCATGCGAAAATAGTATTAATTGACAAAGGTCATGATATTTATAGAAGAAACTGTCCTATTTTAGAGAAAAAAATTGAAAAGTGCCCTCCGGCTGCAGGAAGAAAAGAGTTTGCAGGCTGTTTACCAGCTTGTTCGATTACGAATGGTTTTGGTGGGGCTGGCGCTTATTCAGATGGAAAATTCAACATTACGAGTGAATTTGGCGGCTGGATGACAGATTATTTAACTCCGTCTCAGGTAATAGACTTAATCAAATATGTTGACGGTATTAACCTCTGTCACGGTGCAACAGAATCTATTACTGACCCTTTAACCGAAAAAGTTCGTGAAATTGAAAAGAGAGGGTATGCAGCAGGATTAAAGCTGTTACGTGCACAGGTACGACACCTCGGAACCGAGCAAAATCTTGAGATCTTAAAGAATATTTATGAATACTTAAAAGAAAAAATTGATATGGTTTTTAAAACAGAAGTAGAAGATGTTGTAAGTGAAAAGATTGATGGGATTCAAGTAGTCAAAGGTATCCAATTAAAAAGCGGTGAAGAAATAAGAGCTGATAAAGTAGTGATCGTTCCTGGACGTGATGGTTCTGCATGGATGACTAAAATACTAAAGAAGCGTCGCTTACAAATGACTAATAATCAGGTCGATATTGGAGTTCGTGTAGAAACTTCAAATATTGTCATGGAAGAAATTAATAAACACTTATATGAAGGTAAATTTATCTTTAATACATCAGTTGGGACACAAGTAAGAACATTTTGTAGTAATCCATCTGGACACGTAGTAGTGGAGAATCATTCTGGAATTATGCTAGCTAACGGTCATGCCTACAAGGATCCGAAGCTAGGAAGTCAAAACACAAACTTTGCCCTGTTAGTATCACACAAATTCTCTGATCCATTTGATAAACCAAATGAGTATGCGCATGAGATTTCAAGGCTAGCAAATAGCTTATCAAATGGCGGACTTATCGTCCAAAAATATGGTGACATTTTGAAAGGGAGAAGATCCACGGAGAATCGTATTCGTGAAGGATTCTTAGAGCCCACTTTAAAAGAAGCTGTTCCCGGTGACTTAGGATTAGTTCTACCTTATAACACAATGAAAAGCTTAGTAGAAATGACAGAAGCGTTAGATAAAGTAACACCAGGATTGGCTTCAGAACATACTTTATTTTATGGAGTAGAAGCAAAATTCTATTCAGCTCGTCCAAAGCTTAACGACAAATTTGAAACCGAAATGTCTGGTTTATATGTAGGTGGGGACGGAGCTGGTGTAACAAGAGGCTTAGCACAGGCTAGTGCGTGTGGCGTGTGGATAGCGAGAGATATTGTAAACAGACTATCCTAAAAAAATAGAGGGAGAATCTCCTCCAAGCTGTCGAGAAAGCTCTCGGCGGCTTTTTCAACTTTGCAACAAACGACACTGAGGGTGTATATTGATGTACAAAGGATGCTGTTAATTCCATTTTTTCTTGAATAAAGGTCTGTGAGTAATTTTCTATTGGACATTTAGGTGAGCATGGACGATATGAAAATCCTTTCCTGTAAAAGAGTGCAATGCGAGTCCCTTCTGTGAAAATAAACAACGAAGTAATAAACTTATTACTTCGATTAATAATATAAAACCAATAGAATACTAGAATATTTCAATGGATTATACAAATATCAATAAGAATTAAAAGAGAAGGGGACCTATGGATGGATATATTTATATCTGATTTAGATGGAACGTTGTTACAAAAGAATGCCCAATTATCTCCAAACACAAAAAAAATACTCATTCAGCTTTTAAATGAGGGATTACCATTTACGGTTGCGAGTGCTAGAAGTGTGAAGTCAATTCAGACCATTATGAAAGATATTCCGATCTCCCTACCAATCATTGAATTTAATGGAGCCTTCTTATCCGATATAAAAACTGGAGAGCACCTTTTTATACATAATATCTCTCCTAATCTACTAGATGAAATATACTCACTTGGTCAGAAATTTGAATCATTACCTTTTATATCGACTTTTAATGGGAAAAAAGATTGTTTGTATTACCAAGACATACATAATGAGGGAATGGATTTTTACTTTCAAGAAAGAGTTCGAATGAAAGATGATCGTTTGCAACATGCCGTAATCTTGAAGGAAGCGTTTAGGGACCAAGTGGTCTGTTTTACTTTTATCAATCAAAAAGAAAAATTACAAGAACTATATGCAGAGATAGAGGGAAAAATAGGGGGACATGTCGAATTACATTTATTTGAAGAACTATACAAACCGGGATGGTACTGGCTAACAGTACACGATAAAAAAGCAACAAAGGATCAGGCCATCCAAACTTTAAAGAAGTATATAAATCTACCAAATGCTAAGGTCACCGTATTTGGGGACGGAGTCAATGATACTAAGATGTTTCATGCTGCTGATTATTCAGTAGCAGTAGATAATGCTTGCGCAGAGTGTAAGTACTCTGCAAATGAAGTAATAGGAAATCATTGTGAAGATAGTGTAGCCTTCTATTTAAAAAGGGTTTGGCAACAGAAATAGGATATAGACAAGGAGGTAATAGGATGATCATTCCAAAAAAACTTCAACGAGGCGACCACATAAGGGTCATATCACCTGCAACTAGCTTAGCTGTGATTACAGAAGAACAAAGATGCATTGCAAGGAAACGGTTTAATGAACTAGGAATATCGGTTAGCTTCTCTCGTCATTCAGAAGAAATGAATTCGTTTGGTTCCTCTACAATCGAGAGCAGGATCGAAGACTTACATGAAGCATTTCGTGATTCAAGTGTAAATGGAATATTAACCACTCTTGGTGGTTTTAATAGCAATCAATTGCTCAAGTATATTGATTTTGAGCTCATTCAGAACAACCCTAAAATATTATGTGGTTATTCTGATATAACAGCTTTACAAACAGCGATATATAAAAAAACGGGTGTAGTTACATATTCAGGACCACATTTTTCCACCTTTTCGATGAAATATGGATTTGAGTACACATTTGAACATTTTCAGAGAGTGCTCATGCAATCGAATGAGCCTGTGTCAGTAACACCATCGAATGAATGGAGTGATGATGCATGGTACTTGGATCAAGAGAATCGTCAGTTTGTTAAAAACGATGGCTGGAAGATCATTCAGGAAGGAGAAGCGGAAGGAGTTGTGTTAGGTGGGAACTTGTGCACGCTCAATCTTCTTCAAGGAACAGAATTTTTTCCAACACTACATGATATCATCCTTTTTATTGAGGATGATTATATGACCATTCCAGAAACATTTGACCGGGATCTTCAGTCCCTACTTCACGTCACGAGCATGGAACACCAGATAAGTGCTGTAGTAATTGGGAGGTTCCAGCAAAAATCTGGAATGACGATGGAGACACTACGAGAGATCATACATTCAAAAAAGGAGCTACACGACATTCCTGTTATCGCTGATGTCAATTTTGGGCATGTTTCACCTATTTTTACGTTCCCAATCGGTGGAAGAGCCCGTTTGAAGGTGGTGGATTCCTCAATCGGTTTGACATTCACTACGTTTTAATGGTCTATCGCTATAATTAGTTCGATAAAATTAATATCTTCGTTCATGTAATAGACGAGCATGGAATATAGTACAAAAAAGAGATTCTATCCAATGAAAGGGAGGCCGTAACATGAAATTATTGATTCTAGGTGGAACCAAATTTTTAGGTAGACATCTTGTAGAAGAGGCTATGAAACGTGGGCATGAAGTAACAATCTTTACAAGAGGTAAAACAAATGGTGCGATCTTTGACAATGTCGAAAAATTGAAAGGAGATCGTGATGGTGATATATCAATCCTAAAAGGTAGGAAATGGGATGCGGTTATTGATACGAGCGGCTATGTTCCAAGAATCGTGAAGGAATCTGCAACGTTATTATCAACTACGTGCAAAGTATATACCTTTATCTCCTCAATCTCCGTTTATAAAGATTTTTCTCATTCTGGGATAACAGAGGATGCTGAGGTTGCGACTTTAGATGATGAATCTGTGGAAGAGATTACGGGTGAAACGTATGGAGCACTAAAAGCTTTATGTGAACAAGAAGTAAAAAAGGTTTTCCCAGAAGGTCATCTTATCATTAGACCTGGACTCATTGTAGGGCCATATGATCCGACAGATCGTTTCACGTATTGGCCAATGAGAATTGGCGGAGGGGATGAAGTAGTGGTTCCCGAAGATAAAGATGCTCCTGTTCAATTTATCGATGCGAGAGATTTATCTTGTTTTATTATTCAACAGTTAGAGAAAAAGACGATTGGAACGTTTCAGGTAACAGGTCCAAAGGATACGCTGACGATGGGAGAATTTCTTGATGAAACCAAAGATTTAATTAATCCATCTGTTAAATTTACCTCTGTTGAAGATGATTTTTTCGAAGAGAATGGAATTCAATATTGGAAAGATATTCCTTTATATATCCCTAAAGGAAAGAATATGGATGGATTTTCAGCAGTTAATATTGAAAAAGCAATCCAATATGGCTTAACTTGTAGGCCGATTAGCGAAACAATTACGGATACGTACGCTTGGAAAAATTCAGAAAGCCCGGGAGAAGAGCTAGTAGTAGGCTTAACTAAATCGAAAGAAAAGGAAATTTTAGAATTGTGGAAGGAACTAAAAACATCTTAGCGTCTAGTGAATATATGTATACTTCTTCCATTACTGGAGAAACTACCTTCTATCAAACATGTTTGATTAGGAGGTTTTTTTATGCATATAAACGATTATGAGGCAAAAATTCTATATGAATCAAGATTATCTGAGCTTCAATCACAAAGAAATACCTCTCCTGTGATTACAAACAAGAAAACTAAAAAAAAGAAGACTAAATAACTGGTTTATGACCAGTTTTTTTCTGTCTAAATATTCTTTGGGAAGAGGTGATCAGTATGTTACAAACAGAATGCATCATCATTGGAGGTGGAATTGCAGGGCTCCAGGCTGCAATCCAGTTAGGAAGATATAAGCACGAAATTGTTGTTATTGATAAAGGCGAAGGAAGGTCCACGCTTTGCAGGTGCTACCATAATGTTCTTGGATGGCCAGACGGTATTGATGGAAATCAATTACGACAATTGGGAAAAATACATGCAGAAAAGTACGATGTACAATTCGTGAAGGATGAAATCATTACAGCCAAAAAAACAAATGATGGTTTTTCATTACAAGGAAAAGAAAGTAATGAATATACATGTAAATACTTGCTGATAGCTACTGGTATTCAAGATAATATTCCCCTTTCATTACCCAACCTAAAAGAGTGTCTAGGGATTTCCATCTATTTATGCCCGGATTGTGATGGATATGAAGTGATGAATAAACGTGTTGTGGTAGTTGGTGCAGGAGATGTTGGGGCTAATATGGCATTAACTCTAACCTATTGGACTGATCAACTAGTTTATATTAATCACGGAAATAAAGAAATGAGTCAAAATAAGCTAAATGAGTTATTGCAAAAGAAGATTGATGTTATTCATGAAAACGTAACAAGTGTGATTACCTCATCCCCATCTACGTTTTCTGGGGTTCAATTAGCTTCAGGGGCAGAAATAAAAGGCGAACGAGGATTTCTTTCCTTTGGAGGAAATGTCGTGAATACAGAATTACTGAAACAGCTGGGAGTAGAAAGGTTAGAAAATCATCATATTGCTCCTCATTCAAGGTCAAAGGAAACAAACATAGAAAATGTATGGGTTGCAGGTGATATTGTTGCGCATTCTGAACAATTAACAATCGCAATGGGAGAGGGTTCTCAAGCAGCCATATGGATACACAAAAAAATACTACAGCAAAGGGACAAATCAATTAGTTGATTGTCCTTTTTTCTACTTTTTTAAGGTGAATTGTTTTCCTCATGATTCGTTCAATTTCGGAATAAACTTTAAAACACAATACAAAAAGTCTAAATATGGGGGGAATAAATAGATGAACCATTCTCGCCTGATTAAGCCACTCCTTGATGGAGAGTATCCTGTAATTAGCCATGGGCTTGGCGTGTATTTGTATGATTTAGACGGAAAACGATATTTAGACGGTTCTTCTGGTGCTGTGACAGCATGTATAGGGCACGGTGTAAAAGAAATAAACGAAGCAATGCTCAAACAAGCCAATAAAGTAGCATTTGTATACCGTTCGCAGTTTACTTCAGAGCCAGCAGAAGAGCTTGCAGAAAAACTCTCTATGTTGTCCAAGCAAGTAAAGTATTGGTCCTTTCTTGTGAATAGTGGATCAGAAGCAACTGAAACAGCTCTAAAAATTGCGATCCAATATTGGCAGGAAAAAGGGATGAAAACCAAGCAAAAAATCTTATCTAGATGGATGAGCTACCATGGCATCACCCTAGGTGCATTGTCTATGTCTGGTCATCCTCTTCGTAGAACGAGATTTGTCCCGCTTTTAGAAGACTACCCAACAGTGTCCCCTCCCTATTGCTACAGGTGCCCTTACAACGATACCTTTCCAAACTGTAAGCTAAAATGTGCAACTGAGTTAGAACGAGCCATTTCGCGTATTGGCGCAGACCATATTGCGGCTTTTATTAGTGAACCAATTGTTGGTGCTGCTGGTGCTGCACTAACTCCTCCACCTGGTTATTATGAGGAAATCCGAAAAATATGTGATCAATATAATATTCTCTTTATCTCCGACGAGGTTATGACAGGTATCGGGCGAACAGGAAAGATGCTAGCACTGGATCACTGGAATACAGTCGCTGATATTGTCACATTAGGAAAAGGCTTGAGTGCAGGATATACGCCTGTTGCAGCTGTGTTAATTCAAGATCGCATTATCGAGCCGATTCAACAAGGTTCTAATTTGATTATGAGTGGTCATACCTTTAGTGGTAATCCTTTATCGGCCGCTGTCGCTTTAGCGGTCTTAAACTATATAGAAACGCATGACCTAGTCAATAAAGCACACGAACAAGGGCTTTATTTAGTTGATCAATTACTTTTGTTAAAAACAAAACATTTTCTCATTGGTGACATACGAGGTAAAGGATTATTAATTGGAATTGAATTCACTAGCAATCTTCAAAAAATTCCTTTTAAACAAGAAGTTGCTTTGACAAATTTAGTGCTTTCAAAAACAAAACAACGAGGATTACTCGTCTATCCAGCTGCATCAGGTGATGATGGTGTACACGGAGATGCAATCATTATTGCTCCGCCACTGACTATTTCAAAAGATGAAATTGATGAATTAGTATCGTTACTGGATCATGCATTGACGGATGTTACACAGGAACTCCAATTAAACGGATTATTAGCTTAGGGGGTGGTCTAATGGGGGAAGGAAAGTTAATCAGTATTCATGATGTATTAAACCAAATTAACGACGGATGTACCTTAATGTTTGGGGGATTTGGAGGTATCGGAACACCCCCAAGTATCATTGAGGGGATTATGAATAAAGGAGTCAAAAATTTAACCATCATTGGAAATGATACTGGTTTTCCGACAATTGGAATCGGTCCACTTGTTGCCAATCATCAGGTGAAAAAAATCATCACCTCACATATTGGTTCTAATCCGATAGCCGGACAGCTCATGACAAATGCAGAAATCGAAATCGAGTTTTCACCACAAGGAACACTAGCTGAACGTATTCGGGCTGGTGGAGTTGGGCTTCATGGAATCATTACAGATGTTGGAATTAATACAGTGGTTGAAGAAGGAAAACAAATCATCGAGGTAAATGGAAAGAGGTTGTTAATTGAAACAGCATTAATCGCAGATGTTTCGATTGTTTTTGCTCATAAAGCAGATCCATATGGAAACCTAGTATTCGATAAGAGTGCAAGAAATACAAATCCATTAGTCGCTATGGCTGGTAATGTAACATTTGCAGAGTCCCTTGAGATCGTACCACTTGGAGCACTTTCACCTGAAGAAATTGTCACACCAGGCTGCTTCATTAACGGTGTAATTGAAAGTGAAGGAGTGCATTGGAAATGGGTATGGGAATAGATTCACGGAATAGAATGGCGAAAAGAGCAGCTAAAGAAATAAAAGACCAAATGGTAGTGAATCTAGGGATTGGCATTCCCTCACTTGTTCCTAATCATCTCCCCATATCAAGGCAAGTGATGTTCCATGCTGAGAACGGGGTACTTGGGATGGGACCAACTCCAATTATGGGGCAAGAAGATGAGAATCTTTGTAATGCAGGTGGATACCCAGTAACAATCGTAAATGGTGCCTCCTATTTTGACAGTTCGATTGCGTTTGCAATTATCAGGCGTGGACTGATAGATGTGACGATATTAGGAGCTTTACAGGTAAGTCAATCCGGTGATTTAGCGAATTGGATTGTTCCAGGGAAGAAAGTGCCTGGTATGGGAGGAGCCATTGATTTAGCACAAAAGGCAAAACGAGTGATTGTCTTAATGAATCATCAAAATAAAGACGGGACTTCCAAAATAGTAAGTGAGTGTACGTTGCCATTAACCGCCAAGTGCTGTGTCAATTTAATTATTACAGATATGGCAGTAGTGGAGGTTACAGGTTCAGGCTTACTGTTAAAAGAAGTCATGCAGCCTTTTACGATAGAAGATGTATTAAAAAGAACAGAGGCAGATTTAGTAGTTGATGAAAATATCCAATATATTGAGTAAGGGGGAGAGTGTGTTGGATGTTGATATGAGAGTAAAACAGTGGTTACAGCTCCATCGTCTTAAGGGGATTCGGTTACTTCAACGACTAGTCCAAGAGAATAGCATTTCTGGACACGAAGCATCAGCACAAGCCATTGTGGTGGAGAAATTAAGAGAACTAGGCTTACAGATTGATATATGGGAACCGAATATTTCAAACCTTCAGCAGCATCCTTATTTTGTTTCACCTCGGACAACATTTGTTGGTAGCCCAAATGTTGTAGCTGTTAAAAAGGGACTTGGCGGAGGAAGATCGATTATATTAAATGGTCATATCGATGTTGTTCCAGAAGGGGATATATCTGGGTGGGAATTAGATCCTTTTAGTGCAAAAATAATAGATGGAAAAATGTATGGTAGAGGTACATCTGACATGAAAGGTGGCTCTATTAGCTTATTGTTAGCACTAGAGGCCATCCAAGCATTAGACATTCCGCTAAGAGGAGATGTTATTTTCCAGAGTGTAATCGAAGAAGAAAGTGGTGGTGCAGGGTCATTAGCTGCGATTACGAGAGGGTACAAAGCAGATGTAGCCATAATACCCGAACCTACAAACATGAAAATATTTCCTAAACAACAAGGCTCCATGTGGTTTAAGCTAGTTGTTAAAGGCAAATCCGCTCATGGAGGTACAAGGTATGAAGGAGTAAGTGCAATCGAAAAAGCCATGACCGTTCATCACAAAGTGTTAGAATTAGAGAAAACGAGAAATGCCACCATTCATGATCCTCTCTATCAGTCTGTTCCTATCCCTGTTCCTATTAATATCGGCAAAATATATGGAGGCAATTGGCCATCGTCAGTTGCAGATGAAGTGACGATGGAAGGAAGAATGGGTGTGGCACCAGATGAAAAAATGGAGAATGTTCAGAAAGAACTTGAAAAACATCTTGCGCTTTTAGCGGAGATAGATCCTTGGTTTAAGGATCATCCAGTGGAGCTTAAGTGGTTCGGAGCAAGGTGGGTACCTGGCACCATTGATAGTGAGCATGATGCGATGAAGGTTCTGTCAAAGCATTTCACGAAGGTGAAAAATAGAGCTCCGATTATTGAAGCGTCACCATGGGGAACAGATGGTGGCCTATTTACCCAAGTTGGAAATATTCCGACCATTGTATTTGGACCAGGCACGACAGAAGTGGCCCATTATCCAAATGAATATATCGAAATTGAAAGAGTATTTGATACAGCTGAAATCATCGCTAATATGATCATTGAATGGTGTCAGTAAAGTAGGGGGTAAAGTATGAGAAAACATCTTTGGATTCATGGAGAATGGAAGGAGACGACTGATTATCGAAAACACTATTCTCCCTTTTCAAACGAGTTAATTGCAGAAGTTGCTACTGCAAATATAGAAGAAGTAAATCTTGCCATCGAAACAGCAAGTGATGCTTTAAAAGAAATGAAAAAATTATCAGCACATGAACGGTCTTCTATTTTGTATAAAGTAGCTGAATTACTTCGTGGCCGAAAAGATGAGTTTGCAAGACTAATCACTTCGGAGTCAGCCAAACCCATTACGACAGCTATGGCAGAGGTAGAAAGAACCATTATGACCTATACGTTTGCAGCGGAAGAAGCAAGAAGAATCCATGGTGAAACGATTTCAATGGATGCTGCTCCAGGAGGCGAGAATCGGATCGCCTATACAATTCGTCAGCCACTAGGCGTAATCGCGGCGATCACGCCTTTTAACTTCCCATTAAATCTAGTTGCACACAAAATAGGGCCAGCCATTGCGGCTGGGAACACGATCGTATTAAAGCCAGCCACTCAGACACCCTTATGTGCGTATGCGATTGCTGAGTTATTCCATGAAGCGGGACTCCCTAAAGGAGCTTTAAATGTTGTATCTGGAAGTGGGGCGATCGTTGGAGACTGTTTAGTAAAGCATTCAAAAGTAAAGGCTGTATCTTTTACAGGAAGTCCCGAGGTTGGAAGTGACATACAAAAAAAAGCAGGCTTAAAGAGGGTATTACTTGAGTTAGGCTCTAATTCTGGAGTCATAATTGATGAAAATGTAAAGTTGGACAATATCATATCTCGAATTACAATGGGTGCTTTTTCATTTGCTGGGCAAGTATGTATCTCCCTTCAACGAATATATGTACATGAACATAGTTATGATGAATTCATTGAGTTGTTTAAGGACCATACAAAAAAGGTAAGGCTAGGGAACCCATACGATCCTAAAGTTGAAGTATCAACGATGATTAGCAAAGATGAAACGGATAGAGCTTTAAGCTGGATTAACGAAGCAGTCCAAAACGGGGCGGAAGTAGTCTATGGAGGAAATGTACTAGAAGGAATGTTACAGCCTACCATCCTATCGTTTGTTCAACAAACAGAAAAGGTCTCTTGCATGGAGGTATTTGCTCCGATCGTTATTGTGAATAAAATTTCTTCGATTGATCAAGGAATTAGTGAAATAAATCATTCTGAATTCGGATTACAAGCTGGTATCTTTACGAATGACATTGAGACTGCATTAAAGGCAGCCGACGAACTTGAAGTGGGTGGCGTCATGATCAATGATATTCCTACGTTTCGTGTGGACCACATGCCTTATGGTGGTGTAAAAGGAAGCGGATTAGGAAGAGAAGGAATTAAATATGCAATCGAAGAGCTCACAGAGCTAAAACTCATTTCATGGGTGAAAAAGATATAACTAGGCAGGATACTTCCTGTCTTTTTTTTATGAATTAAAAAGATAAGAAGTTTTACGTATAGGTTGTGTTAAAATTATTGCCGTTTATTATTCTTAGTTAATTGGAGGGAAGGGGCGAGACTCCTGCGGGAGAACGGATGAAGGTACACTCTTTATGCGATCACCCAATGGAGGATTCATGCTTTATAGAAACTCTACTAAATGCTGCCATGTCCTGTGGCTAGAGCAGCCAGCATCCTGTGCAATTGTGGAAAACGAGCTCCTTTTGCGGAAAGCAACAGCCATGTTTACTAGAGTCTCCGTTAAAGGTGAAATAGCTACAAAGTATTCTCCTCGAAGTAAGACCTACGTAACTATCAATTTGTAGCCAGCTAGATGTCTATTATCATAATACTACCTATTGCAACGTAAGATGAGATAAGTAGGTAGGAGGGATTTATATGCCATCAGAAGCTTTTTATGAACAGAAAGTGGCAGAAGGAGATAAATATTATATGTCTGTATGCTTGGATCATTTTAATCAGCGATTAAGGGTAGATGATTACCGCGGTAACATTCATAAAATTAGTATGGTCATCATGTCACTTAGTGCGGAATATGCCTATTCAAAGGCCATTGTTTACGCAAGGCGAGAGCATGTCCATGATTTTGTGGAAGCGGGCTTTTTATTAGAAGCCATTATAGAAGGTTATTTTAACGGCAGTCATGCCTATGCATTAACGAAGTATTTTGAACAAGGTAGAAAGAAAAGTGATAAATGGATTAAAGAGGATAACACCTTACACCAAGTACTAAAGCTGAAGAAGCTCACTACATTAAATCCTTTTCCTGAGGATTATGTGATGAGGAAAGCAACGTTAAGCGATGTGGATCAATTGGCTTCATTATATGGAGAAGTATTTCAAATTTATCCGACTCCGCTCAATAATCCAAGCTATATCGAAAAAATAATGAATGACAGCAGTATCTTTTTTCTTATTGAAAAAGAAGGGAAGATTGTAAGCGCGGCTTCTGCAACGGTCAATTCGCAATATTGTAATGCAGAAATTACAGATTGTGCAACACTCCCGGAGCATAGGGAACATGGCTTAATGAAGCATATCATGCTGGAATTGGAGCAGGAATTAATTAAACAAAAAGTATTTTCTGCTTATTCCATTGCACGTGCTTTGTCTTACGGAATGAACGCGGCGTTATATCAGCTTCATTACAAGTACAAAGGGAGAATGACAAACAACTGTTATATTTACGATAAAATGGAGGATATGAACGTCTGGGTAAAGGATTTATCAGTGGATGGGTAAGTCCAGTTGAAGTCACACAGCTTTATTCAAATGTTTAACCGAATTTGGGTCCTTCTCATATAATGTTTTAAGCAAGTAGGCTTAAAATAAGGAGGGTAAACATGAGACAAGATGTTTATAAACCAAAACGTCACTGGAAGGATATTGAGCTTTGGAAGGATGTTACAGAAGAACAGTGGAATGATTGGCTATGGCAATTAACGAATACGATTCGAACACTTGATGACCTACGTAAAGTCGTGAACTTAACACCAGATGAAGAAGAAGGAGTCAAAATCGCGACCAAAACGATCCCACTGAATATTACTCCCTATTACGCCTCATTAATGAATCCTGATGATGCAAGATGCCCGATTCGTATGCAATCTGTTCCCATTTCAAAAGAGATACTAAAAACGAAATATGACCTAGAAGATCCTCTGCATGAGGATGAGGATTCACCAACGCCTGGACTTACACATCGTTATCCAGACAGGGTGTTATTTCTTGTTACAAATCAGTGTTCGATGTATTGCCGTTATTGTACAAGACGACGATTCTCAGGACAAATTGGGATGGGAGTACCGAAAAAACAGCTAGATGCAGCGATTTCATATATTCGTGAGCATGATGAAGTAAGGGATGTACTCATCTCAGGTGGCGATGGACTATTAATAAATGATCAAATACTTGAGTATATTTTGAAAAACCTACGAGAGATTCCTCATGTGGAGATCATTCGGATCGGAACTCGTGCTCCTGTTGTATTTCCACAGCGAATCACAGAAAACTTATGTAACATCTTACAAAAATATCATCCAGTCTGGTTAAATACACATTTTAACACATCCATAGAAATTACAGAGGAATCGAAGAAAGCCTGTGAGATGTTAGTGAATGCGGGAGTCCCTGTCGGTAACCAATCGGTTATTCTTGCCGGTATTAATGACAGTGTTCCAATCATGAAAAAACTAATGCATGACTTAGTGAAAATTCGAGTAAGACCATATTATATTTATCAATGTGATTTATCAGAAGGAATCGGTCATTTCAGAGCACCAGTCTCAAAAGGACTAGAAATCATTGAAGGCTTACGTGGTCATACGTCAGGGTATGCTGTCCCGACCTTCGTGGTGGATGCTCCTGGTGGTGGAGGGAAGATATCACTTCAGCCAAACTATTTAATAGCTCAAAGCTCGTCAAAAGTAGTCCTTCGAAACTTTGAAGGTGTAATTACAACCTACCCAGAGCCAGAAAACTATGTGCCTGGAAAAGCAGATGGCTACTTTAAAGAGGTTTATCCTGATTATGAAAAGAAAGAATCCAAGATTGGAGTTTCGGGCCTCATGAATGATCAAGCGTTTAATTTAGTACCCGAAGGATTGAACCGATTGAAGAGAAGAGAGGAATATGAAACAAATCCAGAGCATTCTTCTTTAAAGGATAAACGTGAAAAACGTGATGAATTGAAAGAGAAAAAGTTCTTATCCGAACAAAAGAAACAACAGAGCACTGTTAATGAGTAATAAAGCAGGGGTGATACTAAATGAAATGTGAATGGTGTGGTTCTCCACATACTAGACATAGTGAAAATACCGTGTATTGGGAATTACCAGATGGCTCAAGGGCAATTATCATCACGAATACACCATGTATCATTTGTCTAACTTGCGAAATGAAATACCAAGCTGAGAGTAAAATTGATGAAATAGAAGAACAGTTGATGCTTATAAATACGAAGGAATTGCCAAATGAAATGACATACGAGGAATTAATGAATTACCCTAGGTGGTTGAAGAAGAATTATTTTGGTGGTACATGATGAGTAAGGTAAAACACTCCACTTCCAACTATGGATGGGGTGTTTTTATATATATTTGGAATAAACTTGGTTTTAAATAATTAACTTAAAAAGGAACAGAGGTGGAGAACTATGTGAATTATTTCACTTAAAGTATAGGGTCGTTTAGTTGAAGAAGAAATGGTAAAATTACAGTAACAAATTGAGGTGTAGATATGTTTTTAAATGACTATATGAATGAGAATTTTCCTAACTTAAATCTTAAACCACCCTTGTTTTATAACTGGGAAATAGGCATACGATTCGAGTTAGGGGAAGAGCGGGATAGAGAATATCATTACGAAAATAATCCTTATGTGCAGGGGGTTTATAAGAGGGCTGTTACGTTGTTTGAATCATTGCATTCACAAGACGAGGAAGTTTTTGTAGTAGTTGATGTAAATGATTTTGGAGATGGAAGAAGCTATAAGCAGAAAGGGAGGATTTTTGCTCCTTATATCTATGAAAAGTCAGTCTTATATAAAATAAAGCATACAGAAATTCCTTATATTTTCCCAGAAGGTGATGAAGTCGGAAAATATAAAACACATAGTTTTACCCTTGAATGTAAAGTATCTGATATAAAATACACTCCATTGTTAAAAGCAGTATGCAATCAAGATTTAGAAATCAAACCAAGTATTTTTCATAGGATATATTTTTTAAATATCAAAAGGAAAACCATTTTTCATGTGTACGATGATAGAGGATGTGATTTGCTTGCTACCTCAACTGAATCAATACGAGACATTTATAATGCATACAATGATTGGATATTGGATTACGACAAAGACGAAATAGATAAAGTATTTAAATAAAATAAAAAATATCCTTGTTGGAACTACCGGGGGCGTATCTGAAAGAAGCAGATACGCTCTTTCACTATTGGAGCAGGATTGTTGAGGAAGAGTATAAGGTGAAACCTAATTGAAAGTTGGTTCGTAGATATGTAAAAGGGAGTGAGAAGGTTGAAAAAATATGTTGTATTTATTTTAAGTTTTTCTTTGTTGTATATAGTATTTCAGGTTTTATCAGGTATGCTCCTGACAGCTCTTTATACTCCAGATTTTTCTTCAATTAACAATAATGTGAGTCAAGAAGTGGTGTTTGGACAGACTTCAATAATTCCATTTTTGGGAACTTTATTAGTCGCAACTTTGGCTTACTTTCTTTCTCAAAAAATATTTATAGCGAGTAATAAATAGTTTCACTAACGGGTAGCGATTATGTAATAACATAATCGCCTTTTTTATTTCTTTAATTGTTGTTGAAGATGTTTAAATGTATATTTATGGTAAAATCAATATAAAGGAGTGATTGTTAAATGAAAAAGGTCCAGTTATCCATTTTAATTGGTTTTGTGTTAGGCTTAGTAACCTCATATTTTACATTAGATTATAATGGTTGGACACTAAACCGAATGGATCCTAATGGTAAGGTTATGAGTTCGACAAGTGAACTGGATTTTAACCTTATCACAAATGGCTTTCTCCTTATTGTTGGATTTACTATTTTAATATATATCTTACTTACAGTAATCGAAAAAATTAAGAGATCGAAGTCATCTTAACTTGAATATTATTGCGATTGAAGACCAGATATAATTCTTAAATAAGGCAAAGTAAAGGGGAGAAGTAAAATGTGGGAGTTTCTTATAGGGAGATTAACAGCCTTAATGACATTAGGAATTGGAACATTATTGATTGTACTATTTCCTTTAGTTAAAAAAGAAAATACATACTTTGCTTGGATAGGTTTAATAATAGGGTGTTTTATTATTGCAATTCTTCTATTTTGGGTTTTTGGTAACGCAGTATACAGGGGACAATTTTTGGATACCTAAATAGTTGAGAGCTTTTTCAATTAAAGGATAGCTATAATCACAGAAGGGATGGCATTATGGAAAAAGAAAAACTGATTAAATTATTATTTGATGGAAAGATTGATGATGCTACCCGTGATGACTGTGCCATTTATCTTGCCAAGTTCATTGATGATGATGTTGTTGCAACATTAATCAATGTTGCTAATGACTTAAAGAATGAAGAAATGATAAGGGCTAGTTGTGGTGAATCATTAGCTGAAATTTGGATTGAAATGAATAAAATAGACTACGATGTTCTTAATAGCCTTGAAGAACCTGCTCGAACAGAAGTCCTTGGTTATTTTAAACATAACAAGCCTGAATGGTATTTAGAATATGAAAAGCGTTATTGAGCTAACGGGTTGCTATTATGCAATAATCGCGGGCACTTATTGAGCAGGATTAGTGCCTTCACTTGTTGAAGTATTGGAGCATAATATTAAAGAAGGAATATCGGCTTTACTATGGGAATTATGTCCTTAGAAAAAATTTGAGGTGACATAAGTGGGAATAATTGTTGTTTTGTTTTTATGGCTTTTAGCAGGTGCATTTGCATTAATAATTATTTATTATGGGGTAAAATACGGTATTGATAATTCTCAAACAAGTAAAGACATAAATAGAATTCTTCAGCTCTTGGAAGAAAAAACAAAGAAGGATGAAGAGTAATTACAATTCGAGAAGCTTTTGTATTTGATAATCTAAAATTGAGCCACTTTTCAAGGGTTTGATCACATAAAAAATGAGCCACATGATTTCCAAATTTAATCCCCTCTCTTATGATAGATAGTGACCAAACAATCTACATGAGAAGAGGAATAAAAGGATGATCAGTATGGCTCAATATCATAATATCAAATTTTTGATAGAGGTAGAAGGACTATCACAACGAAAGGTTGCAGAAAAGCTTGGTATTTCAAGGAATACCGTTAGTAAATATATCAAAGAGAATGAACCACCAACAACTATTCGACGTCAAACTATTTACGGTAATAAAGATTATTCCGAGGAAACAAAGCGTGTTTTACCTATCATTGATCAATGGCTAGAAGATGATTTGAAACATTGGAAAAAACAGAAACATACAGCTGCAAACATTTTTCGTAGATTAGAAAAAGAGTACGATTTTAAAGGATCGGAATCGAATATCCGTAAGATCGTAGGCAAACGCAGAAAGAAACTTCAGGAAGTCTTCATTCCTCTTGATTTTCAACTCGGCCACCAATTCCAATTCGACTGGGGAGAGGCGGATATTATTCTACTGGGTCGAACAATACGAGTATTCCTCTTTTGTATTCAGCTCTCAGCAAGTCGTGTACGATTTGTAAGAGCATACCTCCATGAAAAACAGGAAGCTTTCTTAGATG
>NZ_JBHUEM010000044.1:0-20530 GCF_042680805.1 Bacillus salitolerans | reverse complement strand
TTGTTAGGAGATCAAGCTATTACAACCGCTATTTTAGATAGAATCCTTCACCGTGTGGAGATCATTCATTTAAATGAAGATAGTTGGAGAATGAAACATAGATCTACGATATTTGAGCAGCAAAGTGTTTCAAATTAATGAGCAGAAATTGTGTCATTCTACTTGACGGTCACAACATTGTTAAAAATTGTAATAAAATGTTAGTTTTTTTATAAAATAACTTTTTATTTCATTTTGATATTATACTTCTTAACTATCTCCTCATATATTTTTTTCTCATAAATATTTTCCCTAGGGTGAAAAGATAATAAATACTCTATTACTTCACTATTACTCCACATTCTTAATCGAGCTAATTCTATATCCACTTGGTTTAATAAGGAAACTCTAAATGCCTCTTCTTTTGTGAAGAAAATTTCTGTATCACGTAATCTAATGATTCCTGATAAACCTTCCACATTAATTATACAGAAACCCTCTTCCTTTTTCATAATAGTTCCCATATATATTGTCGTAGATTTTGGTAACGCAAAGTATACCTTTTGCATTTGTATTCCCTCACCTGCTTTCTTGAAAATTATCCTAAAACCGAGCATTGTTTTCTGTGACACACCAAAAAACCGTCCTGGTATATCTATATAAAAAAATGTATATACTTGAAGTAAATAATTCTTACTAAAATTAAATAAATACAAATACTTGTTATATTATTCGTATCGGTAGTAAGGTAGTAACGGTATCCCTCCCCTACCTAACCACAGAGGTTTCCACTAGTTCTTAATTTTCTACTTACCCAAATACCGAGAATTTTTCGCAATAAAAATAACCTCCTTTAAAGAGGTTAAAATTGCAACTCCAACTGGTCACTTAATGATTGTTTTTCGAGGTTGTGACGAAGTTGGTATTCAATTGACATGTTTTTATCTATTTTGATTTCTTCAATTAGATTCGTAAGTATGTTTCGCAGCTCAACATTATCAATTTTTTCTCGATCGACAAAAGCATCTTGCAAAATGAGATTCCATGTCTCTTTATTACTATCAACCTTTTGCTGTTCTGTAATTCGTTTTTGTTTTTCATTAATTTGTTTTTCTACATGCTCGATTCTTTTATTTATTGAGATTCGATAAGTGGTCAATACATCAAGGAACTTTTTTTCTTGTTCGATAATTTGCCTTTCAAGACGAACCCTTATTTCATCTTTAACTTTTTCAATCTGGTCCAGATACATTTCTTTACCTCGTTTTAATTCTAAAATTGCATTTTTTAGTACTTCCATTTCTTCATGAATACGGGTTGAAACACCTTCATAAATTTGCTTGGGATTATTTAGACGTATATCATTTAGTATCTTGTCGATGACTAGATGTAGTTGATCAGTTTCAATTTGAAGCTTGCATGAAGGACAAACATATATTTTACGGCCATATTTCTTACCATTGTAACCGGTAGTACGTTGGTCTTTGCAATCAAGAAAAGTTTTGCAGCTTTTGCAAGTAACTAGATCCTTTAATAAAGTTTTTACAAATATTGAGCCGATCTTTGACATCTATTCATCACCAGGCAATCCTTTTACAATCTACACCAGTGATACTAAATTAAAAATAAATTAAATTGTTTAACAAATAAACATTATTGAAAGGATACCTACTAATGAAATACTTTACAATTATTGTGACAGTAATATCTCTCTTTCTGTTATCTTCTTGTCAACCTTCACAACAAAACCATGAGGTAAAAGGTGGTGCCGTGGATAATAGCGATGACATAAAAAATGATGATGAGAAAGAAGTTGTGGATGTAATTGGATTTGTTGATTCGTTTAAACTAGATGAACACGGATACCTCAAGGAAATTTTCCTCGAAGAAAACCAAAAAGAATTAGGTTTAAATCCAACTACTGAAAAAACTATGATTATTTCATTCCAAGAGAAGATAAAAATAGATATTTCAATTGGTACTAAAGTTAAAGTCACTATTTTGAACATGGTAAGGGATAGCGGACCACAACTTGCTACTGGAATATCTGCTGAAGTTATTGAATAACTGTAAATTTAAATAATAATTTACTTCATTTAGATATATGAAAGAACATAACTCTCACCTAAAAGGAAATCTAGATCAGGATTTCCTTGGTGTGTTTTTCATAAAATATAATCTGAAACATCCCTACCCTACCTAAACACAGAGGACTCAACTATTTATTAATTTTTAACACACCTAATTACCGAGGTATTTGGCAATAAAAATAACCTCCATTAAAAAAGTTAAAATTGTAATTCAAGCTGGTCACTTAGTGATTGTTTTTCTAGGTTGTGACGAAGTTGGTATTCGATTGATAAGTTTTTATCGACTTTTAATTCTTCAATTAAATTCGCAAGAAGGTTTCGCAACTCAGCATTATTAATCTTATCTCGTTCAACAAAAGCATCTTTCAAAATGAGGTTCCAAGTTTCTTTATTGGAATCAACCTTTTGATTTTCTATAATTTGTTGTTGTTTCTCGTTTATTTGTAAATCAACTTGTTCAATCCTTTTATTTAATGAGATTCGATAAGTGGTCAATACATCAAGGAACTTTTTATCTTGATCGGTAATCTGCTTTTCAAGACGAACCCTTATTTCATCTTTAACTTTTTCAATCTGGTCCAAATACATTTGTTTTCCTTGCTTTAATTCTAAAATTTCATTTTGTAGCACTTCCATTTCTTCATGAATACGGGTTGAAACACCTTCATAAATTTGCTTTGGATTATTTAGGCGTATATCATTTAGAATCTTGTCGATGACTAGATGTAGTTGGTCAGTTTCAATTTGAAGCTTGCATGAAGGGCAAAGGTAAATTTTACGGCCATATTTCTTACCATTGTTACCAGTGGTTCTTTGGTCTTTTCCATGAAGAAATGTTTTGCAGCTTTTACAAGTAACCAGATCCTTTAATAAAAAGCTTGTTTTGAATTGTTTTGGGACTATTTTTCTTTGCTTTTTTTGTTGATACAGCTTCCAGCAATATTCCCATTCTTCCATTGTGATAATGGGCTCGATGTAATCAGATTTTGCTAGTATCCAATTTTCTCGTTCTTTTAAAGAACCTTTTGCACCGTCTTGATATTTTCCCCAAGCAATAAAACCTGCATAAAATGGATTGGTTACTATTCTCTTTACTTTGTCCTTTGTCCATGACTTTCCTTTGTTCACTTCAATAGGAAGGGAGGAAGCAATTGAATCAAAGCCTTCACCTTTTTTATATAGATTGAAAATTTGTTTTACAATTTCTAGTTCTTCAGGGTAAGTGGAGAATTGTTGGGTATCTTTATCATATCGATAACCAAAAGGTGCTTGTCCACCAGTCCATTGTCCTTTTTGGGCTCTAGTGATATGGCTATCTCTCGTTCGTTGTCTTATGTTATCAGCTTCAAATTTCGTTAGCCCGTCTTGAAGTAGCTGATCGATGATATTATCAGTCTCTGTATAAAGTGCTTCTGTAGCACTTTCAATAACAGCTACACCGTAAATGTTCATTGTCGTTCGAATGAATTGGTGTTCCATTGGATTTCTAGCAAAACGATCGTTTTTGTAAACGATCACAAAATCAAAGTTTTGAGTTTCTAAGTCTGAAAGAAGCTCTTGTAGTTTTTTTCGATTTAGCAAGGAAGTCTTTGTGGCGGATACAGCTGAATCTAAATATTCCTTAACAATCTTACATTGATATTTATCCACAAGGTTATACACAGAATTTTGTTGCATTAGCATTTCTTGTTTGTCCGTTGAGTGTCTTCCGTAAAAAGCACCTTTCATTCCAGGTCTTAGTATTTTAGCTAACACGAGTGTGTAGCACCTCCTTCGTCGAGAGGAATGGATGCTTAAATTCTATATTCATCATGTGTTCCTCCACTTCAATTTTTGAAATGATGTCTCGAAAATACACACGCATAGTACTTTCATGAATGTCTAAATTATCAGATGGAAACTCAATCGTCTGAGTTAATTCAATCATTTCTTTTTCAATGAAATGAATTCTTTCTTTCTCGTCAGCAATTTGTTGAAGTAAGTTTAGCAAGTCAGCTTCCAACTTTTCTTTTTTAAATTGACGATTTTCATTTAACCATTTTTCAATTTTTCGCTCAAGACGTTGGTTCAGCTTATGTAGATTTTGTTCCATTTCATCAATTTGATTTTCTAAGGTCTTGGACATCTCATTACGTCGCCTTTGATGGAAATCAGGAAGATGAGTCTTTAATAGTTCTTGAAAAAACTGCTTACAAGAATCTAGCACTTGGTTTTCAAGCTCACTTTTTATTAATTTTATCTGGTGGGTTCTACAGCTGTAGTAATGAATTGATTCTTTATTTTTCATTCCCTTTTTTGGTTGTAGCGGTTCATTGCATTGCTTGCAGAAAACCAAATTTTCTAAGTGAAATGTAACCTTTTCCTTTTCAACTGGTTTACGTTTTGAAGTGAGGACTTCTAGTGCTTCTTGAGCAGTTAACCATTCGCTTTCAGTAACTATCGCTAATGCATCATATCTACTTTTTAAAACTTCACCAGAAAGATTAAGAAGTCGAATTCCCATATAGGTTGGATTTGAAAGAACATTTCGTGCCATTTGGGAAGACCAAGGCTTTTCATCTCGTTGAATGTTGTTGTCCTTTAAATAGTCTGTCAGCTGTCTCATTGTCTTAAAGTCATTTGAATTGACGGCATCAAATATAGATTTTACAACTGAGAGCTTTTCTACATCACGGGAAATAGTCTTTGTCAGTTTGTCAAATTCATATCCAAACGGAAGATTACCAGGATTTTTACCTCTTTGGAAATTAGCTTTTATCGTCTCTGAAATTCGTTCAACTATTTGTTCACCTTCACGCTGAATAATTCCAGCCATAAGGAGTTCGATTAATTCTCCAGCAGGTGAGTATTGGATAGGGATTTCATTTTCTGCTGTAAAGTGAACTTTCACTTGTTTCTCTTTTAACAATTGAAATATTTGCAAATAATCAAGGGCGTTTCGAGCAAGCCTGTCACGTTTATACACAAATACATCTGTAATTTCACCTGATTCAATTTTTGAAAGCATGGAACTTAAGCCTTCACGCTCTTGAATGGTTTTCTTTCTTCCTGAAACAGCATCATCAATAAATTCTTCGTCGATGAGTAGAGCTTTTTGATAGGAAGCGTTCCGAGCCATTTGACGTTGCATTTCAATGGAGTTCTCTTGAATATTTGTTGATCGGCGATAATAGGCAACAGCTTTCATTTCTACCTCCTTATCGATTTTTTATTAATAGATATGCAAGGGTATAGGGGGCTAGTCCACCGACTTCGAACTTTCTTGAATTAATTTCTCTTTCACTAGATTTAGATATAGATCAAACCACTTTTTAGCTGCTTCAGGATCATGCACATAACTAATTGATTTGATTGTTAATTTCTTATTCTTCATAAAACCAACCTTTCTTGGAGGGATGTATCTTGTTTCAACAATTAGGATTAAAAATTCGTACAGTTCGCGAACAAAAAGGCATTGGCTTAAACCAACTCGCAAAAGAATTAGGAGTTTCTTCAGGCTACTTAAGTAACCTTGAAAGAGGTAAAACCGAAACGGTGCCTCTTTCTTTTTTGGAAAAACTTGATGAGCAGTTACACTTTTCGACTTTGATTCAAGAAGCAAAAGATTTCAAATCGGAGCAATATGATGAAATGATTTTTCGTATAGATCGTTGCAGTCGTCTACTAAAGGATTTAAATAATACAAACCCTGAATTGGCAAACTGCTTTGTTTCTATGCTTGAAAAAGGGCTTGATTGTACTGATACCGAGACTTTTAAAAACTTCCACTAATCACCTTCCTCAACTTTCTGTATTGTTAACATTTGTCATATTCAAATAAATTATTCATCACACGAGCATTTGTTTATGAGGGTGAATAAATTTATAAAAAAATGAGAGCATAACCATTAGATGGTTTTGCTCTCATTTTGTTTTATTCGGATTGACAGCTTACTGCTGCTTCAACAATTGCTTTTAATACTGGATTACCTTTTTCCCATTCTTTTTCATACCATTCTTTCCGCTGTTCTTTTGTCATTTTAGCTAGTTCACAATGAATAATTACTTTTGTATTCCCATATTGAAACTCTTTCATATGCATCCCCCCATACATGTATATGAAGGAGTGAAGGAAGAATTTCTATCCATTTGGACAAATACGAAAGTTCATTGTTTTACTTGCATATATATCATGTACATAAGAAATGAGGTGATAAAATGTATCGTCCAACAGACCTAGATGTATTCATTTACTTACGTAAAAGTAGAAAAGATGTGGAAGAAGAAAGAAAAGCTGGCGAAGAAGGTCGTGCATTTGACACGCTTGATAAACACCGAAAACAGCTTTTTGAAATAGTAAAAAAAGACCGTCACAACATTATTGATATTTTTGAAGAAGTTGTTTCCGGTGAATACATTTCTGAACGTCCTAAAATGCAGGAGCTATTAAGAGAAGTGGAAACTGGAATTGCTGATGCTGTTCTGGTTATGGATATAGACCGTCTTGGTCGTGGGGATATGGTAGATCAAGGAACGATTTATCGTGTTCTCCGTTTTTCTGAAACTCTCATCATTACCCCAACAGAAATCATCAATCCAAACGACGAGAGCCAAGAGCTAAATTTTAGTATTAAATCTCTTATTGCTAGAGAAGAGTTAAAACAAATTGTAAAGCGGATGCAACGTGGAAGAAGAGCCTCTGCTAAAGAAGGCAAATCAATTTCTAAAAAGCCTCCTTATGGATATTTAAGAGATACAAACCTTAAACTTTATCCTGATCCTGAGAAATCCTGGGTAGTGCAAAAAATATTTGAAATGATTAGTAGTGGTTATGGAAGACAAGCAGTTGCCCTAGAACTCGATAATTTAGAAATACCCCCACCTGAGGGAAGGTATTGGAATCCTTCAACTATTTCTTCAATTATTAAAAACGAGGTTTATATCGGCCATATTATCTGGGGGAAGGTACGGTATGTTAAACAAAATGGAAAATACACACGAAAAAAAGCACCTAAAGAAAGGTGGCAAAAACATGAAGATGCTCATGTGGGTATTGTTACTATTGAATTATTTGATCGAGCCAATCAATCCCATAGTGGAAGATGGAGACCACCAACTATTAAAACCAAGAGGCTTTCAAACCCACTAGCTGGGATTTTAGTTTGTGAATTATGCGGACATTCAATGTTGTATCAACCAAGAAGAGATAGACCTAATCCTCAAATCAGATGTGTAAAACCTTCCTGTAAAGGGATACAAAAAGGGGCTTCTATGGTTTTAGTAGAAACAAGAATTTTGCAAGGGCTTAAAGAAATCATTGATTCATTTGAAATACATTCAGATATGATTAAAAAAAAGAGTAATACAAAAAGTGACCTCCCTTTAAAGCAGAAAGCCCTTGAAAAAAAAGAAAAGGACATAGTAGAACTAAATAATCAAAAAAGTAAACTCCATGATTTTTTAGAACGAGGAGTTTATGACATAGATACTTTTATTGAAAGACAACAATCAATTATAGATCGGATAAATAGTACTCGAAATGAAATGAAGATGCTTGCAGAAGAAATTGAAGCTGAACTGGAAATAGCTACTGGTCTTGAACAAGTAATTCCAAAAATCAAAAATGTATTAGATGCCTACTATAATACTGAAAATATTGAAGAAAAAAATTATCTTCTTAAGACGATACTTGAAAAAGCAACATATTTAAGAAAAAAAGAATGGAATAAGAAAGATGAGTTTTTAATTCAGCTTTATACAAAGATGTGAATATATTCATCCAAAAAGAGTAGTTTATACCAATAATATTGGCAGGTAATAAAACTACTCCTTTTTAATTTTTTCTTATTTAAATTTATTATTATTTATGTGGACTCGGGAGTATCTTCAACAATTGTAATTATGAGTAAATCACCAAATTTTTCTTGTAATATTTCTTTTTGGACTTGAGGAATTTCTTCTGTAACATCTAATATTATAACTTGTTCTTCTATACGAATACCTGTACCTACAGCTTGATAAATATTATTTTCTTTTATCATTTCGTTAAGTTCATTTTGCATTTTCTTTAAATCATTTATTGAATATTTTACTTTAATAACCTCATAAATTTCTTCGGAAACAGCTTCTTCTAACTCCACTTTTAATTTAATATATAAACTTTCGTTTAAATCTTTAATTCCTATAATAGTGGTTTTTCCCTTCAAATAGATAACGCCATATTTTTCAAATGATTCATAGCTCCCATAAACGTTTGAAATTATTTCATCAATTTTATTAGGATCTTTACTTAAGTTCTTGTCATTAGTTCCATTTACAAGAACATCTTGCTCTCTGTTACTAGTTATCAGAATTAAAAGTAGAAGGAGTACACACAAAGCCATAGTACCTATGGCTATGCTTTTTTTATGTTTAACATTCATTATAATAAACCTTCTTTCTTACATTTTTTCTTATAATACCGCTTACAGCAATTTATTACTATGTAAAATATTTACATGTGTTTTTCCTATCCGAGGCATTTTAAGGTAAAGGAATCGGTAGCTTTTCCATACCTTTCGGATTCATAGAATTAGAATATATGATGTTTACATGATTTCTGTCACACCTTATAATATCATCAACATTTTGATCTACAATTCCGTAACCAATATGATTATCTAATTGATTTGGATTTTGCTGAATCAATTAGTAATGGTCTCGCTACTAGTGAGGTAAACCGGTTACATCTACCTAAAATCTCTGCTGCTTTACTCGATATTAGTTGAGCTGAAAAGCTTGTACCAGCAGCAAGCCATTTAACATTGGTATACTATGGATACCACAACCCTACTGCAATAGCTAGCTACTCTTATCATTCTTCCGCGGATGAAATTAGAGATGGTATAAACTACAAGGTGGCTAACGCTAATGCAATTACACTATGGAGAGACGCTAGTGACGTTGATGGGGCATATGATGAAGAATCAGGAAATACAATAGAAGTTTATGAAAACTTTTTAAGTAGATTCGCGGCATACCAAGATGTTCTAACGGCATCAGGAGAACATGCTACTACATGGAGGATAAGGCTTAATCATGCAAAATTAAAAACCGCAAGCGCTGCATTCCGTGAAACATTTATCGCACATGAGTGGGGACACACGTTTGGGCTTGGAAATCATGGTTATTCTCAGCAGTTAATGTTTCGTGATATCTGGGAAGGTGGAGGAACTGCTGACGGACCTGAAAGGGAGATTTAAACGGTATTCACATTATCTACGAATAAATTTAATGAGGAAAGGTAAGATGAAAAGTAAAGTTTTATTAATAAAAACCTTTTTCACTTTTGTTATTGTAGGAGTTGGAGTTGTGCATGTATTTGATCAAGATAAAAAAGTCTCACAGCGAAATGGGAATCTTCATTCTATTTCATTAGAAAAATTATTGCTCCCCAGCATTTCCCTATCCCAGTAGTAAGTAAGAGCACATTATAAGTATAGTCATTAAGATTTAATCCCTTTAAAAATTCCCCTTAAATAACTCATGTAAAAAAACCAAGAGCAATTATGCACTTGGTTTTTAAAGTGGATTTTATGTTATTTAAATACAGATTACATTTATTTTATTTTCACAAAAGAATCTAGTATAGCAATTAATTCTTCTTTACTGAACTTAAGTTCTAATTTTGTTTTATCCTTTAAAGCTGAGATTACATAATATACTCCATTCTCATCATCAACCCAGTAAATTTGTTGAACTACTCCATTGTCTAGAAATTGTCCTTTTCTATCCTTCTTTAAATCTATCTCTTCAGGCTCGTATTCTCCCCAAATTTGAGTAACTTCCCTTTCGTATGCTCGAATCATTACACGACCCTTATTCTCATTGAATAGAAATACTTCATCGTAATATTGAATAGAATCACCATGGTTGATTGTCATTGCATATGGTGCCTCACTTGAAAATGGTAGTTTTTTAGGCATCTTCATTTTCTTTTTGAAATCTTCTTTTAGTTCTTTACGTGCATCTTTTATATCTTTATAGTCAACTTTTGATTTTTTTTCTGATGCATAGACGTGATTATTCTCTCCCTGAACATTAGCACTAATTAGTTGAAAAGAAAGAATTGAACCACCTAAAATGATACCTGTAATTAAAAGTTTGAGTTTCTTCATATTCTAATCCCTCCTTAATTCAAATAAAAGAATGTACCCTGTCTATATGTTGATGCTTGAGCATGATCGTCAGGTATTATGTGTCTTAGGGATGACGCGCCTTCTTGTATAGTTACTCCAATTGGAATATACAAAGTTTGGCCATTATAGTCCATTAAAAATTTTGAATTATAGGCATCTGTGGTCCAAACTTTAGTACCATCATTATTTACATAAGTGGTACCAATATAATAAGGATTTCCATCATTTATAATAGGTTTCCACTCTGTAGATCTGAGGTACATATCAGTATTGTTAACATTTTTTACAGTGTGGTATTGGTAATGATACCAATCATAAGAACCATTACCTCCTGAGTAATCAGATGCATATAATGTATTTGTACACTTTTGTTCTGATCCTATTCCAACAGTAATATAACATGACATAAGATCATCTATGTAATCAGCTTTGACAGTAAGGCCAACTCCTCCGATTACTAGAAAGGCTAAGAAAAAAACTTGTAATACTTTCTTCAATATACTTCCTCCTCACATTATTTAGTTACTACATTTTAAAGTTAATCATATAATTTGAATTAAGAATATTCTTTTATGTTGGGAAAATTCTATAAAAAAAAACAGATTAGCAGGTGCTATTCTGTTAATTAGTTAAATATTTTGCTACTTTTACTAATTCCTTTTGTACATTCCCCTTACTAAGATTGTTGTATTCAAGCGAAATCTCAGTATCTTCATCTCTCCATTGTAGTCTTCCGGAAGATTCATTATATTGGGAAAAATATGCTTCTTGACCGTTTATTTTAAGTTTTTTATCATATGTTTGGTTTTTAATAATCAAATCTAATGTAAAATTATAATTGGTAACCTCGTAAACTAGTGATTCACCAATACCGTCTTTGGAAGAAAATGTTGTACTTACTTTAATTTTTTCTTGGTCTTGTATGTTTTTCAGTACGTCAATAGTAACTTTAGGATCAACATATTTAAAAGGTAACTTGTTTGGTGTTCTATACAAGAACGGTAAGACTTCTTTAGCTGTCTCTAAATTAACAGGTTCATAAGTTGTAAATTCTTTATTTTCATTTTGAATTTTTAGTTTCTGAACCAGTAATGACTTTGGTATTTGTGAAGTATCATCATAAGAATTCCCTTGTAAAGAGCATGCAGTCATTACAATAATAACCATACAAATAAAACTAGATTTTAGTCGTTTCATAATCATCGCTCTCCTTCTGATAATAAATATGTTCCTTTTTTAGATTAACACACTTTCCTAGAAGAAAGACTTGGGAAAAATCACACTATATTTTTTTACAATATTTGTATAATTTGATAAACTCAAGTTATAAATTATGTTGGAGGCATTTAATGGAAATCGGTTTAATTATTAAGAATGTTCGTAAAGGGAAGCAATTAACCCAAGAAAGTTTAGCATATGGAATATGTTCCGTTTCGCACCTATCTAAAATAGAGAATGGAAGTAAAGAAGTAAATGAACAAACCATTTCACTTTTAACCCGAAAACTAGATGTAGATTTTAAAAAAATTCAAAAAGATATTTACTCTTATAAGCTAAAATTAAATGATATGTACAAATCAATAGTTTATCAAGATCAGGAAAGTGCTAATCAAAAGTATGTTGCAATAAAAAAAGAAAAAGATTATTTATCTACATTGGGATTGGACTTACTTTTTACAATTATTGAATTTCGATATTTCCTTTTTATAAATAAAAAAGAAAGATTTATTATTAGTCAAAAATCACTTTCACGTAAGTCAAAAAAATTTCCCAAATATGAAAAACTTTTGTTCAACTATTTTAATGCAATTTACAATATGCATATAGGGGATCACAGTAAAGCTCAGTCAATTTTCAATTCATTGGTTGGTGAACCTTTTGAACACTACGGTGAGTTCTATTACCACATTTCCTTAACTATGAGTATGACTAATAATTCGGGAGCTGCTATATTATATGGAATTAAAGCTCTAGAATTATTTGAATCATACAATAATTTCACGAGAAAAGTTCATACTCAGATGAATTTAGCCATCTCCTATTTTAAAATTGGTGCTTTCCAAGAATCAGAGCATCACTATAAACTGTTATTAGAGAATGCACAGAGACTTGGAGATTATTATATTATTTCTCAAACTACTCATAACCTATCTTTACTTATGAAAAAGAAGAAGAATTTTGATGAGGCTATATCTCTATTAAAAACGAGTATTAAAATATCACGGGAAATTGGTAGTTCATGCTTAACATCTCTAGCTCAGTTAGTAGAAACTTACATCGAAAGTAATCAACCAAATAATGCATTAGAAATAATCCCCGAAGTAATTATGTTATCTCAGAAAGAAAATAACAAGGCCAAAGAAACCAAATATAAGTTCAAGTTTAAGTATCTAAGTCTTACAACAGAGGAGTTTGCTAATTCCGTCAAAAGCCTCGATAAATTAGAAAAATATTTATTTTTTGATGATATTATTATCTATTGCTCTAAGTTGATAGACTATTATCAAGAAAAAGAAGATTATAAAAGCACAATAAAATACTTAGAAATTTCCAATAAAACACTTAAAAAACAATTGTCACAATCAACAGGAGGACTATAATGAGAAAACTAATTTTTATAGTAATTTTAGCATCATTAATATTAACTACTATGGATAAAGGAAATTTCTTAGGAACAGAGGATTATAGTATTTCAGGTGAACCAACACGATCTGATGAACCAATTTATCCACCTATTGGTTAGTCCATTTTATGCTTTATTTTACAGCCATAGCGGGGAGAATTGACTCACCTTTTATTTGAAATAGTTCCTTCTGGTGTATATTTTTATTTATGTATATACCCAAATCTAGTTTACCAATCAAAAGCACTGGACACACTTTTCCAGACAAGTGTGTCCAGTGCTTTTGAACATTAGATGGGTTATTGGGCATGTGAAAGGTATTCTGAATGCTAATTGTCCAAAATAGAGGGGATTTATTTTAAATTAAATCACAGCAAGTTTAAATGATAGATAATTTAATAGATTTTCAAAAATATATATTTGGAATATAATATAAAAAAAAGGTCCCTTCCAAAAAATGTCTTAGCGTATATTATCCGATTTTTTTCATTGTACCCCTATACCCACAGAATGAAATTATGTTTGGTGGTAGTGGTGACGACTTCTTTAGAAGAGGCAATCTTAACTGAAATACCTGAAGCAGCTGCACATGATGATGTAAATAAGATTTATTACATCGTCGGATATTATGAGCTGATGGAAGAGAATAAAAAATATATTCTTTTCTTAAGAGAGAGTACAATAAATCCTGGTTAATAAAAGGATTATATTATGGAAAAGTTGACCTTGAATGTCCATTATCAAAAATGCTAAAAGAAGATACTGCATACTCAGAGATTCATGAAGCAGCTAACAAAAAATATAAAGACAAAATAAGATACTTTCTTACATATTAAAGCCATAAACGCGGTTTTGGCTTTTTTCATTATCTTTTAACTCTAAATTCATATATACATTTATGAGTAATACAGCCTTAAAATAAAAAAAACACTTCTTCAAGTGATTTGATTTCTCTGGAGTATATCCTAGTCATTTATACTGATTCACCTCCCCATACCCAAACATATTGGAGATCTTCATTAACTCTTGAACGAGCTTCAAGCACCTAGGATTATCCGAGGTTAGGTTGTCACCGTCTGAGAAGTGGAATGGATAAATGTTATACCGAGTTGGGTTGTATTTGTTGTCCACTAATTCAAGTGCTTTCCGGTAAGCGGATGAGCATATTGTTCCTCCACTTTCTCCTTTTGAAAAAAAATCCTCCTCTGATACGACCTTTGCCTCAGTATGATGCGCAATAAATTCAATTTCTACTGTTTCGTACTTTGTGCGTAGGAATCTTGTCATCCAAAAGAAGAAGCTCCGTGCCATATATTTTTCCCACATTCCCATTGAGCCACTTGTGTCCATCATCGCTAGCACTACTGCTTTTGAATCTGGCCTTACTACTTCATTCCATGTTTTAAACTTTAAATCCTCAGGATAGATTGGATGGAATCTTGCTTCACCGCTTAGAGCATTTCGTTTGAATGCAGTTAGCATCGTCTTTTTCTTATCGATATTCCCCATCAGTCCTGTTTTTCGAATATCATTAAATTCAATGTTCGTTACAACGTTCTCATCTTGCTCTTTTCGTTTTAAATTTGGTAATTCCAACTGATTAAATAATGCCTGTTCAAGCTCCATTAAAGAAATTTCAGCTTCATAATAATCTTCACCAGCTTGATCTCCTGCGCCTTGACCTTTTCCAGGGCCAGCCTGCCCTTTTCCAGAACCATCACGTGCTACGACATCACCGACTTTACTATCACCATTGCCTTGGCCAACATGCTTGTTTTTGTCATAGTTATAGCGAATTTTGTACTCATCTAATGAACGAATTGGAATTTTAATAACATCTCTACCATTTGACATTATGATACTTTCCTCTGTCACTAAATCTGGCAAATTATTCTTGATCGCCTCTTGTACCTTTTCCTTATGTCGTTGTTGATCGTCATGTCCTTTTCTGTGGAGGGACCAATCTTCCTTTGAAATCACAAAGTTATTCTTACCATTAGTCTTCATTGTTTCCCCTCCTAATTTTTTTGAATATTAGGCTCACCTTCATCAAGCCACTTGCATACACTATCTCGAGTGAAATTTTACACATTTTTACATATGATGAAAGGATGGATACTCTATCCTATGCAATTCATCGGAAAAATTGACAAATTATTGCGACAATTAGGCGTCTAACTTTCAAATTTAGACAAGTTCTCCTATGTAAAAAGTGTTTAACTTTATTATATGTGTGAAAATAATCAATAGAATTACTTTATTAAGGTAAAGCGTGTCTGACTTAACTCTAAGTTCAAATATTAAAAATAATGACATTCGTATACTTTCATAGAAAAAAGTAATCCCTGCTTGTACAGGGATTACTTCTCTTTACGACCATGCTGAATCGGATCTGGAACTTTGTCTATTTTTTTTATATCTGTTTCTGTCATCATATGTTCCATAATTTTTGAGTGCTTCTTCAGCTCCTTCATGTTTCTAATCATGAAGCTATTGTCTTTCTCGTCTTTCGTTTTCACGAAACATCACCTCGTATAGTATATGTACCCGCAATACATTTTTTTAAACATGTATGAAAAAAGGACTAACCCGTTTAGTTAAGGGTCAGCCCTAATGATCCAATTATCTATTCAATAAGCTTCCTACATACCGTAGCAATTCGTTAGCCGAGCTCGTATTATAACCATGCTCTTCCACTAATCTAGCAACAACTTCATTAATTTTCTTCAGCTGTACTTCATCTGGTGTTTTTGTTGATGTGGTAATTTTCACAACATCCTTTAAGTCTGCAAACAGCTTCTTTTGAATGGCTTCACGAAGACGCTCATGAGAGTTGTAGTCAAACCGTTGCCCCTTTCTCGCATAAGCCGAAATTCTTATTAAAATTTCTTCGCGGAACGCCTTCTTAGCATTTTCGGAAATCCCAATTTGTTCTTCAATTGAACGCATTAGCTTTTCGTCAGGATTCATTTCCTCACCCGTTAATGGATCACGCAGCTTGTTTTTATTACAATACGCTTCAACATTATCTAAATAGTTATCCATTAAAGTTTTTGCAGATTCCTCATACGAGTAAACAAACGCTTTTTGAACCTCTTTTTTCGCAATATCATCATATTCCTTACGAGCCGCAGATATAAAGTTCATATACCGCTCACGGTCTTCGTCTGAAATAGAAGCATGCTGATCTAACCCATCTTTTAACGATCTAAGTACATCTAGTGCATTAATTGACGGTATATCTTTACGAATAATAGCTGATGATATCCGGTTAATGACATAGCGCGGGTCAATCCCAGTCATTCCTTCATCAGAGTATTCCTTTTTTAACTCTTCCACATCAATTTGGTTAAAGCCCTCAACAGATTCACCGTCATAAAGGCGCATCTTCTTTACAAGGTCAATATCCCCTTTTTTCGGCTCTTTTAATCTTGTTAAGATTGTAAAGATTGCAGCAACCCTTAGTGTATGCGGTGCTATATGAACATCTGCAACATCACTTTCTCGAATCATTTTTGCATAGATTCTCTCTTCTTCTGATACCTTTAGGTTATATGGAACTGGCATCACAATAATCCGTGAATGCAATGCTTCATTTTTCTTATTGGAGATAAAGGAGCGATATTCCGCTTCGTTTGTATGGGCAACGATCAATTCATCCGCGGATATTAACGCAAACCGCCCAGCCTTAAAGTTTCCTTCTTGTGTAAGGGATAATAAGTGCCAAAGGAACTTCTCATCACATTTTAACATCTCCTGAAATTCCATCATACCGCGATTTGCTTTATTTAATTCCCCGTCAAAACGATAGGCACGTGGATCTGATTCAGATCCGTATTCAGCTATTGTTGAGAAATCAATACTTCCTGTTAAATCGGCTATATCCTGTGACTTTGGATCTGATGGACTGAACGTTCCAATTCCAACACGGCGATCCTCCGATAGGAAAATTCTTTCGACTAAAACGTCCTCAATACGCCCGCTATATTCTTTTTCTAAGCGCATCATATTGAGTGGTGAAAGATTACCTTCAATGCGGATACCATATTCCTTGTAGAAATCTTCTCGTAAGTGGTGTGGGATGAGATGGAGTGGATCTTCGTGCATTGGACAGCCTTTGATGGCATAAACGGCTCCTGCATCGGTTCTTGTGTATTCCTCTAGCCCTCTTTTCAGCATAGCTACGAGCGTTGATTTACCGCCACTTACAGGTCCCATTAACAGCAAAATTCGTTTTCTAACATCTAATCTCTTCGCTGCAGGGTGAAAATACTCTTCGACTAATCGCTCAAGTGATTCTTCCAGTCCAAACATCTGTTTACTAAAAAATCGGAACTTCTTCTTTCCATCCACTTCATCAATACCTGCATTCTTAATCATATTATAAACTCTCGAATGAGCGGACTGTGCCACCTCAGGTCTTTCTCTTAACAATTCTAAGTACTCTGCGAAGGTACCTTCCCACTTAAGTCGTTGTTCTTCCTCACGATGTTCTTCAATTTTTCTTAAAATATCCATAAGGACCTCCTTCAATTTCGTCGTGAAGCCATAGATTATTACAATCTATGCGAAGCCGTCCCATATCATTCTTTTTAATCAGGAAAAAACATCTTGTTATCCACCCACAAATTGGCCGCCATTAACATGAAGCATTTCTCCAGTCATAAAACTAGAGTCGTTGGACCCTAAAAAAACATAGGCTGGTGCTAGCTCAAATGGCTGTCCCGCTCGACCCAGCTCAGTTTCGTTTCCAAAGGTCATCACATCTTTTGCAGAAAAACTAGATGGAATTAATGGTGTCCAAATCGGACCAGGTGCCACTCCATTGACGCGAATTCCTTTGTCCGCAAGCTGCAGTGCTAACGAGCGAGTAAATGTTACAACCGCTCCTTTTGTTGCCGAATAATCGAGTAGCTGTTTATTTCCCTTATAGGCGACAACAGAAGCAGTGTTAATAATAGCACTTCCTTTCGTCATATAGGGAAGTGCTGCCTTTGTTACATAAAAGATCGAGAAAATATTAGACTGAAATGTACGATGTAATTGTTCAGTTGAAATGTCGAGGATACTCTCTGCTACAAATTGTTCAGCTGCATTATTTATTAAAATATCAAGTTTCCCAAATTGCTGAATCGTTTGCCTTACAACTTCCTGACAGAATGACTCTTGACCTAAATCCCCTTTAATGGCTAAGCAACGACTCCCAAGCTGTTCAACTCTCGATTTCGTAACAGAAGCATCATAGTCTTCATATAGGTAGGCGAACACTACATCCGCACCCTCTTTAGCATAGGCAATGGCAACAGCTCGACCAATACCACTATCTCCACCTGTAATCAGGGCTACTTTGCCCTTTAATTTTCCACTTCCAAGGTAGGAAGCTGTTTCACTGATTGGCTCTGGCTTCATTACATACTGAAGCCCTGGATGAATATCTTGGTGCTGCGGAGGAAACTGGATGGGAATGTCTTCACACTTTTGGAAGTGTCCATATGGTGTTTTCTTCATGTCTAAATAGCCCCTTTCTAGCAAGTATACATTAGGCTATGTGATGAACAGACTTGTGGTTCACTAAAAATATTTATAAATTTGTCACACTTATCATTCACTTAGCTTGTCAATTTCGCTATAATAGAACTATATAATTGGGTACAATAGGCTCTAAAGGAGGTTCTTATTAATGGGTTTACTTTTAATCTTAGGAGTTTGTGTAGCTTTCTTAACAGCTATTTTCACAGCTGGATACAATTCAAAGCCAGGAATTAAAAAATAAGAATACATAAGAAAAATTTGGCGAACCCAAGTTTTTCTTACTATCCTTTAAGTGAAAAAAACCGACCTCTAGTGGGTCGGCTTTTTACTTTAAACCAGGATAATTCTGCTGTCTTAATGCTTCATAAATTAAAATAGCAGCTGTATTGGATAGGTTTAATGAACGCACATTCTCATTCATTGGAATGCGAAGACAACGATCCATATTGGCTTTAATTAAATCCTTAGGTAAACCTGTCGTTTCTTTACCAAACACGAAAAAATAGTCCTTGTTCACATCACTATAGTCAAACGTAGTATGTGGCTGCTCACCAAACTTTGTTAAGAAGAAGAAGTCTCCCTCAGGATATTTTGAAAATAACTCTTCTAATGAGTCATAATAAATAACCGTTACATGCTCCCAATAATCTAATCCTGCGCGTTTTAACATCTTATCGTCCGTTGAAAAACCTAAAGGGCGTATAAGATGGAGCGTTGTATCTGTTGCTGCACAGCTACGAGCAATGTTCCCCGTATTTGCTGGAATTTCTGGTTGATACATAACTACGTGTATGCCCAAAATGCTTCACCTCATTCTACATAACTATGCGTAATTATATCATCTTTTATGTAAAAAAGTGAAACGAGTCGAACTTCAATTACTCATCTAAAATAGAATATAACTTGGGTAATAAAAGACAGCCGTAGCTGTCGGTATAGTTGCTTTTTCTCGTTTTACTTTCCTCTGCGAATGATTTTCTTACCTCGTTTGCTTTTTTACTTTCCTCTGTGACTCTTTTACTTACCTCGTTGATTATTTACTTTCCTTTGCGAACGATTTACTTACCTCGTTTGCTTTTTTACTTTCCTCTGTGACTCTTTTACTTACCTCGTTGATTATTTACTTTCCTCTGCGAACGATTTACTTACCTCGTTTGCTTTTTTACTTTCCTCTGCGACTCTTTTACTTAGCTCGTTGCTATTTTACTTTCCTCTGCGATCGATTTACTTACCTCGTTTGCTTTTTTACTTTCCTCTGCGACTCTTTTACTTAGCTCGTTGCTATTTTACTTTCCTCTGCGAACGATTTACTTACCTCGTTTGCTTTTTTACTTTCCTCTGTGACTCTTTTACTTACCTCGTTGATTATTTACTTTCCTTTGCGAACGATTTACTTACCTCGTTTGCTCTTTTACTTTCCTCTGCGAACGATTTACTTACCTCGTTTGCTTTTTTACTTTCCTCTGTGACTCTTTTACTTACCTCGTTGCTTTTTTACTTTCCTCTGCGAACGATTTACTTACCTCGTTTGCTTTTTTACTTTCCTCTGCGACTCTTTTACTTACCTCGTTGCTTTTTTACTTTCCTCTGCGAACGATTTTCTTACCTCGTTTGCTTTTTTACTTTCCTCTGTGACTCTTTTACTTACCTCGTTGCTTTTTTACTTTCCTCTGTGAACGATTTTCTTACCTCGTTTGCTCTTTTACTTTCCTCTGTGACTCTTTTACTTACCTCGTTTGCTTTTTTACTTACCTCTGTGAACGATTTTCTTACCTCGTTTGCTTTTTTACTTTCCTCTGCGACTCTTTTACTTACCTCGTTTGCTTTTTTACTTTCCTCTGTGACTCTTTTACTTACCTCGTTGCTATTTTACTTTCCTCTGCGAACGATTTACTTACCTCGTTTGCTTTTTTACTTTCCTCTGTGACTCTTTTACTTACCTCGTTGATTATTTACTTTCCTTTGCGAACGATTTACTTACCTCGTTTGCTTTTTTACTTTCCTCTGTGACTCTTTTACTTACCTCGTTGATTATTTACTTTCCTCTGCGAACGATTTACTTACCTCGTTTGCTTTTTTACTTTCCTCTGTGACTCTTTTACTTACCTCGTTGATTATTTACTTTCCTCTGCGAACGATTTACTTACCTC
>NZ_JBHUEM010000043.1:0-1534 GCF_042680805.1 Bacillus salitolerans | reverse complement strand
GGGTCGAACAATACGAGTATTCCTCTTTTGTATTCAGCTCTCAGCAAGTCGTGTACGATTTGTAAGAGCATACCTCCATGAAAAACAGGAAGCTTTCTTAGATGGTTTTGTCCATGCGTTTGAGTTCTTTGGTGGCGTTCCAATGGAAGGACTACTTGATAATTTGAAATCTGCGGTACAAAAAATTCTCCAAGGAAGAGATCGTTTAGAACAAGAGTCATTTATCGCTTTACAAGCTCATTATTTGTTCAAAGCTGAATTTTGTAATGTAAGGTCAGGAAATGAAAAAGGACGTGTGGAAGGCACAGTGGGTTACATTCGTAGGAACGCTTTAGTGCCGTTACCAGAAGTCCAATCCATGGAAGAATTAAATGATTACCTTTCTAATTGGTGCTTAAAAGAAGCTGAACATCGAAAGGTTCCTAAGTCAAATGAAACCGTTGGGGAAATGTGGATGAAAGAAAAAGAGCACCTCCATCCACTTCCGCAAGAAAGATTTGAGGCGTGTAAATTAGTTTCATGCCAGGTGAATAAGACATCTTTAATAACAGTTGAAACGAATCAGTACTCTGTACCCTGTGGCTATGTTGGTCATTCCGTATGGGTAAAAATTTTTGTGGATCGTGTGATCGTAGTGGATCAAAACCAAGTGATCGCAGAGCATCATCGTTCTTACGAAAGGAATCAAGTAGTCACCGTTCTTGATCACTACCTAGAAGCATTGATAAAAAAACCACGAGCGATACGTGATGCCCACGCATTTCAATCATCTAGCGTTCCAGAAGTGTTCAGACGTTTTCATCGTAAGATGAGAGAACAAGAAGGAGCCGATGGAGATCGAAAATTTATTCGACTTCTACTCCTACATCGTGAAATTGGTATGGAAAAGTTAACTCAAGCCTTACTAGAAGCTGAGCAAACACAAGTCTTTCGATATGAAATCGTACACGAAATCATTCAAAGGCTTACGAATAATCCAATGAATATCCGAACTCTTTCAAACGAAAAAACGCCTACAAATCTCTTAGACTATAAGATTCAAAAGTCTAATGTAGAACAATATGGAAAATTAACTGGGGGCCAGATGAAATGAAAACAGAACTACTAGTAGACCACATGACCAAACAGCTAAGATTGCCTACCATTGGAAACCAGTATCGTTCTTTGGCTAGAGAGGCAGAAGATCGAAATCTTAGCTATGAAGAATTTTTATTGGGATTACTTGAAGCTGAAGTAGAAAAAAGAGAAGAAAACCAAAAACAAAGACGATTAATGCAGGCATCTTTTCCTGTTCAAAAAACACTAGATACCTATGATTTTAGTTTGATGCCAAGTTTGAATCGGAATAAATTTCTGACTCTCGCAAAAGGTGAATTTGTAGAAAAAAAGGAGAATATTATTTTTCTTGGGAACAGTGGGACAGGAAAGTCCCACCTTGCGACAGGCTTGGGAATAGAAATGATTCACAATGGGTACAAGACAAAATTTATTACAGCTTCAGAGTTAGTAGAAGAATTGTTAATGGCAAACGAAG
>NZ_JBHUEM010000042.1:0-707 GCF_042680805.1 Bacillus salitolerans | reverse complement strand
GTTGAATTGGAGATTTTAGATACTGGGAAATCTTTAGCTGCAGCACAAGGTCAAGTCATGCAAGCGATTGAAGACTTTGAATTTTATGCAGGAGCGATTGTCGGCCATCGCGGCTCCGTTAATCCAGTTCCAGGTCAGTTTCAAAACATTACGGAAAAAGAACCGGTAGGAGTTTGTGCACAAATTATTCCTTGGAATTATCCGTTAATGATGGCTGCGTGGAAAATTGCACCAGCTATTGCAGTCGGGTGTTCAGTAGTGGTAAAACCAGCTTCCTTAACGCCACTTACTTGTATTGTTTTAGCAGAAATTTGTATTGAAGCAGGTGTGCCAGCAGGTGTCGTGAATGTTGTTCCAGGATCAGGTGCTGAAGTGGGGAATTACCTCGTCGAACATCCACAAGTTGATAAGGTAGCATTTACAGGCTCAACTCCTGTAGGTAAAGATATTATGGCAAAAGCGTCCCAAACATTAAAACGCGTAACACTAGAGCTTGGCGGCAAGTCACCAAATGTCGTGTTTGAAGATGCGGATGTAGATGCAGCGGTAGACGGATCACTATTTGGAATTTTCTATAATACAGGTCAATCTTGTGAAGCTCGTTCAAGGCTATATGTTCATGAAGACATTTATGATGAGTTCATGGAAAAGTTTGTAGAAAAGACGAAAAAGCTTCAATTAGGAAATCCATTTGATAAAGGGACTCA